>MGDP01000190.1 GCA_001790955.1 Candidatus Tectomicrobia bacterium RIFCSPLOWO2_12_FULL_69_37
GGTCATGCTGCGGTGCCTGCGGGAGATCGGGCTCGCCATCCCCCAGGAGCCGGACGGCGCCTTCTACGCCTTCGCCGACGCCCGGGCCTGGGGAGAGGACAGCCTGGCCCTCGCCCGGGAGATCTTGGAGGCGACCGGGGTGGCGGTGGCTCCGGGGGCGGACTTCGGCCCCGGCGGGGAGGGCCACTTGCGGTTCTCCTACTGCAACTCGATCGAGAACATCGAGAAGGGCCTTGCGCGGGTGGGGGACTACCTCAAGGGCCGAAGCCGGTAGCCGGGAAAAACGCAGGGGCGGCCGCCCGGCCGCCCCTGCGGATGACATATCGCCAACTCTCCGGCGGCGCGTTTATTCCGTGTCGTCGAAGTCGCCCATGAAGTCCTGCTCGATCTCCCCGGCGTGGACGGGCGCGACCGTGCTCCGCCACTCGAGCTTCCGCTCCACGATCTCCCGGTAGACGATCTCCTCGTGGGTGTCGAGCCCGTGGAAGTCCACGAGGGGCTCGGCCCCCTTGCGGAGCTGGGTCACCCGCTTGGCGAGGAGCACCGAGAGCAGGAAGCGGTTGTTCACGATGTTGAGGGCCTGCTCGAACATGTCGTCGTACCCGTGCTCCACAGCCATGTTACCTCCCGGTCGCCGGAATCGCAGGGGCTAGCCGATGCCCACCTGCTGAACATAGAGCAGCTGAAGGTCGGACACCACCTGGTCGAGGAGGCCCGCCTCCTCGGCGCTGAGGTTCCCCTTCATCTTATCCTTCACGTAGACGACCATGTCCACGAACGTGCGCGCGTTGCGCGGGTCGGGGGCGCCGATCCGCTCCCCCGTCTGGGGATGCAGCCCCATGGCCGCCAGGGCGTTCCCCTGGAGGATGGCCAGGAGCATCTCGAACTCCCGGCTGCGGCCGCCCTGGGGAGGCCCCTTGGGGGGAGCCTCGGGGGCGGGGGGCTTCTCCTCCGCGAGGGGAGGGGCCGCCTCCTTCCGCTTCTCCTCCGGCTTCTCCGCCGGCGGGGGCGGGGACTCCTCCTCCTCGTAGCCCCTCACGGCGAAGCGCCGGTCCGATACCTTGAACCCCTTCTCTTCTTCCGGCATCGCTCTCCCTTTGAAATCGTGGCCCGGCAGGACGCCCGGGGCCTATGCGTTCCGGCAGGGCCGGCTCCCCTGGGCGGCCGCGCGGAGGATGCCCCCGAGCCAGCCGCGCAGGCGCCCCCCGAGGCTCCCGGCCGCATCGAGGAAGCCCTTCTTGACGCCGGCCACCTTCTCCTTGCGCGCCTCGCGCTCCCCCTCCAGCGCGGCCATCTCGCGGAAGAGGCGCTCCTCCTTCGGGCTCAGCCGGGTCGGGGTGCGGACGAACACCTGGACGATGTGGTCCCCCTTGGCCTTCCGCCCCATGACCGGGAAGCCCTCCCCGCGCAGCACCAGGGTCTCGCCCCCCTGCGTCCCCTTGGGGACCTTGAGCTTGGACTTCCCGTAGAGGGTCTTCACCTCGACCTCCGCCCCCAGGGCGGCCTGGGCGAAGGTGATGTCGAGGCGGCTGACCACGTGCTGGCCCTCGCGCTGGAACCCGGGGTGGGCCAGCAGGGCGACCACCACGAAGAGGTCCCCGGCCGGGCCGCCGCGCGCCCCGCCCTCGCCCTCCTCGCGCAGGCGGAGCCTCCCGCCGTGGTCCACCCCGGCCGGGATCTTCACCTTGACGCGGCGCTTCTCGGCGCGGAGCCCCCGGCCCCCGCACTCGGGGCAGCGCTCCCGGACCACCTGGCCCGTCCCCCCGCACTCCGAGCAGGCGGTGCTGTAGGTGATGAAGCCCTGGCGGAAGGCCACCTGCCCGGTGCCCCGGCAGGAGGGGCAGGAGGCGACGGCCCCCGCCTTGGCGCCCGAGCCCCCACAGTAGACGCACTCGGCCGGCCGCTCGAACTCGAGGTCGCGGTCCGCCCCCAGGGCGGCCTCCTCGAAGGTCAGCTCGAGGTTGTAGACCAGGTCGCGGCCCCGCTGGGGGCCGTTGCGGCGGCGGGAGCGGCCGCCCCCCATGCCGAAGAGGTCCGAGAAGATGTCCCCGAAGGAGGAGAAGATGTCCTCGAAGCTCGAGAAGCCCGGGGCGCCGCCCATCCCGCGCAGGCCGTCCGCCCCGAAGCGGTCGTAGGCCTGGCGCTTCTGGAGGTCGCCCAAGACCTGGTAGGCCTCGGAGGCCTCCTTGAAGGCCTCCTCCGCCACCTTGTCGCCCGGGTTCCGGTCGGGGTGGTACTGCATGGCGAGGCGGCGGTAGGCCTTCTTGATCTCGGCCTCGTCCGCCCCCCGCTCCACCCCGAGGACTTCATAGTAATCGCGTTTGGCCATTCCCGCTCCCTGGCCCGGCCAAGGGCAAAGGGTTGAACCTACACCGGTTTAGAGGGCGATTCAAGAACCCGGGGCCGCCTCCCCCGCGCGGAGCTTGCCCACGGCCACCCGGCTCGGGCGGATCACCTCATCCCCCAGGCGGTAGCCCTGGCCCAGCTCCTCGACCACCACCCCGTCGAGGGAGGGATCGGTCACCTCCTTCGTCATCAGGGCCTCGTGGAGGGAGGGGTCGAAGCGCTCGCCCACCGCGGCGATGGGCACCACGCCCTGGGCGGCCAGCTCCTGGGAGAAGCGCCCCTGGATGAGCCGGACCCCCTCGATGAGACCCTCCGCAGCATCCCCGGCGGCGGGAGCCGAGGCGGCCGCCACCGCCCGGCCCAGGTCCTCCGCGATGGGGAGGAAGGCCGAAACCACCCGCTTGCGGGCTTCGAGGGTGCGGCGCTCGAGCTCGCGCTCCTGGCGGGCGCGGAAGTCGGCCGACTCCTTGTTGAGCCGCTCGACGTGCTCCTTGAGCTTCTCCTCGGCGACCGCCACCTTGCGCTCGAGCTGCTCGACGTAGGTGGGGACGGTCCTCGGCGCCTCGGCGGCCTCCGCCTGGGCCGCGCCCCCGTCCTCGCCGTACCTGCGCCGGCGATCCACCACCTTGGCGCCTGAGGCGCCCTCCGGCTTCTCGCCGGGGGCCGCCCCGCCGTCCTTCGGCGGCGCAGGGGGCTGGGCTTCCTCCCCGGCGCGGATTTCCACGTGATCCTCCATTCAGCCGAACCTCCCGCTTTCCACAGACCTCATCAAAGGGACCTCATCTCCAGCAACCTGCGGATGCGCTCCCCGATGGGCGGGTGGGTGCTGAACAGGGAGGCCAGCCCCCCGCCCGTCAGGGGGTTCACGATGTACATGTGGGCGGTGGCCTCGGTGGCGCAGGGGAGCGCCTCCTGGTGCGCGGCCTCCTCCAGCCGCTGGAGGGCCGAGGCGAGCGAGCGCGGCGAGCGGGTGATCTCGGCCGCGGTGGCGTCCGCCAGGTACTCGCGCGAGCGGCTCACCGCCATCTGGAGCAGGGTGGCGGCGAGGGGGGCGACGATCGCGGCGAGGATGAGCCCGAGGAAGCCGCCGCCGCCCCGGCCCTCCTCGTCCCGGCGGCCGCCGCCGAAGAAGGCGGCGAACTGGGCCATCTGGGCGACGTACATGATGGCGCCCGCGAGGGTGGCCGCGACGGTGCTGATGAGGATGTCGCGGTTGCGGATGTGGGCCATCTCGTGGGCCGCCACCCCCTCGAGCTCCTCCCGGTTGAGGGTGTGCAGGATGCCCTCGGTGAAGGCCACGGCGGCGTTCTGCGGGTTGCGCCCGGTGGCGAAGGCGTTGGGCACGGCCTCGGGGATGACGTACACCCTCGGGGCGGGCAGCCCGGCGCGGCGGGCCAGGTCCGCCACCATGCCGTAGAGCTCGGGGGCGTGCTCGGGGAGCACCTCCTGCGCCCCCGTGCTGGCGAGGACGATCCGATCGGAGAACCAGTAGCTCACCCCGTTCATCGCCAGCGCGAGGACGAGCGCGATGACGAGGCCCCCCTGGCCGCCGATCAGCTGCCCGATCAGCAGGATCAAGCCGGTCAACAGCCCCAACAGGACATAGGTCTTCAGCGAGTTCGTGCTCACTTGGCTCTCCGGGTCACCCGTACCAGTTTGGCGGCCCTGGCCGGGATCAAAGCGGCCTGTTCGGCCGTCGCGTCCTCCATGCGCGCCCTCAGCTCCTCCATGGCGTCGCTGTGCAGGAGGTCCTCCAGCTGGCCCAACCGCTCCACCGCCTCGACCAGCTTGCGCCGCAGGTCGAGGATGACCTCCACCCCCGCGAGGTTCACCCCCATGTCGCGGGTCAGGGTGAGGATCACCTCCAGGCGCTCGATGTCGTTCTCGGTGTAGAGGCGCGTCCTGCCCTCGCTGCGGCCGGGCTCGAGGAGCCCCTCGCGCTCATAGAGGCGGAGCGTCTGGGGGTGGATCTCGAACATCTCGGCGATGGCGCTGATGGTGTACCTGCCGTCCCTCAGCCTCCGCCGGCGCGCCACGGACCTCTCCTCACATGCTCACGCCGGTCATCGGCGTGCGGGGGTGCATCGGGTTGCGGCGCTCGAACTCGCGGATGAGCTCCTTGCTCTCCTCGTCGAGCCGGTCGGGCAGCAGGACGCGCACCGTCACGTAGAGGTCCCCCTTCCCCCCGCCCTTGAGGTGGGGCGCGCCCTTGCCCGCGAGGCGGAACTTGCGCCCGTTCTGGGTGCCGGGGGGGATGGTGACCTTGGAGGTCCCCTCGTAGGTGTGGATCTCCACCCGGGTGCCCAGCAGGGCCTCCCCCAGCGTCACCGGGAGCTCCAGGTAGAGGTTGTCGCCCTTGCGGTCGAAGAAGAGGTGCGGGCGCACCTTGGTGGTGATGAAGAGGTCGCCCGGGGGCCCCCCGTCGGGCGAGGGGTCGCCCTTCCCGGCAAGCCTCACGCGCGAGCCGCTCTCCACCCCGGCCGGGATCTTCACCTGGATGCGCTCGGTGGTGCGGCGGGAAGCGCCGTTCTCCCGCGCCGTCCGGGGGATGGTGATGGTGGAGGTCAGGCCCCGGAGCGCGTCGTCGAAGCCGATCTCCATCGAGTAGTTGACGTCGGCGCCCTTGGCGGGGCCCCGCGAGGCGCCCCCCTCCCAGAAGCCCCCGCGGCGCGCCCCGCCCGCGCCGAAGATGCCGCCGAAGAGGTCGCCCAGCCCGAACTCGCGGAGGATGTCCTCCACGCTGGGCGGGGCGCCGCGCTCGCCCCAGGGGCTCCCCCCGGCGAAGGCGGCGTGCCCCATGGCGTCGAACTGGCGGCGCTTGGCGGGGTCGGAGAGGACGGCGTAGGCCTCCCCGATCTCCTTGAAGCGCTCCTCGGCCTGCTTGTCGCCCGGGTTGAGGTCCGGGTGGTGCTTGCGGGCGAGCCGCTTGAACGCGCGCTTGATCTCCTCCTCGCCCGCGTTGCGGCCGACCCCCAGCACCTCGTAGTAGTCGCGCTTGGCCATGGTGCGTCAACCCCCGGCGGGGCGGTGAGGGCTCCTACTTCTTCTCCTTGTCCACTTCCTCGAACTCGGCGTCCACCACGTCGCCCTCGGCGGCGGGCCTTGCCGCTCCGTCCGGGCGGGGCGCCTGGGCGGCCCCGCCGTCGCCCTTGGCCCCGGCCTGCTGGTACATGGCCTGGGCCAGCTTGTGGGAGGCGGCTTCGAGGCGGCCGCGGGCCTGGGTGATCTCCTCCACCGTGGCGTCCTGCTTCTCGAGCGCCTTGCGCACCTCGGCGATGGACTCCTGGATCTCCTTCTTCTCGGCCTCGGAGACCTTCGCCTCGTGCTCCTTGAGGATCTTCTCCGTGCTGTAGGCCAGCGTGTCCGCCTGGTTGCGGGCCTCGACGAGATCGCGCCGCTTCTTGTCCTCCTCGGCGTGCTCCTCGGCGTCGCGGACCATGCGCTTGATCTCGTCCTCGGCGACGCCGCTCGAGCTCGTGATGGTGATGGCCTGCTCCTTGCCCGTGCCGAGGTCCTTGGCCGAGACGTTCACGATGCCGTTGGCGTCGATGTCGAAGGTGACCTCGACCTGGGGCACGCCGCGGGGCGCGGACGGGATGCCCACGAGGTGGAACTTGCCCAGCGTGCGGTTGTCGCGCGCCATCTCGCGCTCGCCCTGGAGGACGTGCACCTCGACCGAGGTCTGGTTGTCGGCCGCGGTCGAGAAGACC
>MGDP01000191.1 GCA_001790955.1 Candidatus Tectomicrobia bacterium RIFCSPLOWO2_12_FULL_69_37
CCCCCATCCGCTTCATGTCCTTGAGCCGCATCTCGACGTTCCAGGTCTCCTTGGGCAGGGGGTTCGGGTGCACCCGCTGCTGGCCCAGCACGGTCGAGCGCGTCACGAGGAACTCCCACTTCTCGCCCGGCTCGATCGAGATGGCGCCGCCGAAGCGGCCCCGCCGGGCGTCCTCGATGAAGGACTGCGGGGCGATGTGGGCGTGGGGGTCGATGATCACGGGGTTCTCCTTTCACCAGGGATGTGCCGCTCTCGGAGGGGTCCTGTACGGGGAGCGATTATGCCGGAGGAGGGTGGAAAGGGGAAGCGGCGGGAGGCGTGCTCGTGGGCGAGGACGTCCACATCAACATCTACGTCCAGCTCATCCAGAAGGGCTAAGAGGCGACTCCACCCGAGGAAAGATTCCGTAGGAGCGTGCGGCCGTACGCCCCTACAGGCAGCCGGGAACCAACGAGACAGCGCCCGGGGGATTCCCCTAGTACTCCTTGTCCACCACGATCCGGACCCCGGTGCTCCCCACGGCGACGGGGGCGGGGGCCTGGCCCTCCAGGTCGCCCTTCTGGGGGGGGCCGGCGCTGCCGTCGGCGTCCACCCGGGCCACCAGCCGCACCCGGCCCTCGAACTTCACCCCGGGCGTCATGACGTTCGCCTGGGAGATCGTGAACGCGAGCGGGAACGTGGGGTCGGCGATCCGCGCGACGGCCAGGGGCGGCCCCGGCTGCTCCCCCCGGGCGATGAGGAAGACCGCGCGCTTGCCGCCGGCCTTTCCCGCCAGCGGGGGCGCCAGGACGATGGTGCCCGAGATCGAGCCTCCGCCCCCGGCGGGAGGCGCGGGGGCCTGGGGCGCGGATGACGCCTGGGGCGCGGGGGCCGGGGGCCGGGGGGCCTGGGGCGCCTGGCCCTGCGGGATCGGGGGGTGGGAGGGGGGCAGCTCCGCCGGCTTCTGGGCCGCCACCTTGCGCACCTCGGCCTTCCCCGCCTGGCTGATCACCACCTCCACGTCCCGCGCCCCCACGGCCACCGCGGCGCTCACCCCCTCGAAGCTCCCCGTCATCAGCGCCCCGGCCAGCTTGCCCAGGCGCAGGGGCTCGAGCTCGGGGTCGAGCAGCTTCTCGCCGAGGAGCCTCGCCCGCACCCGCACCTGGCCGGTGAAGAACTGCCCCCGCGCGAACACGTCGTCCGGCGTGACGACGAAGCGGTAGGGGAGCTCCGTTTCCACCAGCCGCTGGATGGCGAAGGGAGGGCCCCCCTGGCCCGGCTCCAGGTAGATGAAGAGGTGGCGCACCCGCCGGGTCTCGGGCGGGAGGGAGGGCGAGAGGAGGATGGTCCCCGAGACGGACTCCTTGGGGGGGCCGGACTCGCAGCCCGCCGCCAGCGCGGCGATCAGGACGAGAGAAAAAAAAGCGGCCTTTCCGGTTTTCATTCGGCTCTCACGACCCCCGGCGGCGCGCGGCGGCCCCTTTACTTATGCGCGGAGGGGCCCGGCTTGCCGCATGAACTCCTCCGCCTCGGCCAGGCGGGGGAGGGCGGCCCTTCCCCCGAGCCTGCGGCAGCTCATGGCCGCGACGGCGTTGGCGAAGCGGAGGGTGCGCGGAAGCGGATACCCCTGGAGGGCCCCGAACACGAACCCCGCATGGAATACATCGCCCGCCCCGGTCGTGTCCACCGCCTCGACGGCGAACGCGGGGGCGCGGTGGAAGCGCTCCCCGTCGAAGGCCACCGCCCCGCGCTCCCCGAGAGTCGCGGCGGCCACCCGGGGCCCCAGGCGGTGGATGGCCCGCAGGGCCTCCTCCAGCGGCAGCCCGCCGGTGAAGGCGGCCGGGAACTCCTCCGAGGCCACGAGGTAGTCCGTCCGCCGCACGAGCGCCTCGGTGCCGGGCAGCGCCCGCTCGGCGTCGAAGGAGACGGGGACGCCCTCCTCCTTCGCCCACTCCGCCGCCCGCAGCTCGGCTTCTATGTTGTGGCCGTCCACATGGATCAAACGCGCGGCGCGCACGATGTCCTCCCGCACCTCCCCGGGCCGGAGCTCCACCTCCCGCCGCCAGAGGATGGTGCGCCCGCCCCTCTCCCCGGGCGGGCCACCCCGCTGGACGAGGATGACGGCGAACTGGCTCGCCCGCCCGGGCTGGGCCACGACGCCCTCCACGTCCACCCCCTCCTCGCGGAGGCTCTGGAGGGAGAAGGCGCCCTCCTCGTCGTCCCCCACCGCGCCGATGTAGGCGGTCCGCAGCCCGAGCCGGGCCAGGGCCGCCATGGCGGTGGCCGCCTGGCCGCCCCCCTGGCGGGAGACTTCCAGCAGCGGGCCCTTGGTGTTGAATGGAGGGTGGCGCTCCACCACGCAGAGGAGGTCCACCGAGTTGAGGCCGATCCCCACCGCGTCGAAGAGCTTCCCGGGCATGGGGGGACTCAGAACTCGAGGAAGCGCACCCCCCCGGGGTCCGCCGCCTGGAGGGCGGCCGTCTCCGCGGGGGTGGGCTCGGGGGTCTCGGGGGCCTCCTCGCAGGGGCCGGGGTCGAAGCCGGTGGCCTCGCGGACGGCTTCCGCCGAGACCCCCGCGTGGCGGCTCTCGATCACCAGCCGGCCGCCCTCCTTGCGGAAGAGGCAGAGGGGGGTGACCACCCGGTCCACCCGCCCCGAGGCCGTCACCCAGGCGCAGCGCTCGGGGAAGCTCCGGGGGTCGTGGGCGGTGCGCCAGAGCACGGTGCGCCTGGCGGTGGGGAGGATGCAGGCGCTCCCGGCCCCTCCGGGGAGCCGCACCTTGGGGCGCCTGGGGTCGCCGATGTAGGAGAGGTTGATGTCCCCCCGGCTGTCGATCTGGGCTCCGCCCAGGAAGGCCAGGTCGAGCGCCCCGCGCGCCGAGAGGTCGAAGATCTCGGCCAGGTTGAAGACGGCCCGGGCGCCCTCCAGGAGCTGCGCCCCCACCGTCGAGCCGGGCAGATGGGCGGGCCGGGCGTCCACCCCGCCGGGGATGTTGAGGTAGGTGAGGCCCGGGGCGTGGAGCCGGCGGGCGACCCCCACCGCCGTCATGGGGAGGGCCGAGGCCACCCCGTGGAAGACGATCTCGCCGTCCCGGATCTGGCGGGCGAGGAAGACGGCCATCCGGTCCGCCGCCCGCCGCTTCTCCGGGGAGATCTCCCGCTTCAAGGGCGCCCTCCCGCGGGACGGCCCGCCGCCGGATGATGGTCCCTCTCCTCCCACTCGGCGAGGTGGGCCGCGAGGCCCCCGGCCGAGGCGGACTGCCCGATGTAGCGGGCCACGGCTTCCTCTTCCATGTCGTAGAAGGGCGGGCAGGCGCCCGGCCGGGCGCCGCCCGGCGCGTGGACCACGGCGCCGACGAGGAAGGCGGGGATCTGGGTGCGCTCGGGCCGCTCCTCGAAGAAGGAGGTCTCGACGATCCGCTCGGCGGTCAGGATGACCCCCTCGGCCGCCCGGCTCATGAGCACGTCCTCGAAGGTGCCCCCCTCGATGCGCGCGTTGCCCTCGGCGTCGGCGTAGGGCACGTGGAGGACGGCCCAGCGCGGGCGGATGCGCGGGATCATGTAGACCTTGGCGCCGGTGTAGGGGTCGGCCGCCTCCTTGAAGCCAGTGAGGCCGGGCACGTCGCTCCCCTGGAGGCCGGCCACGGGCTGGCTCGGGATGCCGTAGGCCGAGGCCCGCAGCCCCGCGATGACGGTGTAGCAGGCGTGCTCGACGGCCCGCACCGCCCCGCTCTCCACCCCCTTGCGGTAGGAGGGGGCCAGGCCGAAGAGGTTCTCGAAGCCGACGTAGCCGGACTGGACTTCAACGGCGGCTCCGGCGGCGCAGAGGAGGTCGATGTCGTAGGCCCCGGCCGTCTTCACGAGGCGCAGGCCGCGCTTCTCCTGGCGGGCCAGCTCCCGGGCGAAGGCCGAGGGGAGGCGGGTGAGGGAGTTCCCCCCGAGGGAGATCATCTCGCCGTCCCCCACCCGGCGGGCGGCCTCGGGGAGGGAGAGGAGCTTGGAGAGTGCGGGCATGGCGCCTCCTGTCCGGAATCCGGCCCCCGGGCGGGGGGCCTGGGGGATTATCCCCTCAAGGGGCGGCCCGCCTCAAGAAAGGGGAGCCGGAAAGGCCCAAAAAACGAAAGAAATTGACATATCGGCCCGGATTCCCTAGTCTTATCGGGCGGGTCATGGGGGCCCGCTCATCCGCCCAGCAAGACGCTCCGCCGCGCGCGGGGATGGATGTTTTTCCCGCCCGGCAAGGGGTTTTCTCCCATGCAGCCCCCGGAGAACCTGGGCCCCGGGTCCCCCCCGCACGCCGCCGATGCCCCGGAGGAGGTGCCCCCGATGAAGGAGGTCGACCTCGAGGACATCGGTGCGGGCAGCGACCGCACGGCCGGCTCCCCCGAGAACTGGGAGGTGCTTCCCGCCGCCGCCGCCCAGGGCGGGGAGGGAGAGGCCGCGCCCGGGGCGGACTTCTCCCCGCGCGCCGAGGGCGGCGAGGTCTTCCGCGTCAAGCTCGAGGCCTTCGAGGGCCCCCTGGAGCTCCTCCTCCACCTCGTGCGCGAGCACAAGCTCGACATCAACGACATCCCCATCGCCTTCGTCACCGAGCAGTACCTCCAGTACATCGAGATGATGCGCAAGCTCAACATCAACGTCGCCTCGGACTACCTGGTGATGGCCTCCTGGCTCATCTACATCAAGAGCCGCACCCTCCTGCCCCAGACCGGGGAGGAGGCGCCGGAGGAGGACCCCGAGGTGCTGCGCCAGGAGCTCCAGCGCCAGCTCCTGGAGTACCAGCGCTTCAAGCGCCTCAGCCAGTCCTTCCGCCAGGCCGAGGAGGAGCAGTCGTGGGTCTACGTGCGGGGCGGGAACGGGGACGGCATCATGCTCGACCCCGCCGGCGCCGAGGAGCCCCGGCTCCAGGTCACCATGTTCGACCTCATCAGCGCCATCCAGCACCTCATCGAGTCCATCGGGGAGGAGGGCGTCCACCTCGTCGAGATCGACGAGCTGGAGATGGCCGACCGCCAGACCTTCCTCCTCGACGCCCTCGACCGGGCGGGGGCGGAGGGCGTGGTGTTCCAGAAGCTCTTCGAGGGGGCGCGGGTGCTGGCCGTGGTGGTCACCTTCCTCGCCCTGCTCGAACTGATCCGCAAAAACCTCGTCGTGGCCCGACAGTCCGCCAATTTCGCCGAAATAAGGATCGCCAAGGCGGTGAAGGATGAATGAAACCAGCCAGGAAGCCGGCATGAACGAACGGGACGACGCGGAGGAGGGCGCGGCCTTCGAGCTCACGGGCGGCGGGCCCGCCTCACCCGAGGCGGCCCGCAAGGCCCTCGTCGAGCATCAGATGGAGGCCATCGAGGAGCCCCAGGCGGAGTCCGCCTTCGACCTCGCCGAGGAGGGCGCGGCCGCCCCGGAAGCCGAGGCGCCCGGCGAAGGGGCGGAGCCCGCGGAGGGCACCCCCCTCATCATCGAGGAGGCCGAGGCCAAGCGCATCATCCTCACCCTCCTCTTCGTCGCGCACGAGCCCCTGCGCCCGCGCGACATCTCCATGATCTTCCGGGGGGTGGAGAACATCAACGCCAAGGTGGTGCGCAAGCTCGTGGCCGAGCTGATGGAGGAGCACATCGGCCACCCCCTCCAGATCGCCGAGGTGGCCGAGGGCTACCGCATGTGCACCCGGCCCGAGTTCGGCCCCTGGGTGCGGCGGCTCCTCAAGGCCGAGCGCAAGGCCCGCCTCTCCCAGGCCGGGCTGGAGACCCTCGCCATCGTCGCCTACAAGCAGCCCATCACCAAGCCCGAGGTCGAGGAGATCCGCCGGGTGGACTGCACCGGGGTGATGAACACCCTGCTGGAGCGCAACCTCGTCCGCATCCTGGGCCGCAAGGACGTGATCGGCCGGCCCATCGTCTACGGCACCACGCCCCAGTTCTTGGAGTACTTCGGCTTCAAGAACCTGGCCGACATGCCCAAGCCCGAGGAGTTCGAGGCCCTGGCCGGCATCGGTCCCCAGGAGGAGGCGGAGATCCTCCCCGTCGGCGGGGAGGCACCCGCCGCCGCCGCCGAAGCCGCCCCGGAGACGCCCGGGAGCGAAGCCGCCCCCGGCGGCCTCACCATCGCCGAGGCGGACGGGCACCCCAACGGCCACACGAACGGCCACGCGAACGGGCACACGAACGGCCACGCCCACAGCGGGGCCGAGGAGGAGGGCGCGGCCCCCTCGGAAGAAACCGAGCGCCGCGCCTAGCACGCCGGAGACTCGTCTCTTCGGCGGCTTCGCTCCTCACCCTCTCCCCCCGGGAGAGGGCCGGGGCCTTCGCCCCCCGGAGGGGCTTCGGCCCCCGAAGGGGGGTGAGGGAAGGCTTGGCGGCACGGACGATTCCCCTCACCCCCTTCCCCTCTCCCAAAGGGAGAGGGGGGCCGCCTCCATCCAGCGACTCCATCCGCCGCCGCGGGGACACCTCCTCCCCGCGGCGCTTTTTTTGATCCGCGCCTTGGTTTAAAAAGTCCTGTCCATCGGGAGAGCTTTCATGCGCTTCGGGGTCATGGCGGCGGGGGGCGTGGGGGCCTACTTCGGGGGCCTGCTCGCCCGGGCGGGGGAGGACGTGCGCTTCATCGCCCGGGGGGCCCATTTGGAGGCCATCCGGCGGGAGGGCCTGCGCGTCGAGGCCGTGGCGCCCGAGGGGGGCTTCACGGTGAAGGGCGCCCGGGCCACGAGCGACCCCGCCGAGGCCGGGGCGTGCGACGTGGTGCTCTTCTGCGTGAAGACCATCTCCAACCCCGAGGCCATCCCCGCCATCGCCCCCATGATGGGGCCCGGGAGCGTGGTCATCAGCCTCCAGAACGGGGTGGACAACGAGGGCCAGCTCGCCGCCCGCTACGGCCGGGAGCGCGTCATGGGCGGCGCCGCCTACATCTTCACCTCGGTGGCGGGGCCCGGCCTCATCCGCCAGATCGGGGGGCCGAGGCGCCTGGTCTTCGGGGAGCTGGGAGGAGGAACCAGCCCGCGCGGGGAGCGCCTCCTCGCCGTCCTGAAGAACGCCCAAGTCAACGCCGAACTCTCGGCGGACATCGAGGCCGAGCTCTGGACCAAGTTCATCTTCATCTGCGGGGTGGGCGGGATGACCGCCCTCACCCGCTCGCCCCTGGCCGAGATCATGGCCTACGAGGGCACCCGGCGGATGATGCGCGAGGTCATGCGCGAGGTCTACGAGGTGGGCCGGGCGCGGGGGGTGCGCCTCCCCGAGGGGGCGGACGAGGACCGCTACCGCTTCCTCGGCGAGCAGAACCCCGCCAGCAAGGGGAGCCTCTGCCACGACCTCGAAGCCGGGAGGCGCCTGGAGATCGACGCCCTCTGCGGCACGGCCGCCCGGCTGGGGCGGGAGGCCGGCGTCCCCACCCCCCTGAACGACTTCATCCACCACACCCTCAAGCTCGCCGACCTCCAGATCGCGGGCGAGGTGAGGCTGAAGGCGTAGGCGCGATTCATCTGTAGGGGCGAGGCATGCCTCGCCCCTACGGACGTGAAATCCACCGGAGGTGAGAAACATGCCGCCCCGCCACTGGCTCATGAAGACCGAGCCCTCGGTCTTCTCCTTCGGCGACCTCCTCGCCCGGCCCGGCCGGACCGACTGCTGGGAGGGCGTGCGCAACTACCAGGCCCGCAACCACATGATGGAGATGAAGGAGGGCGACCGCGTGCTCTTCTACCACTCGAACGCCGAGCCCCCCCACGTCGCGGGCCTCGCCGAGGTCGCCCGCGAGGCCTACCCCGACCACTCGGCCTTCGACCCCAAGTCCAAGTACTTCGACCCCAAGTCCGCCCGCGCCCGGCCCCGCTGGCACATGGTGGACGTGCGCGCCCTCGCCAAGCTCCCCCGCCCGGTCTCCCTCCCCGAGATGAAGGCCAACCTCAAG
>MGDP01000192.1 GCA_001790955.1 Candidatus Tectomicrobia bacterium RIFCSPLOWO2_12_FULL_69_37
CGGCGCAGAGGGCCTCGATCCGGGCGATGGCGGGGGCGTCCAGGCCGTCGTAGTGGATGCCGCAGGCGAGGGCCACGTGGCACCCCAGCGCCGCCGCCAGGCGCTCGGCCAGGGCGCGCCCGGGGCGCTCGTCCATGTGGCCGGGGCGGTTGAGGACGCTCGAGGTGGCGGAGGTTTGGGAGGGGTCCCGCAGGCTGGGGCGGGGCGAGGCGAGGATGAGGGAGCCGATGTGGGGCCGGCTCCCCCCCGTCAGGGTGACCCAGAGGTCCTCCCCCGCCCGGAGGGCGCGCGCCTCGATGGGGGCGCCCCGGAACTCCCGCTGGAGACGGAGGGGCTCCACGCTCGCCTCACCCCCCCATGAACTGTCCCATGAGGAGGATCTCGTCGCCCGGCTTCACGGGGGTGTCGAGGGTGTGCCGGATGCCCAGGAGGGCGTCGTTGACGGCCACCTCAAGGTGCTCGGCCAGCTCGCCCGAGCCCCGGTCCCAGAGGGCCTGGTCGAGGGCCGGGAAGCGCCCGCTCAGGCGCTTGAGGACGCTCCGCACGTCGTCCCCGGGCCCGGCCTTCACCTCGAAGACCTTGCGGTCGCTGCCGTCCCCGCCCACGAAGGTGGTGGCCCAGGCGATGAGCTCCACCTTGACGTGGAACTGCTCGCCCGTGGCCGCGCCGCTCACGCCCTGGCCCCGGCCCCCCAGAGGGGCGCGATCACGTCGTCGAGCTCGAGGGCGCGCAGGGTCTCGGGGGTGGGCCGGCCGGTCTTACGGTCGTAGCCCGCCGTCTCGTACCAGGTATCGAGCATCGTCTCCCAGTGGTCCAGGATGGACACCCCGGCGATGGGGCCGTCCACCGGGGTGGAGGCGTAGCGCTTGGAGGGCTTCTCCAGCTCGGGCCCGATGCCGCAGCGCAGGTTGAAGGCGCGCAGGAGGGCGGCCGCGCGGCGGCCGGCCCGCATGGCCTCGTCGCGCCCGATGTCCCAGCCGGTGGCGGCGGCGACGGAGCGGCAGAGGATGTCCATCGGCACCCGGGTGGTGAAGACGCAGGCGCCGAGCGAGTCCTCGAAGTGCTTGCGCCCGCGCAGGGTGGCCACCTGCCTGGCCACGGGCACGGGGTCCTGGGGCGAGATGCGGGCCGGGAGGCCCCACTCGGTCGGGAAGGTCGGGGGGCCGGTGTCCTTCGTCCCGCTGCTGCCGGTGCAGGTGTCGAGGAGCTCCTCCCAGCGGGAGCGGTGGTCGTGGCCCCGGGGGCTGGTGCCGTTCATGGTGTAGATGGCGCACTCGGCGGCCGGGCCGCCGACCTTCTCGGAGGCACGCTTCACCCCCTCGGCGAGGAGGTTCCCCATGCCCTCGCGCTTGCAGATCATCCCGATGAGGCGGCCGGCGCCCTCGACGTCTCCCCACTCCAGGCGGAAGCCCAGGTCCTTCTCCGAGAGGTAGCCCTTCTGCTGGCACTCCATCACCCAGCCGCAGAGCCAGCCGAACTCGTTCACGTCCAGGCTGGCGCGGTCGAGCTGGGTGTTGAGCCAGGCGACCTCCTGCGGGTTCGTGGCGCCGATGGCCCAGCCGGCCCCGGCCCAGCCCTCGTACTCGGGCTCGTCCACCACCTGGCCCTTGTAGGGCCCCGAGCGGATGACCTGCATGTGGCAGTGGTGCATCCCGCAGGCGCTGCACTGGTGGCCCCGGTGGTCGAAGCCCTCGCGGAGGTTCGGGGCCTCCCAGAGCTTGGTGTCCACCCCCTCGGGCCAGACGTTGGTGGTGTAGTTGCGGATGGGGAGCGCCCCCATGCCGTGGAGGTTCCGCACCCCGCCCAGGGTGCCGAACATGTAGAGCCCCTTGGTGGAGGGGTCGGTCTTGAGGTTGTGGGCGATCTCCTCGGCGGCGGCGAGGAGGGCGTGGGGGTGCGCGGCGGCGACTCCCCTGGCGCCGCGCTCGATGGCGACGGCCTTCACCCTCTTCTTCCCCATGACGGCGCCGCAGCCGTTCTTGCTGGCCACGTGGCCGTAGTCGCCTTGGATGGCGGCGAAGCGCACCAGGCTCTCCCCGGCGGGGCCGATGCTGTAGACGCTGAGCCGGTGGCCGGTGAGGCGGAGCTCGGCCTCGAGGGCCTGCTGGGTCTCCCAGCTGTCCTTCCCGAGGAGGAAGGAGGCGTCCCGGAGCTCCACCCTCTCGTCGGTGACGTGGAGGTAGACCCACCTGGGGGACTGGCCCTGGAAGACGATGGCGTCGTAGCCGCAGAGCTTGAGGTTCGCGCCGAAGAAGCCGTTGGCCTGGGTGTTGGTGGCCCCGTTCGTCATGGCGCCGCGCGTGACCACGGTGAGCCCGCCCGTCCCCCACACCGGGAGCCCCGCCAGGGGCCCGGTGGCCATGACGAGGCGGTTGTCGGGATGGTCCCAGTCGGCGTGCGGGGGCACCTCCTCCCAGAGGATCTTGGCCCCCAGGCCCGCCCCGCCGACCCACTTGCGGCGGTCCGCGCCCGGGAAGGGGTCGGACCAGATGCGCCCGGTGGTGAGGTCCACGCGCAGGATGCGACCCGCGTATGCGTAGGTGGTGTCCGCCAAGGCTCCGCCTCCCGTGGCCATTATGCGTTGACCGTCACGTCGCGCTCCGGCACCGAGGGCCCGCCCAGGAGGGTCTGAGGCAGGAGCTCCCTCGCGGTGCCGGTGGCGAGATAGGCGAGCCGGATGTCCTGGGGCCGGGCCCTCAGGCGCGCCTTCCACGCCGAGAGGTCCTTGCCCGTGTACACCAGGCCCTTGAGCATGCCCACGTCGTTCGTGGCCCAGATCTCCCGCGTCCGGCCGAGCAGGATGGCGCCCACCAGGCGGCCTCCCCGGAAGAGGAGCTTCCGGTAGGCGGGCCGGTCGGCGCGCAGGTCCACGGCGGCCTCGGCCCCGGCGTCGTCCCAGGCGCCGAAGCTGGCGATCTCGAGGTCGAGGACGTCCACGATGTTCATGAGGAGGCTGCCGGGGTAGGCGACCTCCCGCCCCGCCATGTTGGCCCCCGCCACCCGGCCGTGCTGCACGGCGGTGGGCTCGATGGCGTGGACGGCCTTGGCCCCGGTGACGCGGTCCGGGCCCTCGGCCACGTCGCCTGCGGCGTAGATGTTGGGGACGTTCGATCGCATCCGCGCGTCCACCACCACCCCCGCCTTCACCTCGACGCCCGAGCCTTCGAGCCAGCCCAGGTTGGGCCGGATTCCCGTGGCCATGATGACGAGGTCGGCCTCGACGGGAGGGCCGTCCTTGAGCTTCACGACCTTGGCCCCGCCCTTGTCCTCGATGGCGGTGACCTGGACGCCCGGCCTCACCACCACCCCGCGCGCTTCGAGCCAGCCCTGGACGATCTGAGCCGCGGCGTCGTCCACCATCCGGGGGAGGATGCGCGGGGCGATCTCCAGCACGGTGAGCCTGGCGCCCCTGGAGACGAGGGCGTTCAGGATGGTGAAGGCGATGAAGCCCGCCCCGATCATGGCGACGCGGCTGCCCGGCTTGATCCCCCCGGAGACGGCCCGGGCCTGGGGGAGGGTCCAGAAGCTGTGGACGTTGGCCCCCTCCGCCCCCGGGACGGGCGGCCGCACGGGGGAGGAGCCGGTGGCGATGAGGAGGTCGTCGTAGGGCACCTCGTCCCCGTTGTCGAGGACGAGCTTGCTCCCGGCGGCGTCCGCCCTGGCGGCCCGGCGGCCGAGGCGGGCGGCCACCTTGAGGGCGGCCAGGCGCTGGGGGCCCGCGGTCGTGACGTGGCTCTCGCCGATCTGCCGCCCGAGGTAGTAGGGCAGCACCATCCGGGCGTAGGGGGCCTCGTCCGCGACCAGGGTGATCTCGGAGGCGCCCTTGTCGATCTCGCGGATGGCGGTGATGGCGTTCCAGCCGGCGGTGCCCCCGCCCACGATGACGTGGCGCTTGGCGGCCATGGCTAGCGCGCCCCCGCGAGGGCGGCCGGCAGGGCGCGCTCGGCGGCGAAGGAGGCGAGCCAATCCTCGGTCCCGGCCTCGACGTAGAGGATGGCCTGGGTCGGGCAGACCGTGGCGCAGGCGGGCTTGCCGCCGCAGAGGTCGCACTTGAAGGCCTTGTGGGAGTCGGGGTCGTAGAAGACGGTGCCGTAGGGGCAGGCGATGGTGCAGAGCTTGCACCCCACGCAGATGTCGTCCGCGACCTCCTTCGCCCCGGCCGGGGAGATGCCGATGGCCTCGACCGGGCAGGCGGTCAGGCACCAGGCCTCGGCGCACTGCGGGCAGGTGTAGGGGGCGTAGCTGGTGTGGCCCTCGAAGGAGGAGACCCGGATGACCGCCTTGGAGGGCTGGAAGGTGCCGGTCTGCTCGTAGGAGCAAGCGAGCTCGCACCGCATGCAGCCGGTGCATCGCTCGGGGATGATCTTGAGTACCCGCATCGAATCCTCCTCGATCGGCCGGACCCGGCGCGGCGGAGAGGCCCGCGCGAATTGTCTCGGAGAGAACTTCCGGAGCAGCACGTACCGCGGATTTTGACAGAGGGGGCGGCGGGCGGTCAAACGCCCGGGGCCTTCCGGCCCCGCCCCTCCCTCAACCCTTCCCGGCCTCCTCCTGGAGGATCTCGGGCCGGGGGATGCCCTTGCCCTCGAGGAGGGGGATGAGCTTCTTGGGGTCGCCGCGGGCGACGCGCACGGTGTAGTGGACGTAATTGACGGGGTCGGAGGAGTCCGGGTCGCTCACCACGGAGAGCACCTCCGCCCCCTCCTCCTCCAGCAGCCGGAGGAGGGCGACGATGCCCCCCTCTCCAGGCTTCCGGGAGGTCTTGAGCGAGAAGCGCAGGGCGCCGCGCCGCTTGCCCACCGCGTCGAGGAAGCCCCCCAGCACGTCCCCCCGGGTGATGATGCCCACCAGCCAGCCCCCCTCCACGACGGGCAGGGCCCCCACCTTGTTCGACTTGAGGATGTCGGCGGCCTGTTCGATGGAGGCGTCCGGCCCGACGGTGATGGGGCTCTTGGTCATGATGTCCTTCACGCGCCGGACGAGGAGGAGGTCGAAGCGGTCCTTCAGCCCCTTGGGCACCTCCGGGGGCAGGAGGGCGGTCCGGATGTCCCGGTCCGTGACCACCCCCACCAGGCGGCCCTCCTCCACCACGGGCAGGCGGCCGAAGTGGCCCTCGCGCATCATCGCCTGGGCGTCGTACACCAGGGTCTCGGAAGAGCAGGTGACCGGGTTCTTGGTCATCCGGTCGCCCACGCGCAGGATGCCCCGGCCGGGCTCATAGGAGGCGGCGAGGGAGAGGTTCCAGCCGTCCTTGTGGGTGCGGTCGGCGGCGGGGACGCGGCGCGTCCTGCCGTACTTGGCCCTGGGATGCCCCACGGGGATGAGGCAGGTGGTGCGGATGTGGGCCGGGACGCCGAGGATCCGCTTCACCTCGTCCTCGTAGCGGCAGTGGAGGGTGGTGAGCACCGCCCCCAGCCCCCGCGCCCGGGCGGTGAGGAGGATGTTCTGCACCGCCGGGTAGATGGAGGCGTAGACGCTGTTCGAGGTCATGACCGAGGGGGACTCGGGATCGTCCCCGAAGGAGAGGGCGCGCATGTCCAGGCAGGGGATGATGAAGACGGGCACCTTGTCCAGGTTGGCCGCGAAGTGGTCGCCCGCCGGGTTCTTGCGCCAGCGCTCGAGGGTGGCCGCCGCCTCGGCCCGCGTCTGGGCCATCTCGGCCACCTTCTCCTTGTAGGCGTTCCAGGAGCGGTGGTAGAGCTCGCGGACCTTGGCCTTGAGGCCCGGGTCGCGGAGCACCACGAAGTGCCAGGGCTGGCGGTTGCCCCCGCTGGGGGCGCAGACGGCGGCGTCGAGGAGGGCCTGGACGTCCTCCTCCGGCACCGGCTCCTCGGTGAACTGGCGGATCGCCCGCTGGGTGTGGATCGCCTCGTGCAGCGGCATGTCGCTCATGGCCCGGCCCCCGGACAGGTTGCGCCGAATCTCTCCCCGAGACTTTAGCAGAGCCCCGGCGCCCCACCAAGGGGCGCCTCACCGCCCCGAGGTGACCAGGACGGCCCCGGCCACCACGACGAGGGTCGAGGCCACCACCCGGCGGGTGACCACCTCCCGGCCCTTGAGGAAGAGGACCGAGAGCAGGAGCACGAAGATCGGGCTCATCCGGATGAGGGGGGCGGTCGTGGCCAGGGCGCCGTCCCGGAGGGCGGTCCAGTAGTTGATGGCTGAGCCGATCGCCATCGCCCCCGCGGGGAAGGCGGCCAGCATCACCTTCGCGTCCCAGCGGAAACGCTGGGGCTGCGGCATGAACCCCGACGAGGCCAGCAGCATGAGGTTCGCGACGCAGATGGAGACGAGGATGCCCAGCCAGGGGGAGTTCATGGCCGTCAGCCCCGCCTTGCGCAGGTAGGGCGTGAACGCGAAGGCCGCCATGCCGACGAGGGCGAAGAAGTAGCTCCCCGGAGGGCGCCGCCCCCCGCTCCCCTCGCTCGTGAGGAGGATCATCCCCCCGACCACCAGCCCCACCCCCAGCCAGACGGCCGGGCCCGGGCGCTCCCCCAGCAGCACCATCCCGACGATCACCGCCCCGATGGGGGAGGCCGCCACCAGGGCGTTCGTGCGGCTCACCCCGATCTCGAGGTGGGAGCGGTAGGAGCAGTAGCGCGCCAGGCCGTTCCCCACCAGCCCCACCCCGGCGAACATGAGGAGGGCCCGCACGGCGTTGCCGGAATAGGAATCGATCCAGGGGGAGAGCAGGATGGCGAAGACGCCCATCCACGCGTTCACCCCGACCGTGACGGTCAGGGCCGACTCGCGGTCCATGAGTCGGCGGACCACGATCTGGTTGCAGGCGAAGAAGAAGCTGCCGATGAGGGCGCGGACCTCCGGGGGAGGAATCGGGAGATCGCCCATCGGGCCTCCGCGGGGAAGTCGAGCGCACGCGAAGGCGCGATTATGTCACGGGCCATGCCCTCCCGCCATCGGATGGGCTATACTCGGCGCGCCCGGATGCAATCGTAGCTGCCCGAATTCGGGCGGGTACAAGACCCGCCCCGGCCCCGGAATCCGTAGGGGCGAATCTCGTATTCGCCCCTTTGGGTCCCGTCCCCCGGCGGAGGGCGAACACAAGGTTCGCCCCTACAGAGGGAGAGGAGCCGCACCCGGCAAGGTGGATAACGCATTCGAATTGCACACCCGTCCCTTACCTCTCCAGGAGAACGGCAAAGCATGGCGGAAGACCTCTCCACCCCCGGCCGCGAGCTCTTCCCCGGGCTCCCCTCCCTCCCCGGGATGTACGCCCGCGAGGTGGAGGGATTGAGCGAGGCCCAGCTCGACCGCGCCCGCCCGGAGAAAAGCTGGGGCCAGTGGTCCATCCGCCAGCAGGTGAGCCACATGGCCTTCGTGAACTACCGCTGGTTCCTCGGGAACTGGGGCCCGATCCTCTTCGGAGACAAGCCTCCCCGGGACATAACCCTGGCCGACACCGGGGGCGCCGACCGGATGATGGACCCCAGGCGCTTCCGCGATCTCCCCGGCCTCCTCGACGCCCTCCGGGACGGCTGCGGCCTCGCCTGGGAGATTTTGGGCGGAGAAACCCTGGGAAGCCTGCGGGAGAAGGTCTACTCCC
>MGDP01000193.1:0-7405 GCA_001790955.1 Candidatus Tectomicrobia bacterium RIFCSPLOWO2_12_FULL_69_37
CGGCGTGGACTTCATCGCGAGCGTCTGCCGGGGCAGCCTCTTCGCCACCCAGTTCCACCCCGAGAAGAGCGGGGCGCGGGGGCTGGAGATCCTCAAGCGCTTCGCCGCCATCTGCCGCGCGGACTGGCCCGTGGGGCGGGCGGCGGGCTAGCCCGAAGCGCCGGAATCCCTTTCACGTGAGCCCGTTTTTCCTTCCTCCGCCGGGATGAATGCCGCCGGGCGGGCGGGAAATTTGCATTCCCCCCGAAATGGGTCTATTCAACGGGGCCAGCGAGCCCCGGCGGCGGGCCGGGGCGGAAGCTATCGAGGCGCAGGTGCTCATCATCCCGGCGGTCGATCTCAAGGGCGGCAGGTGCGTCCGGCTTATCCAGGGCCGGCGGGAGCACGAGATCGTCTACGGGGACGACCCCGTGGAGATGGGCCGCCGCTGGGTGGAGATGGGCGCGCGGCGGCTCCACCTGATCGACTTGGACGGCGCCTTCGGCGGGGCGCCCGCCCACCTGGACGTGCTCTCCCGCATGGCCAAGGAAGTGAATGTGCCCATCCAGTTCGGGGGCGGGGTGCGGAGCGAGGCGTCCCTGCGGGCGGCGCTCGGCGCGGGGGCGCGCTACGTCATCCTCGGGACGAGCGCCCTCAAGGACCCGGATTTCCTCCGCCGCGCGGCGGAGAGCCACCCGGGCCGCATCCTCCTCGGGATCGACGCGAAGGACGGCCAGGTGCGTATCGCGGGCTGGGAGGAGGGGGGGGCCATCGCGCCGGACGCTCTCGCCCGCCGCTTCGCCGATCTCCCCCTCGCGGGGGTGATCTTCACCGACATTCGGCGGGACGGGACGCTCGGAGGCTTCGACCCCGCCCCCACGGTGGCCCTGGCCGAGGCCTGCGGGCGGCCTGTTTTCGCGGCGGGGGGGGTGAGCTGCCTGGAGGATATCGAGAGGCTCCTGCCTCTCGCGGAGAAGGGGGTGGCGGGGGCGGTGGTGGGGCGGGCGATCTACGAGGGCACCCTCGACCTGCGCGCCGCCCTGGAGATGGCACCGTGCTAGCCAAGCGCATCGTGCCCTGCCTGGACGTGAAGGAGGGCCGGGTGGTCAAGGGGGTGAACTTCGAGGGCCTGCGCGACGCAGGGGACCCGGTGGAGTGCGCTGCCCTCTACGACGAGATGGGGGCGGACGAGATCTGCTTCCTCGACATCACCGCCTCCCAGCAGAAGCGCGGCACCCTGCTCGACGTGGTGCAGCGCACCGCCGAGCGCGTGTTCGTGCCCCTCACGGTGGGGGGCGGGGTGCGGAGCGAGGACGACGTGCGGGACCTCCTCCGCGCGGGGGCGGACAAAGTGAGCATCAACAGCGCGGCCCTGCGCGACCCGGATCTCTTCCGCCGGGCCGCCGAGCGCTACGGCAGTTCCACCCTCGTCTGCGCCATCGACGCCAAGCGGGTCTCGCGTCCCGGGGAGCCCGCGCGCTGGGAGGCCTTCACCCACGGGGGCACGCGCCCGGCGGGCCGGGACGCCGTGGACTGGGCGGGGGAGGCGGCCTCGCTCGGGGCGGGGGAGATCCTCCTCACCAGCATGGACCGCGACGGCACCCGGGACGGCTACGACCTGGAGCTCACCCGGGCGGTGGCCGAGCGGGTGCCCGTGCCGGTCATCGCCTCGGGCGGGGTGGGCAACCTCGATCACCTGTACGAGGGCATCGCCAAGGGCGGGGCGGACGCCGTGCTGGCCGCCTCCATCTTCCACTTCGGCGACTACACCGTGCGGCAGGCGAAGGACTACCTGCGGGAACGGGGGGTGGAGGTGCGCGAGTGAGCGGCATCTCTGTGCCCGAGGTGAAGTGGGACGAGCGCGGCCTGGCGCCCGCCGTCTGCCAGGACGCGGGGACGGGCCAGGTGCTCATGCTCGCCTGGATGAGCGCGGAATCGCTGCGCCTCACCCTGGAGAAGGGCACCGTCCACTTCTGGGCGCGCTCGCGCCAGGCGATCTGGCACAAGGGGGAGACCTCGGGGAACCACCTGCGCCTCGTCTCTGCCAGCCTGGACTGCGACGGGGACGCGCTTCTGTTGAGCGTCCGGCCCGAGGGCCCGGCCTGCCACACCGGGCGCATGTCGTGCTTCTTCAACCCGGTCCCCACGGGGCGGGAGGAGGAGGCGGGCGAGCTTCCCTTCGACCCGAACCTCCTCGAGGCGATCTACCGGCTCATCCTTCAGCGCCGGGATCAGGCCGACCCCGAGAAGAGCTACGTCGCCCGGCTGTTCAGGGGCGGGGAGGATCGCATCCTCAAGAAGATCACCGAGGAGGCGGGGGAAGTTGTCCTCGGGGTGAAGAACGGCAAACCCGGGGAGATCACCGCCGAGGTGGCCGACCTGTGGTTCCATTCCCTCGTGGCCCTCGCCTTGAAGGACGTGCCCCCGGGCCGGGTGTTCGCCGAGCTGGCCGGGCGCTTCGGCAGGGGGGGTCGGCCGGAGTCTAAGTAGAGTAATAAAAGAATTTTCGCTTTTTTTATTCATTTTCTTGACAAAGCCCATTCCCCTTCCTATATTGAAATCCGACCGCCGGGTGCGGAGACCGCCGGATTTGGCCGATAAATATTTGATATTAAAGAATATTGGGGATGGCATCCGCCGTCCCCGCCTTTTTCTTGCCCGAAGCCCGAGGGGGTTCTTCCGCTTCTGCGACGCCGCCAGCCGATTCTCCCTCCCCGGGAAGCCGCTCTTTCCGGGGAGGCGGATGCTTTTTGCTTCGAAGTCCCGGCGCATCGTCCCGGGAGAATGAGCTGGACTTTGATGGATGAACGGACCCTCCAGGCCATCGAGTTCCCGGGAGCGCTCGCGCTCCTGGCGGCGCGGTGCACCTCCTCGCCCGGTCGCGCGGCGGCGGCGGCCCTGAGGCCGCTGGCGGAGCCCGCCGCGGTCCGCGCCCTCCAGGAAGAGGCGGGAGAAGCCCTCCGCCTCCTGGGCGAGGGATCGCGCCTTCCGCTGGCCCCCTTCGAGGACCCCGCTCCCTGGCTTGAGGACATCCGCCGGCGCGGCGGGGCGCTCGAGGGAGAGCGCTTTCTGGACATCCTCCACCTCCTTGCCCTCGCGGCCGATGCCGCGCGCTTCCTGGGCGAGCGGGTGGACCGCATTCCGAACCTGCATGCCCGCATGGCGGGGGCGGACCTCCTCTTCCCCCTGGCGGCCCGGATCCGGCGCGTGCTGAGCGAGCGGGGCGAGGTGCGCGACGACGCCAGCCCCGAGCTCGCCCGGGCGCGCTCGCGCATGCGCTCCGCGCGCGCGGAGATCCTCCGCCTCCTCGACCGGGTGATGGCGGCGCACCCGGCCGCCATCCAGGAAACCCTCGTCGTCCAGCGCCGGGAGCGATACGTCATCCCGGCGAAGACGTCCTTCCGCCGGAGCTTCGAGGGCGTGGTGCAGGACCGCTCGGCGAGCGGGGAGACCCTCTTTGTCGAGCCCCTGGAGTCGGTCCCGCTGAACAACGAGCTGGCCGAGGCGCGCGAGGCCGAGCGGGCGGAGGTCGAGCGCCTGCTGCGGGAGCTGACCGCAGCCGCCATGGCCTCGCGCGCGCCCTTGGAGGACCTGGCGCGGCGCCTCGCGGGCCTCGACCTCGTCTGGGCGAAGGGGCGGCTGGGGGCGGACTGGAGGGGCGCCCGGCCCGCCGAGAGCGCGGCGGGGCGGATCGCGCTGCGGGAGGCGCGGCACCCCCTCCTCGCGGCGGGGGCGGGGGCGATCGCGCCCGATCAGGTGGTGCCCATCACCCTCCAGGTGGGCGGGGAGGTGCGCCAGCTCGTCATCACCGGGCCGAACACTGGGGGCAAGACGGTGGCCTTGAAGACGGTGGGCCTGTGCGTGGCCCTCAACCAGTGCGGAGTTCCGATCCCCGCCGGGGAGGGGAGCGAGCTTCCCCTGGTGCGGGGGCTCTTCGCCGACATCGGGGACGACCAGGACCTGCGGCAGAACCTGAGCACCTTCTCGGGCCACATGGCCCGCATCGCGGGGCCGGTCACCGGGGCGGGATCGGGCGACCTCATCCTGCTCGACGAACTGGGGACGGGCACCGATCCCGCCGAGGGGTCGGCCATCGGGGTGTCGGTGCTGGAGTACCTGGCGGCGAGCGGGGCGCTGGCGGTCGTGACTACCCACCACGACGCCCTCAAGCACTACGCCTACGCCTCCCCCGGCGCCGAGAACGCGGCGGTGGAGTTCGACCCGGACAGCCTGGCCCCGACCTACCGCATCCGCATGGGGACCTCGGGCCCCAGCAACGCCATGGTGGTGGCCGAGCGGATGGGGCTGCCGCCCGGCGTCCTGCGGCGGGCGAGGCAGCTCGCGGAAGAAGGTCCGGTGCGGGCGGACCGGCTCATGGCTCGGCTCGGGGAGGAGGAGGAGCGCTTGCAGGAGATGGCGCGCGCCCTCGCCCGGCAGGAGGAGGCGCTCCGCGCCGCCGAAGCTGCCTTCGAGCGCGAGCGCACCGAGGCGGAGGCCCGGCGCCGGCGGGAGGCCGAGAGGCTGCTGAAGGATTTGCGCCGCCAGGCGGACGCCCTGCTGGCCGGGCTCCGCGAGGCCGAAAGCAAGGATGCCGCGCGCCAGACGGCCCGGGAGCGCATCCGAGAGATGGCGGAACAGGCCGAGGAGGTCCTTCCGGCCGCTTCCGGCGACGGGGCGCAGGAGGGGGAGTTCACCCTGGAGGTAGGGGCGCACGTGCGTCTCCGCGGGCTGGGCCGGGTCGGGGTCGTCCAGGCGGTGGGGAGCGCGGGGATGCTCACCCTCAGCGTGGACGGGAAGACCCTGCGGGTACCCGCCCAGGCGGTGGAGCCCGCCCCCGCGGGCGCCGGGGCCCGGGCCGCCCACGTGGTGCTGACGCACGAGACGAACGCGGTGGGGCGGGAGTTCTCCCCCGAGCTCCACCTGCGGGGGGTCCGCGCGGCGGACGCGGTCGAGATTCTGGAGAAGTACCTGGACGACGCGGCGCTGCTGGGCGTCTCCTCGGTGCGCGTGGTCCACGGGAAGGGCTCGGGCGCCCTGGCCAAGGTGATCGCCGAGCGCCTGGAGGGCCACGCGCTCGTGGCAAGCTACGGCCCCGCGCGGCCCGAGCTGGGCGGCTGGGGAGTGACGGAGATCGAGCTGGCGCGGCGGTAGCGCGTCTTGAAGGAGCGGACGGTGGGACGCATTCCGGATGAGGTGGTGGAGCAGATCCGTGAGGGGCTGCCGATCGAGACCCTGATCGGCGAGTACATCCCCCTGCGGAAGGCCGGGACCGCCTTCAAGGCCCTCTGCCCTTTCCACGAGGAGAAGACGCCCTCCTTCACCGTCAACCCGCGCATGGGAATCTTCAAGTGCTTCGGCTGCGGGGTGGGGGGGGACGCGGTGCGCTTCCTCATGCTCCACGAGGGGCTCAACTTCCGCGAGGCGCTCCAGAACCTGGCCCGGCGCCAGGGCGTCGACCTCTCCCGCTACGACGGCCCGGACGGCGGCTCGAACGAGGCGAGCCCGCGGGAGCGGATGCTGGCCATCCACCGCTTCGCCGCCCACTTCTATCAGCGTGCCCTGCGGGGTCCCGGGGGGCAGCGCGCGCGGGCCTACCTCGACACGCGGGCGCTGGGCCCCGAGGCGGAGGAGGCCTTCCGCGTGGGCTACGCCCCGGCGCGCTGGGATACCCTGTGCAAGGCCGCCGGCGAGAAGGGCATCTCGCCCGGGGAGCTGGCCGACGCGGGCCTCGCCACGCGCCGCGAAGGGGACACGGGCTTCTACGACCGCTTCCGCGACCGGGTGATGTTCCCCATCCTGAACATCGAGGGGGAGATCGTCGGCTTCGGCGGGCGCGCCCTCCCCGACAGCGACGCGCGCCACGCGGGGCAGGCCAAGTACATCAACTCCCCCGACACGGCGCTCTTCAAGAAGGGCCGCGTTCTCTTCGGGTTCTACCAGGCGAGGGAGGCTATCCGCGGCGGGGGCCGGGCCCTCGTCACCGAGGGCTACTTCGACGTGATCTCGCTCTGGCAGAACGGTTTCAAGAACACGGTGGCTCCGCTGGGAACCGCCCTCACCCCGGAGCAGCTCCGCATGCTCCGGGCCCAGGCGGAGGAGGTGGTCTTCGTCTTCGACCCGGACGCGGCGGGCCGCTCCGCCTCCGAGCGCGCGGGGGAGGCGGCGGGCCGGCTCCTGGGGTTGGCCGGAGCGCCCGACCAGCTCGTGGCCGGGGATGTGTTGCGCAAGAGCTTCATCGACCGGGAGGGGCTCGGCTCGGTCCGGCTGCGGGTGGTCAGCCTGCCGCCGGGACGAGATGTGGACGAATTGCTCCGAAATGAGGGCACTGAAGCCTTTGGCCGTCTTCTGGAGGGGGCGCAGGGACTTTTGGATCATACGGTGGCGGAAGCCCTGGGGAAAGTGGCCGCCGGAGCCGATCAGACGGAGAAAATCAGCGCAATTCAAAGGCTTCTGCCTGTACTTGGGGCTTGCCATTCCAGCGTCCGGGACCAATATTTCGCCCTGTTGGAGGGACGGCTGGGGATCCCATATCCCACCCTGGCCTCCATGGTGCAGCGGATGCTGGATGAGGAGAGCCGGGGGAGACGGGTGGCCGCCGGGCGCGGCGAGCCACTTCTCGGCCGGACGGTTTCCCGCCCCCGGGTCGAGGTGGACGTTCTGAGGATCCTTCTCCACCGCCCGGAGCTGGCGGGGGATTTCGACGTGAACCCCGGGGTTTTCCGCGATCCGGCCGTCCGGGAGGCGGTCGGCCTGCTGGCCGATGCCGCCCGCGCGGGCGCCCCGCTTCGTCCCGCCGCCCTGGCCGACCGCCTGGCCGACGAGGACGCCCGGGCCCTCGTGGTGGAGCTGGCCGCGGAGGAGGGCGGGCCCGAGGATCCCGAAGGGTGGTTGCGCGACCACCTGGACGACCTGGGCGAGCGGGCCCGGCGCCGGCGGGAGGAGAGCCTGAACCAGGCGATTGCGGACGCCCGCCGCCGCGAGGGGGAGGACTCCCCCGCGGTGCGAAGGCTTTTGGAGGAGAAAAACGCGCTGTTGAGCCAGCTGCCCGAAAGTGTACTGGCGCGAAACATACGGCTTTTCGAGGAGAAGACCACCCTGCCGCACCAGCGGCAAAGGCAGGTGCCCCCGCGCTGAGGTCCCCCGCCTATATTGGAAGCAGCTGCGGAAGTTTCGGCCCGGAAGGAAAAGGAGCGGACATTGGACGAGATGGCGACCACGGAGAACGAGACCAAGGTTACCGACGTCAAGGGTCTCATCGACCTGGGCAAGGAAAAGGGCTTCCTCACCTATGACGAGGTGAACGACGTCCTGCCGCCCGAGGTCACCTCGCCCGAGGCGATCGATGACATCATGGTCCTCTTCAACGAGATGGACATCGAGATCCTCGACTCCGACGCGGCCGAGAAGCGCGTGGCCCGCAAGAAGG
>MGDP01000193.1:7413-49951 GCA_001790955.1 Candidatus Tectomicrobia bacterium RIFCSPLOWO2_12_FULL_69_37
AAGGAGCTCGCCGAGGCGGAGGAGCGCGAGGAGCCCGAGACCCCGGAGACCCTCACCACCTTCGACGACGCCGCCTACGGCAAGACGGACGACCCCATGCGGATGTACCTCCGCGAGATGGGTCAGATTCCTCTCCTCAGCCGGGAGGGCGAGATCGAGATCGCCAAGCGGATTGAGGAGGGCCAGCTCGAGGTGAGCCTGGCCACCGTGAGCACTCCCGTGGCCATCAACGCCGTGCTGGAGCTGGGCGAGAGGCTCCGCAAGGGGGAGCTCTCGGTCGTGGACATGGTGGTGGTGAGCACGGACACCACTGCGGAGGAGGACGACGTCAACAAGGAGAAGCCCTCCTACGAGGAGGACAAGAAGCGTGTCCTCGCTCTCGTGAACCGGGTCAAGGCCCAGATCCGCTCCCTCGGCAAGCTCCGCTCCCCGGACAAGAAGAACGGCGGAGGGGCCAAGGGGCCCGCCATCCTGAAGCACCTTGAGAAGGTGGCCGCCCTCATCCGCGACATGAACCTCCGGGCCGAGCAGGTGGACCGCATCGCCGACCGCGTGCAGGCCCTGGTCCAGTCCGTCCACAAGGACGAGGAGGAGGTGAAGGGCTACCTCGAGCAGGTGGGCATGGACGAGGCGGGGCTGCGGAACGCCGTGCGCGACCTCAGCAAGAGCAAGTCGGGCTCCGTGCCCGTGGGCGAGAAGCGCATCCCGCTTAGTATCCTGGCCGAGTACGACCGCCGCATCAAGAACGTCCGGCGCCGCATCAAGCTGACCGAAAAGGAGGCGGGCGCCTCGCGCGAGGAGCTCGAGCGCTCGCTCCAGATGATCCGCCAGGGCCGCCGCAAGGACCGCCAGGCCAAGAAGGAACTGGCCGAGGCGAACCTGCGCCTCGTGGTGAGCATCGCCAAGAAGTACACCAACCGGGGCTTGCAGTTCCTCGACCTCATCCAGGAGGGGAACATCGGCCTCATGAAGGCGGTGGACAAGTTCGAGTACCGGCGCGGCTACAAGTTCAGCACCTATGCCACGTGGTGGATTCGGCAGGCCATCACGCGCGCCATTGCCGACCAGGCGCGGACCATCCGCATCCCCGTGCACATGATCGAGACGATCAACAAGCTCGTCCGCACCTCCCGCCAGCTCATCCAGGAGCTCGGGCGCGAGCCCTTCCCGGAGGAGATCGCCGTGCGGATGGACATGCCCGTGGACAAGGTGCGCAAGGTCCTCAAGATCGCCAAGGAGCCCATCAGCCTCGAAACTCCCATCGGCGAGGAAGAGGACAGCCACCTGGGCGATTTCATCGAGGACAAGAAGGCCGAGTCCCCGCAGGACTCCGTCATCCGCCTCAGCCTGAAGGAGGCTACCCACCGGGTGCTCCAGACGCTGAGCCCCCGGGAGGAGAAGGTCCTGCGCAAGCGCTTCGGGATTGGGGCCGAGAACGAGCACACCCTCGAGGAGGTCGGGCAGGACTTCGACGTCACCCGCGAGCGCATCCGCCAGATCGAGGCCAAGGCGCTCCGCAAGCTCCGCCACCCTAGCCGGAGCAAGAAGCTGCGCAGCTTCATCGAGGAATAGCCGGGAAATCCGCTTCGTCGGCCCGCCCTCGGGTTTGACAACTCCCGCCGGGCAGGGCCATAACAACGGGTCGAACGGGCTGGTCCGCCGACCTGGGGGAGGGGCCTTTCCGGCCCGGCCCCCGGCGGTCATCTCCATCTGGGCCCATAGCTCAGCGGTAGAGCGGCCGGCTCATAACCGGCTGGTCCTTGGTTCGAATCCAGGTGGGCCCACCAGCTCTCGCGAAGGAGGAGTCCCGTCCGGTGCACCCTGAGCTTCGGGCTTTGGTTGAGCTTCAAGCCATCGATGACCGCATCGCCGCCCTGAAGCGGGAGCTCGGGGCCATCCCGGGCCGGATCGAGGCCGAGAACCGGCTCCTCACGTCCTTCGAGGACTCTGTCGCCGAGGCCCAGAAGGCGGTCGAGGGCGTCAAGAAGCGCCAGCGCGACACCGAGCGCGAGATCCAGTCCACCGAGCAGAGGCTGCGCGAGACCCGGGGCAAGCAAGCCCTCGTCAAGACCAACGACGAGTTCCGCGCTCTGAACAGCGAGATCGCCCAGCTGGAGAGCCGGGTCGGTTCTCTCGAGGACGCCGCGCTCGAGATCATGGAAAGCCTCCCCGCCGCCGAGAAACGGCTGGCCGAGACAAAGGGCGGGCTCGATCGCGCCAAGGGACAGGTCCAGGGCGCGGTGGGCCGCCACAAGGCCGAGGGGGAGCGCCTGGAGAAGAGCCTCCAGAGCCTCCTCGTCGAGCGGCAGTCCGCCGCCTCCGCCGTCAGCCGCCCCTGGCAGGAGCGCTACGACAAGTTCTACAAGATCCGGGGCGGCCTGGCCGTGTGCCCCATCATCGACCAGACCTGCCAGGGCTGCCGGATGTCGGAGACGCTCCAGCGCTTCTTCGAGATCCGCGACTCCGGGGACGCCATCTTCACCTGCTCGAGTTGCGGCCGCATCATCTTCTACAAAGAGAGGGATGCGGTCGGCGCGGCCTCTCACTTGGAAGAGGCCGGGTGAGCCTGTTGGCCGGTCGGCGTCTTCGGGTCCACACCGACGGAGCCGCCCGGGGCAACCCGGGGCCGGCCGCCGCCGCCGCCCTGGTGTACGACGAGTCGGGCGAGTGCGTCGGCGAGGCCGCCCGCTACCTCGGCGTGGCCACCAACAACGTGGCCGAGTACCAAGGCCTCCTGCTGGGCCTGGGCCGGGCGCGGGAGCTTGGGGCCACCGAGGTCGAGGTGGTGACCGACTCCGAGCTCCTGGCGCGCCAGTGGAGCGGCCAGTACCGGGTCAAGCATCCGGAGCTGAAGGAACTCTACGGGCAGGCCAAGGAGGCCGCCCGGAGCTTCGAGCGGGTGGTGGTGCGGCACGTGCGGCGGGACGAAAACGCCGCCGCCGACACCGCCGCCAACCGGGCCATCGACACGGCCCCGGGCGCCTGGGCAGGGGCCTGAGCACAAGGAGGAGAGCAGCATCCGGCTTGGACCGGAGCGGGCCGCGCGGCCGCTCGCGGCTTCGCGCCGCGGGAGGAAAGTCCGGGCTCCGCAGGGCAGGGTGGTGGATAACGTCCACCGGGGGCAACCCCAGGGAAAGTGCCACAGAGAGCAGACCGCCCCGGGCCTCGGCCCGGGGCAAGGGTGAAACGGTGCGGTAAGAGCGCACCAGCAGCCCGGGTGACCGGGCTGGCTCGGCAAACCCCACCCGGAGCAAGGCCGAATAAGGAGACGTTCGAGGGTGGCCCGCCCGATGTCTCCGGGTTGGCCGCATGAGGCGGAGGGCAACCTCCGTCCCAGATGGATGGTCGCGGGCCCGCCCCTCGGGGCGGGCGACAGAACCCGGCTTACAGGCCCGCTCCGGTTCGATATTTTCCCGTCCAGGTGGGGGTTCGTGGTGACCGAAGATACCCTGTTGGTCCAGAAGCAGGACGGCGTCGCCACGGTCGTCATCAACCGCCCCGGCCAGCACAACGCCATCATGCGCGCCATGTGGCAGTGCATCCCCCAGATCTTCGAGGAGCTGGAGGAAGACGGCGAGACCCGCGTCATCGTCCTCCGCGGGGCGGGCGAGAAGGCCTTCGCCTCGGGCCAGGACATCACCGAGTTCCGCGACACCACCACGCCCGAGGCCGCTCGCGCCCACAGCGGCCTCATCGACGGGGTGCTCGCGCGCATCGCGGCCATCCGGCTCCCCATCATCGCCATGGTGCACGGCTTCGGGATGGGGGGCGCGGTGGGGCTCCTCGCCGTGTGCGACCTGCGCTACGCGGCGGAGGACGCCGTCATCGCCGTCCCGGCGGCCCGGCTCGGCATCGTCTACCCGGAGCCCCTCACCCGGCTCATCATGGGCCTCATCGGCCCCGCGAACACCAAGGAGATGCTCATGACGGCCCGCCGCTACCCGGCCGAGGAGGCGCTGCGCATCGGCTTCCTCACTCGGGTGTTCCCCAAGGCGGAGCTGGAGAAGGAGACCTACGAGGTGGCCCGGGTGATCGCCACGAACGCCCCCATCTCGGTGCGCAACTCCAAACAGATGGTGAACCTCATCCAGACGGACGCGCTCCCGCCGGAGGAGGCTGGGCGCGCCCGGGCGCTCCGGCTGGCGGGCTTTAGCAGCCAGGATTTCTCGGAGGGCGTGGACGCTTTCCTGAACAAGCGCCCCCCGGTCTTCCGGGGCGTATAAGCGGCGTCCCGCCCCGCGAGGATAGGTGATGAGTTCCCCCCGGACGACGGATGAGGTGAAGCCGCTCGACGCGGGCAAGGTGGCCGAGGAGGCCGCCCGGGCCGCCGAGGTGATCTCCCGCTACCTGCGGCCCACCCCCTGCCGCCTCTCCGAACACTTCTCCGAGCAGCTGGGCCTCGAGGTCTACCTCAAGCCCGAGAACTTCCAGCGCACGGGTTCCTTCAAGGTCCGGGGCGCCTTCTACGCCACCAGCCGCCTCAATCCCTCCCAGCGCCAATGGGGCGTCGTCACGGCCTCGGCGGGCAACCACGCCCAGGGGGTCGCCTTCGCGGCCAAGCAGATGGGGGTGCGCTCGCTTGTCGTGATGCCGGAGTACACCCCCAACACCAAGCTCGACGCGGTGAAGGCGCTGGGGGCCGAGGTCGAGCTCCACGGAGTCACCTTCGACGAGGCCTACGCCCGCGCCCGGGAGCACGAGGCCTCGCGCGGCCTGGTGATGGTCCCCCCCTTCGACCATCCCGACGTCATCGCGGGCCAGGGTACGCTGGGCATCGAGATCCTCAACGAGGTGCCCGACGTGGGGACCATCCTCGTCTCGGTCGGGGGAGGCGGGCTCATCTCGGGCCTCGCCGCGGTGGTCAAGGCCCGCCGCCCGGACGTCCGCGTCATCGGGGTGGTGGCCCAGGGGGTGCCCTCGCTGCCGCGCTCCCTTGACGCGGGGAAGATCGTCGAGTCGCCCTCGGTCTCGACCATCGCCGACGGCATCGCGGTCAAGCGGGTGGGGGAATTCTGCTTCCCGATGATCCGGCAACTCGTGGATCAGGTCGTCACCGTCTCGGACGATCACATGGCCCACGCCATCCTGAGCCTGCTTGAGCGCGAGCGAATGCTCGCCGAGGCGGCCGGCGCTGCCCCCCTCGCCGCCCTGAACGAGCGGCGGGCCCGCGTGAGCGGCAAGGTGGTCGCCCTGGTCAGCGGGGGGAACCTCGACGTGAACCTCCTCTCCCGCATCATCGGGAAGGGCCTGGCCCTCGCCAACCGCTATGCCCGGGTGCAGGTGCCCCTCCAGGACGTCCCCGGCGCCCTGGCCAAGCTCTCGAAGGCCGTGGCCGAGTGCCGGGTGAACATCATCCACATCGAGCACGACCGCCTGTCCACCCAGGTGCCCATCAACCACACCATCTCGACGCTCTACCTCGAGGTGCGGGGGCGGGACCACCTGGAGGCCTTGATCCAGCGCCTTTTGGCCGAGGGCTACGAAGTGCGCCGGGAGGGGAGCTGAGGCATGGGTTCGCCGCGCCGCGCCGTCATCAGCGTCAGCGACAAGCGGGGGGCCGCCGAGCTGGGCCGCGCCCTGCGCGACGCGGGCTGGGAGATCCTCTCGACCGGGGGGACGGCCAAGGTCCTGCGGGAGGCGGGTCTTGAAGTCACCGAGGTGAGCCGCTACACGGGCCAGCCCGAGATCCTGGGCGGGCGGGTCAAGACCCTCCATCCCAAGGTGCTGGGGGGCATCCTCGGCCGCGCCGACCAGGCCGCCGAAATGCAGGCGAACGGCATCGAGGCGATCGACCTCGTGGCGGTGAACCTCTACCCCTTCCGGGAGACTGTGAGCAGGCCCGGCGTGACCTACGAGGAAGCGGTCGAGCAGATCGACATCGGCGGCCCCAGCATGGTGCGCGCCGCCGCCAAGAACCACGGCCGGGTGGCCGTCGTCGTGGATCCGGAGGACTATCCCGGGGTCATCGCCTGCGTCCGGGACGGAGGAAAGTTCCCCGCCGCCCTCCTCCGGCGTCTCATGCTCAAGGCCTTCCAGCACACGGCGGCCTACGACGCGGCCATCGCGTCCTACTTCGCCGCCCAGGAGGAGGACGGCGACCTGCCCGGGAAGGTGGTGCTCGAACTGGACCGCGTGCGCACCCTCCGCTACGGGGAGAACCCTCACCAGCGCGGCGCCTTCTACCGCGCGGGGGGACCTGCGGGCTTCTCCCTCGCGGACGCCGAGGTGCTGGGCGGCAAGGAGCTCTCCTTCAACAATTATCTCGATCTCGCCGCCGCGGCCGAGCTCGTCGCCGACATGGAGGGGCTCGCCTGCGTCATCATCAAGCACACCAACCCGAGCGGGGTGGGGCTGGGGGACACCCAGGCGGCGGCCTACGAGCGCGCTCTGGCCTGCGACCCGATCTCCGCCTTCGGGAGCATCATCGGTTTCAACCGGAAGGTGGACCGAGGCGCAGCCGAGGCCATGCGGAGCCTGTTCGTCGAGGCCGTCGTCGCCCCGGACTACGACGCGGATGCCCTCGAGACCTTCCGCAAAAAGAAGAACCTCCGCATCCTCCGCCTCCAGGGCCTGGGGGCGGTCCCGCCGGGCGGCCTCGATCTGCGCTCGGTGCCGGGCGGGGTGCTCCTCCAGGAGCGGGACCGGATCTGCGAGGCGGACTTCGACTGGAAGATGGTCACCCCCCGGGCGCCCTCCCCGGATGAGGAGAAGGCCCTGCGCCTCGCCTGGCGGGTGGCCCGCCACGTGAAGAGCAACGCCATCGTCCTCTGCGACGCGCGGGGCACGGTCGGCGTGGGCGCGGGCCAGATGAACCGGGCCGACTCGGTGCGGCTGGCCGCCGATCGCGCCCAGCTCCCCGTGAAGGGGACGGTCCTCGCCTCGGACGCCTTCTTCCCCTTCCGGGACGGGGTCGACGCGGCCGCCAAGTACGGGGTGACCGCCATCGCCGAGCCCGGCGGGTCGGTGCGCGACGACGAGGTGATCCAGGCCGCCGCCGAGCACGGGATCGCCATGGTGTTCACGGGGCGCCGTCATTTCCGCCACTAATCCGCCCATGGGCCCCGACGTCCTATCGGCCGCCGCCCTCCTGCTCGGGGAGGAAGTCCCTCCGGCGGAGGCCTTCCGCCGGCTCGAGGTCTTCCTCAATGCCCTGGCCGCCCTTCCCAAGAAGTCCTGGCGCCCGCGCACCGACCCGCGCGGCATCCGCGTCGAGGGCCCCGGCCTGCGACGGGTGGACGCCCTGCTGGACCGGCTGGAAGTGCCCGCCCCGGGGCGCCCGATCGTCCACGTCGTGGGGACGAGCGGGAAGGGCTCCACCGTCCTCATGATGGCGGAAGCATTCCACGCCGCGGGCGTCCGGACGGCGGCCTTCTTCTCCCCCCACCTGACCTCCCTCGCCGAGCGGTTCTGGGTCGGCGGGAGGTACCTCGACCCCGCCTGGGCCGGGCGCTGCGGCGCCCGCCTCGCCCAGGCCGCGGGCGAGATGGCCAGGGATCCCGCCCTGGGGGCCCCCTCCTACTTTGAGGCGACGCTGGGCATCTTCCTCCTCGCGGCGGAGGGGGCGGGCTGCGAGATGATCCTCCTCGAGGCGGGGCTGGGCGGCACCTACGACGCGACGAACGCCCTCACCCCGGCCGTCCTCGATGTGGTGACTCCGATCGGGCTCGACCACACCGACCTGCTGGGGGAGACCGTGGCCCGGATCGCCCGGGACAAGGCGGGGATCATCACCCGCGGTGGGAGGGTCATCTCGGGCGCCGGCCACGTGAGCGCCCGCCGCGAGCTGGCCCGCGCCGCCCGGGAGCGGGGGGCGGAGATGTTTTCTCCGCCGGAGGTGCGGGGCCTCTCCTGGGATGGGGAGGGCTGCCGCTTCGACCTCGCCTTCGCGGACGGGGAGCGGTGGGAGGGGATGCGCACCCGGATGTGCGGCGCCCACCAGGCGCTGAACGCGGGGCTAGCGGCGGGGGCCTGCCGGCTCCTCGGCCTGCGGGAGGAGGCGGTGCGGGCGGGGGTCTGGGCCGCCCGGCTCCCCTGCCGGCTGGAAGCCATGCCCGGCCGGCCTCCGGTCATCCTCGACGGCGCCCACAACCGCGACAAGGCCCGCGCCCTGGCCGAGGCCATGGATCGCTGGCCCGCGCGGCGGCGGCTGTTCGTCCTCGGGGCGGTGGGGGACAAGGACTACCGCGGCATGGCACGGGTGCTCGCCCCGGCGGGCCACCGCTTCTTCGTGACTCTCCCCCCCGGCGGGGTGCCGCGCCCCGGCCTCCTCCCGGAAAAGTTCCGTCAGGCGCTGGTGCGGGCGGGAGCGCGCCATGTGGAGGTGCACATGGACCCCTGGAGCGCCCTCGACGCCGCCCTCTCAGACGCTGGGGAAGGGGATGTCGTGGTCGTGGCCGGCTCCCTCTACCTGGCCGGGGAGCTGAGGAGGCGGTGGGTTACCGAGAGCCGCATCCTCGAGACGGGCCGGGCCTTCCCGCCGGAGCTCGGCCTGTGAGGGAAATCCTCTCCTTCCTCCCCGCCCGGCGCACCCCTCCTCCCGCCGCTGACTGCCGGGGCCGCCTCCTCGACTTCACCCGCGTGCGCATCATGGGGGTGCTGAACGTCACGCCGGACAGCTTTTCGGACGGCGGTAAGTTCTTCGACCTCTCCCACGCCCTGGAGGCCGTGGCCCGGATGACGGAGGAGGGGGCGGACATCATCGACATCGGCGGGGAGAGCACCCGCCCCGGCTCCGCGCCAGTGGACGAGTCGGGGGAGCTCCGGCGCGTCATGCCCGTGCTGGAGCGGCTCGACCCATCGAAGGGGTCTCTTCTCTCCATCGACACGCGAAAGCCCGCGGTGGCGCGCACTGCCCTCGACGCGGGGGCCCACATCCTGAACGACGTGGGGGGGCTCGCCGACCCGCACATGCGTGAGGAGGCCGCCTGGGCGGGGGCCCCCGCAGTCGCCATGCACATGCGCGGGGAGCCTCGGACGATGCAAGAGAATCCGATCTACGAGGATGTCGTCCGGGAGGTAGCCGCCTGCCTGGAGGAGCGGGCGGGCGCAGCCGAGGCCGCGGGAGTCCGCTCGGTGTGGATCGACCCCGGCATCGGCTTCGGCAAGACCTTCGACCACAACCTGGACATTCTCAGGGGCCTTCCGGCCTTCCTGGCGCTGGGGCGGCCCCTCGTGGTCGGGGTTTCGCGAAAAGCCTTCGTGGGGGCGATCACAGGCGTGAAGAGGGCCGAGGAGCGCCTGGCCGGGAGCAAGGTGGCGGAAGCCTTCGCCGCCCTGGCGGGGGCGGACGTGATCCGCACCCACGACGTGAAGGCCGCCGTCGAGGCCCTCAAGATGGCGGCCGCCCTCGCGCGGGGAAGGGCGGGGGATGAATGAGCGCATGACCAGACCCTGTTGACACTGGAAGTGCCCGCCACTAGTCTTTTTCTGCCCTGACGCCGATGGGCCCTGGACCGCCCGGCCGGGAGCCCGCTTCGGCTGGGCGATGGTTTCGCAAGGAAGATCAAGGGATTGCGGCGTTCACCCTTCGAGGGAGCGACCATGGTCACGGCCACCCACCGCAGGAAAGTTACCTCCGCCTCCGTCCGCGCCGGCAAGGGCGGCGAGAAGCTCACCTCCGTCACCGCCTATGACTACCCCACGGCCCGGATCGCCGACGAGGCGGGCGTGGACATCCTCCTCGTCGGGGACAGCCTCGGGATGGTGGTCCTCGGCTACCCGGACACCACCAAGGTCACCCTCGGCGACATGCTCCACCACACCAAGGCGGTCGCCCGGGCGAAGCCCATGGCGCTGCTGGCGGCGGACCTCCCCTTTCTCTCCTACGGCGTGGACGTGCGCGAAACCATCCGCAACGCGGGCCGGCTCATCCAGGAGGGGGGCGCGGAGGCGGTCAAGCTCGAGGGCGGGGTGCGGGTGCGCGAGCACATCCGCGCGGTGGTGGATTGCCAGATCCCGGTCATGGGCCACGTGGGGCTCACCCCCCAGAGCGTCCACGCCTTCGGCGGGTACAAGATCCAGGGCAAGAAGAGCGAGGACGCCGACCGCGTGCTGCGGGATGCGGTGGCGGTCCAGGAGATGGGCGCCTTCTCCATCGTCCTCGAAGGCATCCCCGCCGCCCTCGCCGAGCGCATCACGCGCGAGATTGACATCCCCACCATCGGCATCGGCGCCGGGCCCGATTGCGACGGCCAGGTGCTCGTCCTTCACGACATGCTCGGCCTCTACCCGGACATGCGGCCCAAGTTCGTCAAGGTGTACGCCGACGTGGGGGAGTCCGCCCAGGCCGCCCTCGAGCGCTTCTGCCGCGAGGTGCGCGAGGGCATCTTCCCTGGCCCCGAGCATTCTTTCTGATTCCCGCCGCAGACTTGCTGTTTTCCCCGGCGCCGGAGGTTTCCCTTGATTGACCTCTGGGCCCGCGTCGTCCCTCCCTCGTCCGAGACCCTGGCGGCAGCCTGGCGCCGGCTGGACCGCCTGACCAAGCCCCCGCGCAGCCTGGGACAGCTCGAGGAGTGGGCGGCACGCTACTGCGCCATCCGGGGGGAGATCCCGCCCCCGCCCCTGCGCGCGGGCGCCCTGGTGTTCGCCGGGGATCACGGAGTGACCGAGGAGGGGGTGAGCGCCTACCCCGCCGAGGTGACGGCCCAGATGGTCCTCAACTTCCTCCGGGGCGGCGCCGCAGTGAACGCCCTGGCCCGGGAGCAGGGGGCCGCGCTCCATGTGGTGGACGTGGGCGTGCGGGGGGATCTTCCGCCTCATCCGGGGCTTCTCCTCCGCAAAGTGGCCCGGGGGACGCGGAATTTCCTGCGGGGACCCGCCATGACGGCGGCGGAGGCGGAGGCAGCTCTGCGTGCGGGCTTTGACGCGGCGCAAGAGATGGCGGAGGAAGGCGTCACGGCCCTCGCGCTCGGGGAGATGGGGATTGGGAACACCTCGGCGGCGGCGGCCCTCTCGGCGGCCCTGCTGAGTCTTCCCGCGCGAGACCTGGTCGGGCCGGGCACGGGAGTGGAGGGCCCGGCCCTCCTCCGCAAGCGCGAGGTGGTGGAGGGCGCCCTCCGCCGGATGGGCCCCGGCCCGAAGCCGCCACGGGAAGTCCTGCGCGAGGTGGGGGGGTTGGAGATCGGGGCCCTGGCGGGGGCCATCCTCGGGGGCGCGGCGGCGCGGGCGGCGGTCTTCGTGGACGGCTTCGTGGCGACCGCGGCCGCCCTCCTCGCGCGGGCGCTTTGCCCGGGGGCGATGGCATATTGTTTCCCGTCCCATCTCTCCGCCGAGCCGGGCCACGTCCGCCAGCTCGGGAGCCTGGGCTGGGAGCCGCCCATCCGGATGGCCATGCGGCTGGGGGAGGGCACCGGAGCGCTGCTCGCGGTGGGGCTCCTGCGGGCGGGCTTGCGCGTCTTCGGCGAGATGGCCACATTCGAGGAGGCGGGCGTGAGCGACAGGCAGGAGGGGGGCGCATGAAAGCCTTCGCGCTGGCGGTGCGCTTCCTCACGGTGATCCCCTGGCCGGGCGCGCCCGAGGCACCCGAGGCGGGGGACTTCGCGAAGGCGGTCGCGCGCTTTCCCTTCGCGGGCCTGGTGCTGGGCGTCCTGCTGGTGCTCCTCGATGGGGCGCTGGGGCTCTTCTTTCCGCTGCCGGTCCGGAGCGCGGGTGTGGTCGCCGCGCTGGCCCTGCTGAGCGGGTGCCTGCACTTGGACGGCTTGGCGGACTGGGCGGACGGGATGGGCGGGGGAGACAGCCCCGAGAGCCGCCTCCGGATCATGAAGGACTCCTCCTGCGGACCGGTGGGGGCCGCGGCGGTCGGCCTCGTTCTCCTCGTGAAATACGCCGCCCTGGTCTCCCTCCACGGGCCGGGCCGATGGCAGGCGCTTCTGGTGGCGCCCATTCTGGCCCGTGCCGCGATGGCGCTCCTCCTGGCTTTTCTCCCCTATGCTCGGCCGGAGGGGGGGACGGGAGCCACGTTCGCCCAGGCGGTCAGTCCGGGTGAGGGCTACGCCGCGGGCGGCTGGGCGCTCCTGTTCTGCCTGGTGCTCGGGGGCATGGGGGGTTTCATAGCAGCGGCCGGGGCCGCCGCCCTCACGGCGGGATTGAGGAGCCTTTTCCGCTCCCGGCTGGGGGGAGGGACGGGAGATGCCTACGGGGCGGGGGGAGAGCTGACCGAGGGGCTCGCGCTCGCGTTGTTCGCCGCATGGTGGGGCGGGTAGCCATCTCGGTTTCTAGTTCCCTATTTTCTAAAATCTCTCGCGGATTCTCCCACCACCCTCCACTGCTACTGGTAAATTCAGCCGAATCAATCATTTACTTGAACTCTTTGCAAGTATTTTCGCTCTTTGCTGCCCTCGATGAGTGTGACCGGCCTCACATTTTGCCTGAGACTCTTCGGGAAAATCGCTGAAATTCCTTTGATTCAGCAAGAATTCCGTTGACACCCCTCAGGGGGGAGGGTATATACGACGTTATTAGTGGGGGAAAATGGGTCAATGTGGGGGAGCCTCCCATGCTCATCAGCTCCCACGTCGTATCTGTGGACGCGAAGGGGCGCGTCAGCATACCCGCCCGCTTCAGGGAGTACCTGAGCGCCACGTACGGCGATCAGCTGGTGCTACTCGACATGGACAGTTGCATCTTCGCCTACCCGCTCGAAGAGTGGAGGCGAAGATTCAGCGAAAAATTTCGGGATCTGCCTACCTACCGCGAGGAGGTCCGCCGCTATCTCCGGCGGATGTATGGGCGGGCGATGCAGTGCGAGCTGGACAAGCAGGGGCGAGTCCTCCTGCCTGGCCGCATCCGCGAAGCGGCGGGAATCCAGAAGGAGGCCGTCATCGTCGGCCTGGAGAACAAATTTGAGATTTGGAGCCGGGAGCGATGGGAGCAGCAGGCGGACGGACAGCCCGGCGAAGCCCAGGAGGCGGCGGAACAAGGCTTGATCGAACTCGAGTTCTAGCGTTGCTGCCCCGGGGGGGGGACAACCGTTGTTCACCGCGACGAGTCCACGCGCATTCGCTTTCCAGGCGGCGGCCCGCGCAGGCCGGCGCCCTGGGGGGGCGGGCCGAGACATGATCGCGTCTCACGTTCCGGTCATGGTTCGGGAAGTGCTTCACTTCCTGGCGCCGGCACCGGGGGCTGTGTTCTTAGATTCTACCTTGGGCGGAGGGGGACATAGCCTTGCGTTGCTGGATGCGAGTCAGCCATCGGGTGTGCTGATCGGCTGTGACCGGGACGGAGACGCGGTCAACCTCTGCCGCGGGCGCTTCGCGTCCTTCGGCCCCGCCGCCCGCCTCCACCATGCGCATTTCCGCGAGATCAAGCGGATCGCCGCGGCGGAGGGCCACGAGGCGGTGGACGGGGTGCTGTTCGACCTCGGGATCTCCTCCATCCAGCTCGACACCCCGGGGCGGGGTTTCCGCTTCGACTCCCCCGATCTCCTCGACATGCGGATGGATCGCCGGTCCGGCCCCACGGCCGCCGATCTGGTGAACGATCTTCCGGAAGGCGAGCTGGCCGATCTCATCTACCGATACGGCGAAGAGCGCCACTCCCGCGCCATCGCGCGGGCCCTCGGGCGGGCCCGCGCGAGGAAGGCGATCGAGCGCTGCGACGAGATCGCGGCGATCGTCGCGGCCGCCGCCCGCAGCGGCGGCCGCCGCGGTAGGGCGCGGATCCACCCGGCCACCCGCACCTTCCAGGCCCTGCGGATCGCCGTGAACTGCGAGCTGGACGGCCTGGAGGCGGCCCTGCGCGACGCCGTGGACCTCCTCCGCCCCGGCGGGAGGCTGGTGGTCATTGCCTTCCACTCCCTGGAGGATCGCATCGTCAAGAACGTCATGCGCGGCCTCTCCGGGAAGGGGGAAGCGGCCCGGCTGCGGCTCCTGACCAAGAAAGTCGTCCGGCCCTCCGAGGCCGAGGTGGCGCGCAACCCCCGCAGCCGCAGCGCCCGGCTGCGCGCGGCCGAGAAGCTCGGGGACTGAGGCGATGGGCCGGGGTCCCGCCGCGAGGGCCGGCCGCCTGCGGAGGGAGCATCCCGTGAGCGGGTCCCGAAGCGGGGAGAAGGAGTTCCCCCTCGTCCGGGCCGCGATGTGGGTGGGGCTGATGGCCCTGAGCGCCCTCGCCCTGGTCTGGCCCCACCTGGAAATGGTGAAGCTCGGCTATGAGCTGACGCGGCTCGATGCCGAGCGGGATCGGCTGGTCCAGGAGCGCCGGGTGCTCCGGGTGGAGGAAGCCTCGCTGCGTCAGTTGGACCGCGTCGAGGCCATCGCCCGGACGAAGCTGAACATGGTGTTTCCGGCGCCGGACCAGGTCGTGTACCTGAAAGTCCCGCCGGGGAACTGGCGGTAAGCAAGTGGCTGTAGATCGTTACCCCCGCCTTTGGCAGGAAGTGGCGTGAAAAAGGGCCACCTGCGCCGTCTGATCGCATGCGGCGCCCTCGTGGGGCTGGGGTTCGGTGCGCTCTCGGTCAAGCTCTTCCTTATCCAGATACGGGACCGGGACTTCCTGGTCAGCTACGCCGAGCGGCAACTCAGGCGCACCCTCGTCCTGCGCCCGAAGCGGGGGGAGATTCTCGACGCTCAAGGAAGGCCGCTCGCGGTGAGCGTGGAGGCCCCCTCTCTCTACGCCAACCCTCAGGAGATCGGCAACCCGCGCGAGGCGGCCCGCTCCCTGAGCCCTATCCTGGGCGTCCCCGGAGCCGAGCTCGAGCGCAAGCTGAGCGGGGACCGGCGCTACGTCTGGCTCCAGCGCAAGATCTCCCCCGAGGAGAAGCGCAAAATCATGGACCTCGAGATCGACGGCCTGGGTTTCGCGGCCGAGAGCCGGCGCTTCTACCCCAAGCGGGAGCTTGCCTCCTCGCTGCTGGGCTTCGTCGGGGTGGACGAGAAGGGGCTCTCGGGCGTGGAGCTCGCCTTCGAGGGCCAGATGGGCGGCCGGGCGGGGCGGGTGGAGATCGAGCGCGACGCCCGGGGCCGGTCCATCCACCCGGAGGCGCGCGTCCTCCTGTCTCCCCGGGCGGGCGCGGACGTGCGGCTCACCATCGACGAGGTGCTCCAGTTCATCGTGGAGAAGGAGCTCGCCGCCCAGGTTGCCCAGGTCGGGGCACGCCGGGGGATCGGGGTGATGGTCGAGCCCGCGAGCGGCCGCGTGCTCGCCATGGCCTCCGTGCCGGGGTTCAACCCCAATGCCTACGAGCGCTTCCCGGCCGAACGCTGGCGGGAGGCCGCCCTGCAGGAGGTCTACGAGCCGGGCTCGACCTTCAAGCTGGTCACCGCTGCCGCCTACTTGGAGGCGGGCGGGGATTGGCGCAGAATGTTCTTCTGCGAGGAGGGCCTCCTCCGGCTCGGGGGGGGCTACACCCTTCGCGACCACAAGCGTTTTGGCTGGCTCTCCGCCGAACAGGTGATCGTCCATTCCTCGAACATCGGCACCTATAAGCTGGGCATGGAGGTGGGGTCCGCGCGGCTCTACCGGATGGCCCGCCGCTTCGGCTTCGGCGAAGCCATGGAGCTCGGCCTGCCCGGCCAGTCGGGGGGGATCCTCCGCCCGCCAGCCCGGTGGTCCGGCACCTCGCTGGCGGCGATTTCCATCGGCCAGGAGGTGGGCGTGACACCCCTGCAAATGGTGATGGCGGCAGCGGCGATTGCGAACGGGGGGGTGATGCCCGCGCCCCGGCTCGTGGAGGACGTGGAGCGGGAGGGTCAGCCGGTCTGGCTTCCTGCCCGGCAGGAGGCGCGCCGCGTGGTCAGTCCCCGGACGGCCGCCCTCCTGGCCCACACGATGCGGAAGGTGGTGGCCGAGGGCAGCGGAGTCCAGGCCGAGGTGCCGGGCTATGGAGCGGCGGGCAAGACCGGCACGGCCCAGAAGGTCGACCGCGAGACCAAGACCTACAGCCGCACCAAGTTCGTCATGTCGTTCGTGGGCTTTGTCCCCTTCAAGAGCCCTCGCCTGGCCCTCCTCGTCGCCATCGACGAGGGGCGCGCGAAGGAGGGCGCCTGGGGCGGCTCGGTCGCGGCCCCGGTGTGGCGCCGCATCGCCTGGCAGTCGCTCCGCTATCTGCGGGTCCCCCCCGAGGGGGCACGGGTGCTGGAGGTCGCCGGACCGGCGCCTTCGGCCCCGACCCCCGTTTCCCCGAAGGGTTCCTCCCTCGGGGAACGGGCGTTCCGGCTGGCCCGGACGGTGCATCACGTTCTCCACGGTTCCCCGTCCCTCCCCGCCCCAGAGGAGCGAGGGCATTGAGCCCGGCGACGATGGCCGATCGGAAAGCGCACCCATTCCTGGATCTGGCCCGCACGGTCCCCCATGCCTCCGTCCGGGGGGGAGAGGGCTTGGAAGTGAGCGGGGTGGCCTACGATTCGCGCCGGGTGGCTCCGGGGGACTTGTTCGTGGCGGTGCGCGGCTACCAGACGGACGGCCACCTCTACGCCGCCCAGGCGGTGAGGGCGGGAGCGGCGGCCCTGGCACTGGAGCGTGAAGTGGAGGGGATTCCCGCGACGGCCCCGCGGCTCATGGTCCGCTCGGGCCGGGAGGCCCTGGCGCTGCTCGCGGACGCCTTCTACGGCCACCCGAGCGGCGCGCTGTCGCTCGTGGGGGTGACGGGGACGAACGGCAAGACCACCACCGCCTTCCTGATCGAGTCCATCCTCCGGGCGTCCGGCCGGCGGACCGGCCTGCTGGGGACCATCCACTACCGCATCGCGGACCGCGTGATGGAGCAGCCGCGCACCACCCCGGAAGCACCCGACCTGCAAGCCTTCCTGAGCGAGATCCTGGAGGCGGGCGGCACCCACGCGGTGATGGAAGTTTCCAGCCACGGCCTTGCTCTCGACCGGGTGAAGGGCTGCGAGTTCTCGGCCGCGGTCTTCACCAACCTGACCCAGGACCACCTCGACTTCCACGGGGACATGGAGTCCTACTTCCTGGCCAAGCTGGGTTTCTTCGCCGAGCCCGCCCCCGGCGCCTCCATCGTCAACGTGGACGACCCCTACGGCCGCCGGCTGGCGCGGGAGACGCGCGGCGCCCTCTGGCGCTACGGGATGGAAGGGGAGGCCGAGGTGAGCGCGCGGAGCCTCTCGCTCTCGCCCGACGGGATGCGCTTCGAGCTCCGTCACCCGAAGGGGGCGGCGCGCATCGAGACCTCTCTCATCGGGCGCCACAACGTGAGCAACATCCTCGCCGCCTCGGCGGCCTGCCTCGCGCTGGGGCTCTCGCCGGACGAGGTGGCCCACGGGGTGCGGTCACTTCCCGCCGTCCCGGGGCGGTTCGAGCGGGTGAGCCTCGGACAGCCCTTCCTGGTCGTGGTGGACTACGCCCACACCGAGGACGCCCTGCAGCGCGTGCTGGAGTTCGCCCGCCCCATCACCAAGGGAAGGCTCCTCACCCTCATGGGCTGCGGGGGGGACCGCGACCGGCGGAAGCGCCCTCTCATGGCCGCGGCGGCCGTGCGGGCGAGCGATTGGGTCGTGATGACCTCGGACAACCCCCGCACCGAGGACCCCGCCGCCATCCTCCGGGAGGTCGAGGCCGGGGTGGATCATGTGCCCGGCGGGCGAGAGCGGGCGCGCCCGATCGTGGACCGGCGGGAGGCCATCCGCACCATCATCGCCGAGGCCCAGCCGGGAGACACCGTGGTGATCGCCGGGAAGGGGCATGAGACCTATCAGATCGTGGGGCGGGAGCGGTTCCCCTTCGACGACCGCGACGAGGCGCGCGCGGCGCTCCGCCTCCTGGGGTACGGCAAGTGAGCGAGGTAAGCACAGTGGCCGTCTTCACTGCCATGCAGATCGCGCGCGCCGCGGGCGGCCGCGTGGCGCGCGGGAGGGAGGGAATGGAGGCGTCGGGGGTGAGCACCGACAGCCGCACCCTCGCGCCCGGCGAGCTCTTCATCCCCCTCGTCGGACCGAACTTCGACGGCCATGACTTCGCCGAGAGGGCCGTGGCGGCCGGAGCGGCGGGCGTCCTCGTTCAGCGCGGCCGGGCCCTCCCCCGCGCCGGAGAGGTGTTCGTGATCGAGGTGGAAGACACCCTCCGGGCACTGGGCGACCTCGCCCGCTTCCACCGCGAGCGGCACGAGGTGTCGGTGGTAGTCGTCACGGGGAGCAACGGCAAGACCACGACGAAGGAGATGATCGCCTCCATCCTCGCGCAGGGGGCCGAGACCCTGAAGAGCGAGGGGAACCTGAACAATCTGGTGGGCCTGCCGCACCAGGTGCTCCGCCTGCTTCCTGAGCACACCCGGGCGGTCTTCGAGATGGGAATGAACCAGCCGGGCGAGATCCGCCGCCTGGCCTGGATCGCCCTCCCCCAGATCGGGGTCATCACCAACGTCGCCCCCGCCCACCTGGAGGGGCTGGGGTCCATCGAGGCGGTGCGCGAGGCGAAGGGAGAGCTCCTGGAGGGCATGGGAGCGCGCGGGCGAGCAGCCCTCAGCGCCGACGATCCCCACAGCCGGCTTCTCGCCGAGCGCTTCCGCCAGGCGGGTGGAGAGGTCCTCACCTTCGGGCTGGCGGAGGATAGCAAGGTGCGGGGCGAAGCGATCCGCGTCTCCGCCCGGGAGGGGACGCGCTTCCTCCTCCACATCGGGGGGCGGAGAGTGGCGGTGCGCCTACCGGGCCTGGGCCGCCACAACGCGCAGAACGCCCTCGCGGCAGCGGCGGCGGCCTCCCTCGCCGGATGCTCCGTCGAGGAGGTCGTCCGGGGGCTGGAGCGGGCCGAGCTCCTCAAGATGCGCCTCGAGGTGCGCGCGCTCCCCCGCCGGGAGGGGTGCTTCCTCATCGACGACGCCTATAACGCGAACCCGGCTTCCGTCCTCCAGGCGCTGGAGACGGCCGTCCACCTGCGCGGAGAGGGCCGCCTGTTCGCCGTGCTGGGGGACATGAAGGAGCTGGGCGCCTTCGACATGGATGCCCACCGAGAGGTGGGCCGGGCGGCGGCCCGGACGGCGGATTGCTTCGCGGGCGTGGGGCCGATGATGAGGCATGCGGTGGAGGAGGCCCGCCGGACCGGCCTCGCGGCGGACCGGGCGCGCCATTTCGGAGAGCCGGCCGAGGCGGCTTCCTGGGTCGCGGGCTGTCTGCGGCCGGGGGACTGGGTGCTGGTCAAGGGCTCCCGCTCGATGCGGATGGAGCGTGCGTCGGAGGCCCTGGAGGGTTGATGCTCTATTCCCTGTTGCTGAGCCTCAGCGACAAGTTCTCGGTTCTCCACGTGTTCCGGTTCATCACGTTCCGGACCGCGGTGGCCGCGTGCACCGCCCTGATCATGTGCTTGCTGATCGGCCCCTACCTCATCCGCGCCCTGCGGAAGTTCCAGATCGGAGAGGAAATCCGCGAGGATGGGCCGAAGAGCCACTTCACGAAGCAGGGCACGCCGACGATGGGCGGCCTCCTCATACTCGCCTCAATCGCCATCCCGACGCTCCTGTGGACGGATCTGAATCTCCGCCTCGTCTGGCTTGTCCTGTTCTCGATGGCGGCTTTTGCTGCCCTGGGGTTCGTGGACGATTACCGGAAAGTCATACGGAAGGACAAGCGGGGGATCCCGCCCTCGCGGAAGTGCCTCTGCCAAGGCGCCATCGGCCTGGCGGTGGGCGCCGCGCTCTACAGCGGCTGGGCGGTCCCCCAGTTCAAGCCGGTGGTGATGTTCCCCTTCTTCAAGAATCTCCAGCCGGACCTCGGGGCGTGGTTCGTGCTGTACGCGGCGGTGGTGATCGTGGCCACCAGCAACGCCGTCAACCTGACGGACGGACTCGACGGACTGGCCATTGGCCCCCTCATGATCGCATCCGGCGCCTACCTGGTGTTCAGCTACGTGGCTGGCCATGCGGTCATATCGAAGTACCTGCTGATCCTCCCCGTGCGCGGGGGCGGGGAGCTCGCCGTAGTGTGCGGCGCCATGGTGGGCGCGGGGCTGGGCTTCTTGTGGTTCAACGCCTATCCCGCCCAGGTGTTCATGGGGGACGTCGGCGCGCTCCCGCTGGGCGCGGTCCTCGCCACGATCGCCCTGGCCATCAAGCAGGAAATCCTGTTGTTCCTGGTGGGCGGGCTGTTCGTGATCGAGGCCCTCTCGGTCATCCTCCAGGTCCTCTCCTTCAAGACGACAGGGCAGCGCATCTTCCGCATGGCTCCGCTGCACCATCACTTCGAGGAGAAGGGCTGGGTGGAGCCCAAGGTGACCGTGCGGTTCTGGATCGTGGCGATCTTGCTCGCGCTCTTGAGCCTGAGCACGCTGAAGCTGAGATGAGGAGCCTCGCGGTGGAGGAGCGGATGGCGGAGTGGGTAGAGAACATCCCCTCGCGCCGCGCGGTGGTCATGGGAATGGCCCGCACCGGGTGCGCCGCCGCCGCCGCCCTGGCCAGGCGGGGGGCGGAGGTGGTGGGCACGGACATGAAGGAGATCCCGGGCTTGCGCGAGGAGCTCCCCCAAGGGGTGGCGCTCGAGCTCGGGTGCCACCGGGAGGAAACCTTTCGCCGGTGCGACCTGCTCGTCGTGAGCCCTGGCATTCCGGCGACCGACCGGTTCATCCAGACGGCGCTGGCGGCCGGGGCCGAGGTGATCAGCGAGATCGAGCTTGCCTGGCGGCTCTGCCCGGCTCCCATCGCGGCGGTGACGGGGACGAACGGGAAAACGACGGCCACCACCATGCTCGGGGCCATCCTGGAAGAGGCCGGCTACCGGGCGCCGGTCGGCGGGAACATCGGCCGGCCTCTCGTAAACGTGGTCGAGAACGAGGGGCAGGAGGCGGATTTCGTGGTGAGCGAGGTGAGCAGCTTCCAGCTCGAGTGGGCTCCCACCCTTCGGCCCAGGGTGGGGGTGATCACCAACGTCACCCCGGACCACCTCGACCGCCACCCCGACCTCGACGGCTACGCCGAGGTCAAGGCCCGGCTCCTCGCGAACCAGGGGCCTGGGGACGCCAAAGTGCTGAACGCGGACGACCCCCTGACCGCGCGCTATCTCCCCGGAGGCCGCCAGGCGGCCCTGGCCTTCAGCCGGAAGAAAGCTCCCGAGACGGGCGCCTATGCGGAGGGAGGGTGGATCTACCTCTGCCTCGGCGGTAGCCGGGAGCGGGTGTGCGCGGCCGGGGAGCTGGCCGTCCCGGGGGTGCACAACCTGGAAAACTTTCTCGCGGCATGCGCGGCGGCTGGCTTCCTGGGGGCCGGAGCGGATGCCATGGCGCGCCTGGCCCGCCGATTCAGAGGCCTCCCGCACCGCATGGAGCCTGTCGCCGAGATCGGCGGGGTGCGCTGGGTGAACGACTCCAAGGGCACCAACGTCGGAGCCACGGTCATGAGCCTTGAGAGCGTGGACGGGCCGGTGCTCCTCATCGCCGGGGGGACCGACAAGGGGAGCGACCTGACCCCGATGCTCGATCCCCTGCGCAAGCGGGCGCGGACCATGGTTCTCATCGGGAAGGCGGCGGACCGCTTCGATCGCTTCTTCCGGGGGAAGGTGCCCGTTGAGCGGGCCGCGACGCTGGAGGAGGCGGTCCGCCGCTGCGCCGAGGCCGCCCGGCCCGGGGACACCGTGCTCTTCTCGCCCGCCTGCGCGAGCTTCGACCAGTTCCGCGACTACGTCCACCGGGGCGAAGTGTTCCGCGAGGCGGTGCGGGCGCTCGATAAGGAGGCGGCGCGGTGAGCCGGACGCGGATCGACCCGGTCGTCTTTTTCAGCGCCCTCGGGCTCAACGTCTTCGGGGTGGTGATGGTGTTCAGCGCGAGCCAGATTCTGGCCCTCGACCGCTACGGGGACTCCTTCTACTTCGTGAAGCGGCACGTCATGTGGGCGGCGGTGGGGTTCGCGCTGATGCTGCTCCTGGCCCGGGCGAATGTGCGGAAGCTGAGGCACCTCGCCTTCCCGATCCTCGTGCTCTCGTTCGTTGTCCTGGCGCTCGTCTTCGCGCCGGGTATCGGGCGCACAGCGGGCGGCGCCCGCCGGTGGATCGTGCTGGGGCCTCTCTCTTTCCAGCCAGCCGAGGCGGCGAAGTTCGGGCTGCTGTTCTTCCTGGCTCATTTCCTTGCGGTGAAGGGAGAGCGTCTGGACGACCTGCGGTACGGCTTCATGCCGCCGGTCCTGATCACGGCGATGGGTGTGCTCCTCATCCTCGCCCAGCCGGACCTCGGGACGGCCATGCTCCTGACCCTGGTGGCCGGAATGATGCTCTTCCTCGCGGGGGCGCGCTGGCACCACCTGCTGGGGTGCGCCCTGACGGCGGCGCCGGTCTTCTACTGGCTGGTGTTCTCGGTGCCTTGGCGGCGGAAGCGGATCCTGGCCTTCCTCGATCCCTTCGGCGCAGTGCGCGAGACGGGCTACCAGCTCGTCCAGTCCCTCCTGGCCCTGGGCCGGGGCGGCCTCACCGGCCTGGGTCTCGGGGAGGGGAAGCAGAAGCTCCTCTACCTGCCGGAGCCTCACACCGACTTCATCTTCGCCGTGATCGGGGAGGAGCTGGGCCTCATCGGGACCCTCGCCGTGGCGGCGGTCTTCGCGGTGATCCTCTGGCGGGGGCTGCGCATCGCGGCCCGCTGCGAGGACGGCTTCCGCTTCCTCCTCGCCTCGGGGCTCACCCTGATGGTGGCGGTCCAGGGGCTCCTGAACATGGCGGTGGCGGCGGGCCTCGTGCCCACCAAGGGGGTTCCGCTTCCCCTCATCAGCCTGGGGGGGACGTCGCTGGTGTTCACCCTGGCGGCCTTGGGGCTGCTCCTCGCCGTGGAGGCGGGGACGCGTCCTGCCCCGGCCCAGGCCGCGCCGATGGACGCGGCCGCCTCCTGGCCCGCCGCGGGGAGGGCCGGCTGATGCGCCTCCTCATCGCGGGCGGAGGGACGGGCGGCCACCTGTACCCGGGGATCGCGGTGGCGCGCGCCTGGCTGCGCGGAGGGCCCGATCACCGCGTCCTGTTCGTGGGAACGGCCCGGGGCATCGAGGCCCGGGTGCTGCCCCGGGAGGGTCTCCCCCTGGAGACGATCGCGGCGGCGGGTGTCATCGGCCGCTCGGCAGGGCAGAAGGTCGGGGCCGCTGTGCTCATGGTCCGGGGGCTCGCCCAGTCGCTCGGGATCATCGGCCGCTTCCAGCCTCACGTGGTGCTGGGGGTGGGCGGGTACACGAGCGCGCCCGCCGTGGCCGCGGCCTGGCTGCGGCGCCGTCCGATCGTGCTCATGGAGCAGAACGCCGTGCCCGGCGTGGCCAACCGCCTGCTGGGACGGCTCGCCTACCGGGTGGCGGTCTCCCTCCCGGGGGCGATTCCCCATTTCCCCACCGGCATGACGGTACAGACGGGCTTACCCCTGCGGGAGGGATTCGCGGGCGAGCCCGAGCGGCCCGCCTCCTTCTGGGAAGGGCCCCTGCGCGTCCTCGTCTTCGGCGGGAGTCAGGGGGCGCACGCCCTCAACGAGGCCGTCGCCGAGGCCCTTCCCCTCCTGGGAGAAGACGCCCGGCGGATGCGCTTCGTCCACCAGACCGGGGAGGCTGGCCTGGAGCGAATGCGGGCAGCCTACGCCGGAGCGGGTGCGGAGGCCGAGGTGGCCGCCTTCTTCTACGACATGGCGGACCGCTTCCGGTGGGCCCACTTGGCGGTAGCGCGCGCAGGGGCGGCGACGGTGGCCGAGCTCACCGCCATGGGGCTGCCCGCCGTGCTGGTGCCCTTTCCCAGCGCGACCCACGGCCATCAGGAGGCGAACGCCCGCTTCCTCGAGGAGGGAGGGGCGGTGCGGATGGTGCTCCAGCGCGAGCTGAGCGGGGCACGCCTAGCCGCCCTGCTGAGGGAGTTCGAGGCCAGCCGCCATCTGCTGGCCGAGATGTCGCGCCGCTCGAGGGATCTGGCCCGGCCGGACGCCTCGGAGGCGGTGGCCGCCCTATGCAGGGAGGCGGCGCGGGCCGCATAAGGCCCGCTTAGAGGAGAACGCATGATCGCGCGCGCGCAGGTCACTCATCCCATGCACCGCCGCTCCCGGCGCGTCCACTTCGTGGGCATCGGGGGGACGGGGATGTGCGGGATCGCGGAGGTGCTGCTCAACCTGGGCTACGAGGTGAGCGGCTCGGACCTCTCCCAGAACGAGGCCGTCTTCCGCCTTCGTCGCCTGGGGGCGAAGGTCTCGATGGGCCATCGCGCGGAGAACGTGGAGGGGGTGGAGGTGGTGGTCTACAGCTCGGCTGTCTCGCAGGAGAACGTCGAGGTGGCCGAGGCGCGCCGCCGGAAGATCCCGGTCATCCGGCGGGCGGAGATGCTGGCCGAGCTCATGCGCATGAAGTACAGCATCGCCGTGGCCGGGGCCCACGGGAAGACGACGACCACTTCTCTCATCGCCGCCATCCTGGCCGCCGCCGGCCTGGACCCGACCGTCGTCGTCGGCGGGAGGATCAACGCCATCGGAGCGAACGCCCGCCTGGGCGAGGGGGAGTACCTCGTCGCGGAAGCGGACGAGAGCGACGGCACCTTCCTCCGCCTGGTGCCCACCATCGCCGTGGTCACCAACATCGACGAGGAGCACCTGGACTTCTACCGCGACTTCCGGGCCATCAAGCAAGCCTTCCTGGAGTTCGTGAACAAGGTGCCGTTCTACGGTTTTTCCGTGGTGTGCCTCGACCATCCGGCCGTCCAGGAGATCATCCCCGGCATCGAGAAGCGCTTCTTCACCTACGGCTTCGGCTCCCAAGCCGACTACATCGGCGAGGAGTTCCGCTACGAGGCGGGGGAGGCGGCCTTCGCCGTCCGCCGCCGCAGCGGGCGGCTGGGGGAGATCCGCCTCCGGATCCCGGGCCGTCACAACGCCTACAACGCCCTGGCCGCCGCCGCGGTAGCCTCGGAGCTGGAGGTTCCATTTGAGGCTGTCCAGGCGGGGCTGCACGGCTTCGACGGCATCGGCCGGAGGCTCGAGCGGATCGGCGAGGCGGAGGGCGTGGCCGTCATGGACGACTACGGCCACCACCCGGAGGAGATCCGGGCCACCCTGCGGGCGGTCCGGGAGGCCTGGCCGGAGCGCCGCCTGGTGGTGCTCTTCCAGCCCCACCGCTACACACGCACGCATCATCTCGGGAAGGCCTTTCACACCGCTTTCTACGACGCGGACCTCCTGTTCGTGGCTCCCATCTACGCGGCGGGGGAGGCGCCCATCCCGGGCGTCAGCGCCTCTTCCATCGCGGAGGGCGTCCGCGCCCACGGCCACAAGGGCTGCGAGGAGGTGAAGGATCTCAAGGAAGCCGCCGGGAAGCTGGCGGGGGCGATCCGGCCCGGGGACTTGGTGCTCACCCTCGGAGCCGGGGATGTCTGGAAGGCGGGCCGGGAGCTGCTGGAGCGCCTTTCGGCCGGAGAGAGTCAGGCGGAGGAGGCGGGATGAGGAGCTGTCTGGTGGAGGAAGAGATGGCCTCGGGCCTGGAAGGAAGGCTGGCGGGGCTCGCCTGCGAGGTTCGCTTCGGCGAGCGTCTGGCGCCCTACACCACCTTCCAGGTGGGAGGACCGGCCGACGCCCTGGCCCTTCCCAAGGATGAGGCCGAGCTGGTGGAGCTTATCGCTCGGTGCTGGGCGGAGGGGCTCCCGATGAGCGTCCTGGGCGGCGGGGCCAACACCCTCGTGCGGGACGGCGGCATCCGGGGGGCGGTCATCTGCCTCGTGAACGGGTTCCGGGAGCTCGGCCTGGTGGAAGGCGACGCGCTCCTCGTCGAGGCCGGGGCCGGGGTGAAGATTCCCGCCCTGGTCCGCTTCGCGGCGGAGCGCGGCCTGGAGGGGGTGGAGTGCCTGGCCGGGGTGCCCGGGACGGTGGGTGGGGCGCTGGCCATGAACGCGGGCACGGCGGAGCGCTACGCCGGGGAGGCCGTGGAGAGCGTCCGCTGGGCGCGGCTCGCGGGAGGAGGGGTGGAAACCTTGCCGGCCTCCCGGATCACGTTCGTCTACCGGGGGGCGCGCCTCCCCGAGCCGGGCGTGGTGACGTCGGTGCGCTTCCGGCTGAGGAAGGGCGACGCCGAGGCCTTGCGCGCTTATCTCAAGGAGCACGCGGCGATGCGCCGCGAGCGTCAGCCCTGGGGTGTCCCGTGCGCAGGCTCGATCTTCCGCAACCCTCCGGGGGAGCGGGCGGGGAGGCTCATCGAGGTGGCGGGCCTCAAGGGGCGCCGCGTGGGCGGGGCCGAGGTGAGCCGGGTGCACGCCAACTTCCTCGTCAATTGCGGCGGGGCGACAGCGGCGGACGTGCTGGAGCTCATCGGGGTGGTCCGGGCCCGGGTCCGGGAGGCCCATGGCCTGGACCTGGAGCTCGAACTTAAGATCGCCGGGGAGGACCTGCCGTGAACCGGCCTGTGCTTCGGCTTCAGCCGATTCCGGCGGCGCCCGCCCACCGGCCCGGGGAAGAGATCCGCCCCGGGCGGAAAGTCCCGTCCGCGAAGCCGCGGGGCAGGGCCTGGAGCGCGGGGCCCCGGCGGGCGCGAGGAGCCTGGGTGCGGCCGGCCATCGGGCTCCTGGTCTTCGTGGAGATCCTCCTGCTGGGAGGCCACGCCGTGCGCTGGGCGCGGACAAGCCCCCGCTTCGCGCTCAGCGAGGTGGTGGTGGAGGGCCACCGGGCGCTGGACGCGCGCGACATCGTGCGCCTGACGGCTCTCCCGCTCGGCCTGAACATCTTCGACGTGGACCTGGAGCAGGTCCGCAGCCGGGTGGCGGCCAATCCGTGGGTGCGTCAGGCGAGCGTGCGGAGGCAGCTGCCCCACGCCCTGCGCGTCGAGATCGAGGAACGGCGCCCGGCCGCCCTGTTCCGGCGGGACCCGCCCTTCGCGGTGGACGCGGAGGGAGTGGTACTGGGGGCGCTCCTGGACAAGCCGCAGGGGTGCCTCCCCCTCCTTGAGGGGTTCGATCCCCAGCAGCTTTCCCCCGGGAGTTCCGTCTGGGGGCCGGGATTCGAGGCCCAGCTCGCGGCGGTCAGGCGGTTTTCGCTGACGCCTGGGATCCGCGATGGGTGCCTCTCCGTCCGGCGGACGGAAGAGGGGAGGCTCCGCCTGCGGGCCTTGGACGGGAAGATCGAGCTTCTGGCGAGCGAGGATGGGATCGAGGCCCAGGCCGCCCGCCTGCGTGCCGTCGTCCAGCACATTCTGAGGGAACCGCCCGCCTCCGCACGGATCGAGTTGGATCTCACGTTCCCGGGCCGCGTCGTCGTCCGGCCCACCGGACAGGATGGAGGGTCGAAAGGATGAGTAAACGGGGCGACGTGCTGGTGGGCCTCGACATCGGCACCTCAAAGATCTGCGTTGTCGTCGCTGAGGTGAACGAGGACGGCTCGGTCGAGATCGTCGGCCTCGGCAAGCATCCTTCCAAGGGGCTAAACCGGGGGTCGGTGGTGAACATCGACCAGACGGTGGAGTCCATCCGCGCGGCAGTGGAGGAGGCGGAGTTCATCAGCGGGACGCCGATCCGCTCCGCCTACGTGGGGGTGGCGGGCGGCCATATCCGCAGCTTCAACACCAACGGGATCGTGGCCATCAAGAGCAAGATCGTCACCAAGGAGGACATCGAGCGGGTGGTCGAGCAGGCCCGGGCGGTCACCATGCCGGCCGACCACGAGATCATCCACGTCCTCCCGCAGGAATACATCGTGGACGAGCAGGAGGGCATTACCGAGCCCATCGGGATGGCCGGAGTGCGCCTGGAATCCAAGGTCCACATCGTATCGGGTGCGATACCGGCCATCCAGAACATCTCGCGGAGCGTGGAGCGGGCGGGCCTCTCGGTGGAGCGGCTCGTCCTCCAGCCGCTGGCTTCCTCCCTGGCGGCGCTCACCGAGGACGAGCGGGACCTGGGCGTCGCGGTGGTGGACATCGGCAGCGGCACCTCGGACGTGGCGGTCATCAGCGGGGGCGCCCTCCGCTACACGGCCATCGTGCCGGTGGGCGGGAACCACGTCACCCGCGACATCGCCATCGGCCTGAGGACGCCCGACTACCAGGCCGAGCGGATCAAGAAGGAGTACGGCTGCGCCGTCGCCGCCCGGCTCGCCCACGACGACGAAATCGAGGTGCCGAGCGTGGGCGGGAGGCCGCCCCGCGTGCTGAGCCGCCAGATGCTGGCCGAGATCATCGAGCCCCGGATGGAGGAGGTGTTCACCCTCATCCGCCGCGAGATCCAGAAGAGCGGCATGGAGGACCTCCTCCCCGCTGGGGTGGTCCTCACGGGGGGGGCCAGCATCATGGAGGGGATCGAGGAGCTGGCCGAGCGGGTGCTCCAGCTCCCGGTCCGCCGGGGGGCGCCGCTGGGCATTGGCGGCCTCGTGGATATGGTGAACGGCCCCATGTACTCGACCGGTGTGGGGCTCGTGATCTACGCGATGCGGACCACCAGCGGCGCGCGCGGGCGCCGCGGCTGGCTGCCCGGAGGAGGCCGGAATGGCTCCTCCATGAGCATGCGAACGGCAAAGGACAGAATCCGCCACGTATTGGCGAGCATCTTCCGGTGAGGCTTGGGGCGACGCGCGCGTTTCCCGGGTCGGGGTGAAGGGGGGTAACGATGAATGAGTTGATGTTCCAGCTGGCAGAAGAGACCGCCTGCCGGGCCAAGATCGCCGTCGTCGGCGTCGGCGGCGGAGGCGGCAACGCCGTCAACACCATGATCGCCTCCGGCATGGACGGGGTGCAGTTCATCACCGCAAACACGGACCACCAGGTGCTGGAGCGCTCTCTCGCGCCGGAGAAACTCCAACTGGGGATCGAACTGACGAGCGGCCTCGGGGCGGGCGGGAACCCGGACATCGGCCGGAAGGCCGCGCTGGAGGATGCCGAGAGGATCGCGGGGCTCCTCGACGGGCTGGACATGGTGTTCGTCACGGCGGGCATGGGCGGCGGCACGGGGACGGGCGCCGCGCCCGTCATTGCGCGCATCGCCAAGGAGGCGGGCATCCTGACGGTGGGCGTGGTGACCAAGCCCTTCGACTTCGAGGGGCCACGCCGCCGGAGCCAGGCGGACCAGGGCATCACCGAGCTGCGCGAGTCGGTGAACACCCTGATCACCATCCCCAACCAGCGGCTCCTCGGGATGGTCGAGCGCACGACGCCCATCACCGAGGCGTTCCAGAAGGCGAACAACGTTCTGCTCCAGGCGTGCAAGGGCATCGCCGACCTCATCACCACCCCCGGCCTCATCAACCTCGACTTCGCCGACGTGCGCACCATCATGCGCGACATGGGGGGGCTCGCCCTCATGGGTAGCGGGATCGGGACGGGGGAGAACCGGGCCGTCATCGCGGCCCAGAACGCCATCAGCAGCCCCCTCCTGGAAGAGGGCTCCATCCAGGGTGCGCGCGGGGTGCTCATCAACATCACGGGCGGGAACGACCTCTCGCTGTTCGAGGTGAACGAGGCGTGCAGCCTCATCCACGGGTCGGCCCACGAGGACGCCAACATCATCTTCGGGTCGGTGATCGACTCCGCGATGCAGAACCAGGTCCGCGTGACCGTCATCGCCACCGGCTTCGGGCGCGCCGAGACCCTCCGCGAGGTGCCGCGCGCCGAGGTGGAGGCCACGGGCACCGACGGCCGCAAGCTCTCCGTCCCGGCCTACGTCCGCATGCGGACCAACAAGAAGGACGCCGCCCTGAGCTACCAGCTGGAGGAGGACGATCTCGACGTGCCCACCTTCCTCCGGAAGCAGGCCGACTGACCCCCACTGCGCCGCCATGCGGGGCGACCCTTGCCCCGAGCGGCGGCGCATTCCCCCCAAGCGGCCAGGGGGGGCCGGCGGGCCCCCCCTGGCTCCCTCCTTCCTGGGGGGCTCTGCCCAGGTTTTCTTGGCCCGGTTCCTGAGACTCTCTATAATGGAGGAGTGGTATGCGCGCCTTGCGGCGCGGAGGGCCGGGGGAGAGCCGCGAATGTCCCATCTGCAGAACCGTGAATCGGACGGGGTGGAAGTCTTCCGCTCTCCCCTTCTGGAGGCGTTGCCCTTCATCCGGCACGGCTTCAGCACCCGGCGCGGCGGGGTGAGCGAGGGTCCCTACCACTCCCTCAACCTGGGCCAGGCCGCGGGGGAGGAGCCTGACCGGGTGCGGGAGAACCGGCGGCGCTTCTTCGAAGCCGTGGGGATGGCGCCCGCGCGGTTGGCCGAGGTCCATCAGGTGCACGGCGCCGGGGTCGTCGCTGCGGATGATGTCCCGGAAGGGGAGCGGGTGAGCGCCGATGCGGTGGTGACGGTCGAGCCAGGGGTGGTGGTGGCCGTTCAGACGGCGGATTGCCTCCCCGTCCTCATCGCGGATAGCAAGCGGCGGGCGGTGGCGGCGGTCCACGCGGGGCGGAAGGGAATCGCGGCAGGCGTCCTGGCGGCGGCAGTGCGCCAGATGGGCGAGCGCTTCGGGAGCCGGCCGGGAGACCTCTTCGCCGGGCTGGGCCCGGCGATCTCGGGGCTCTGCTACGAGGTGGGGGAGGAGTGCCTCCCGCCCTTCCGGATGCGGTACCGGGACTGGCGGGACTTCACCGTCCCCCTGGGCCGGGGCAAGTGGCTCCTCGACCTTCCGGAAGCGTCGCGCCGGCAGCTGGCCGCCGCCGGGGTTCCCGCAGGGCAGATCGGCCTGCCGGGGCCTTGCACGTTCTCCGAGTCGGCCCGCTTTTTCTCCTACCGGCGCGACGGTGCCCCGACCGGCCGCCTCTGGGCGGTCATCGGGATGTTTTGACCCTCTCTCCTCGAAGGATCCCTCACATGGCTTCCATCCGGGAGCGCTTGGAGAGCGTCCGGGAGCGCATTGCCGCCGCCGCGCATCGGGCGGGCCGCCGGCCGGAGGAGGTCCGCCTGGTGGCCGTTTCCAAGACCCAATCCCCCGAGCGGATGGCGGAGGCGATCGGGGCTGGCGCGGGGATTTTGGGGGAGAACCGCGTCCAGGAGGCCCGCGAGAAGCGCGAGGCGATGGACCCGGCGGTGGCCGGGCGGGCCCAGTGGCACCTGATCGGCACCCTCCAGCGGAACAAGGCCCGGCAGGTTCCGGGGCTCTTCGATGTGGTGGAGAGTCTGGATTCGCTGTCCTTGGCCGAGGAGCTGGCACGGCGTGTGCACGCTTCCGGTGGCACCTCCCTGGAGGTGCTTCTGCAGGTGAACACCGGGGAAGAGGAGCAAAAAGGGGGGGTGGCGCCTGCGGAGGTGCCGGGGCTGCTGGAAAAAGTTGCCCGGCTGGAGGCCCTCCGGGTGAGGGGGCTCATGTGCATCCCCCCGCTGGGGCGGGAGCCCGCGGAGAGCCGGCCTCATTTCAGACTTCTGCGGAAGCTCCGGGATGAGGCCCAGGCGCGGGGGTTTCCGGCCCTGCAGGAGCTTTCGATGGGAATGTCGGCCGATTTTGAGATTGCCATCGAGGAGGGGGCGACCCTGGTGCGGATCGGTACAGCCATCTTCGGCCCCCGGCCGGCGCGCTGAGGGAGCGCTCCAGCCGGTTGACCCTCAGGTCCCGGTGGGGTGAAATGGACGGCTTCGTAGGCTTTTTCATCCGGTGTAAGGAGAGTGGACATGGCAGCGAGCCGCCTCGCCGTCATCGGCGGCGGGAACATGGGGGAGGCCCTCGCCAGGGGCATGGTGAACGCCCGCTACGCGTCGGCGGAGAGCCTGATCATCGTCGAGCCTGTGGAGGGCAGGGCCCGCTACCTGCGGGAGACGCACGGCTTCCAGGTGGTCTCGGCGGCGGCCGAGGCGGCGGAGAAAGCCGAGAAGGTCGTGTTCGCGGTCAAGCCACAGGTGCTCGGGGCGGTCCTCTCCTCTCTCAAGGGCGTGATCGGCCCGAAGCATCTCCTGATCTCGATTGTGGCCGGGGCCACCACCCGGCGCTTTACGGAGGCCTTCGGGGACACCACCCGGGTCATCCGGGTCATGCCCAATACGCCCGCCCTGCTCGGGGCGGGGGCTGCGGGCCTCTCGGTCGGCGGAGCGGCGGGGGCCGGTGATCTGGCCGAGGCCAAGAAGATGCTGGAATCGGTGGGGAAGGCGGTTGAGGTGCCCGAGGCCCTCATGGACGCCGTGACCGGCCTCTCGGGGAGCGGCCCGGCCTATGTGTTCGTGTTCATTGAGGCCCTGGCCGACGGGGGCGTCCGCGCGGGCCTGCCCCGGGATCAGGCTCTCCTGCTGGCCGCCCAGACGGTGCTCGGGGCCGCAAAGATGCTACTTGAGACGGGGGAGCACCCCGGACGGCTCAAGGACATGGTGGCCTCTCCCGGGGGGACGACCATCGCCGGCCTTCACGCCCTGGAGAAGGGGGGGTTCCGCAGCGCCGTGATCGACGCCGTGCTCGCCGCGACCCGGCGCAGCGCCGAGCTGGGCCGGGGCGAGAGCGGCGCCACGAACTGAAGGGGGAGCGCGGTGTTCCTGATCGGGAATTTCATCCACGCCATGGCAGTGCTCCTGAGCTACGTCCTCACGATCTACATCTGGCTCATCATCATCCGCGCCCTGATCTCCTGGGTGAACCCCGATCCTTTCAATCCCATCGTGCAGATACTCCACCGGCTGACCGACCCGGTCCTCGAGCCGGTACGCCGCCGGCTGCCGGACTTCGGGGGGCTCGACGTCAGCCCCATCGTGGTCCTGCTGGCTATCTTCTTCCTGCAAAGTTTCCTGGTGACGAGCCTCATGGATATGGCTCGTCTCCTTCGTTGAATGGGGTGGGGGAAGCGATGAGATTGACAGGCGAGGAAATTCGCAGGCAGGAGTTCTCCGTAAAGCTCCGAGGCTACGACCGTCTGGACGTGGATGCCTTTCTGCACGCCGCCGCGGACGCCGTGGACGAGCTGAGCCGGCGGAACGAGGAGTTGGAGAAGCGGTGCGCCGAGTTGTCCACCCAGGTGCAGGTTCTCCAAGAGCGCGAGGAGACCCTCCAGCGGGCCTTGGTCGCGGTGAACGAGCTCCGGGAGGAGGCGAACAGCCGGTCACAGTCCCTCCGGCAGAAGGCAGAGCGCGAGGCCGTTCGGATGGAGGAAGAGGCCGGGGAAGCCGCTCGGAGAGTGCGGGAGGACGCTGAGCATGAGGTCGCCCGCCTGCGAGAGGAGGCCGCGGCGCTCGCCCATCGCCAGGAGCGGATGGTCCGCTCGATGCTCGATACTATCCGGGCGCAGCTTCGGCTCGCCGAGGAAGAGGATGAGCGCCTCGTCCACGACATGGCGCGGCTCCAAGGGCGGGAAGGCGGCAAGGTTATCTCCCTGAACACGAAGGCGGAGGGAGAGCGCTCGTGATCCCGGTCCGCCGGGAGGCGGACGGGTCGAGCTTCCAGGTGGAGGTTCAGCCGCGCTCGTCGAGAGCCGCCATCGAGGGTCCGAGGGGGGATGCCCTGCGGCTTCGTCTTACGGCCCCGCCGGTCGAGGGGGCCGCTAACCGTCAATGCGTCGAGCTCCTGTCCGGGGCGCTGGGCGTTCCCAAGAGCGCGGTGACGATCGTCTCCGGAGCCACGGGGAAGCGCAAGCGCATCCGGGTCCGGGGCCTGGAGCCACCGGCCGTAGAGGCCGCTCTGGCGGCCCTTTCCGTGACAGATACCCGATCGCGCCGGGGCAAGGGGGGACGTTGAGAGAGTTCGGGAACTTCCGGACCATGGAGTACCGGGACGGCGCCCTCCGGCTGATCGACCAGCGCCGCCTCCCCACCGAAGAAGTGTATGTGGAGTGCCGGACGGAGGAGGAGGTGGCCGAGGCGATCCGCTCGATGGCAGTTCGGGGCGCCCCGGCCATCGGGGTGGCGGCGGCCTACGGGATGGCCATCGCAGCGCGGCGGGCGGCCGAGGGCTCCCCGGGGGAGCAGCGGGAGGCTCTGGAGCGGGCGGCCGCCCTCCTGGCGGGGACGCGCCCCACGGCGGTCAACCTGTTCTGGGCCATCGAGCGGATGCGGGCGGCGAGCCGGGAGAGCCGCTCCTCTGGCCTGAAGCTGGCTGATGAACTCCTCGCCCTGGCCGAGGAGATGCACCGAGAGGATCTCGCCATCTGCCGCCGGATCGGGGACATCGGGGCGGATCTCCTGCCCGCGGATGTTTCTCTCCTCACCCACTGCAACGCGGGGGCGCTGGCGACGGCAGGTTACGGAACTGCCACTGGAGTGATCCGGAGCGGCTTCCGGAGCGGGAAGGTCCGGCAGGTGTTCGTGGACGAGACGCGGCCCTTTCTCCAGGGCGCGCGGCTGACCGCATGGGAGCTTTGCCGGGACGGTATTCCGGTTGTGCTCATCACCGACAGCATGGCGGCCTACTGCATGCGCCTGGGCAAGGTGGGAGCGGTGGTGGTGGGAGCGGACCGGGTGGCCGCGAACGGCGATGTGGCCAATAAGATTGGGACCTATGGGCTTGCCATCCTTGCCCGGGAGCATGGCGTTCCCTTCTATGTGGCGGCCCCCATCAGCACGATTGATTTGGAGACGCCACAGGGGGGGGACATCCCCATCGAGGAGCGGCCCGCCCAGGAGGTGAGGACCATCGGGGGCCGGATGATCGCCCCCGAGGGAGTAGAGGTGTTCAACCCGGCCTTCGACGTGACCCCGGCCCGGCTGGTGGACGCCCTCATCACGGAGCGGGGGGTGGTAAGGCTGGCGCGGGGGGAGCGCCTGGAGAGTCTTTTTGCCTCCCCGGAGGGCCGCTGAAGCGGGCCTCGGTTGACTTGCCGGGAGGGGGAGGATATAAACCGGGGCGCCCGGCCCGCCAGACCGGGCATTTCGTCTGGGGCTGTAGCGAAGCCGGTTATCGCGCTGGCCTGTCAAGCCAGAGATCGCGGGTTCGAGTCCCGTCAGCCCCGCCAGCCTTTTCCCTGGCTGTCGTTCTCCGGCAGCCATTTTCTCTTTGGTTTCGGCGCGCAGGAATGCCGCGGGCATCTTTCGCTTGGCGGCCGCCGGGAGGCCCCCGGGCCGGTTCCGAAATTTCCCTGGAAATGAAAGATACCTGGTATAATCCGCCTATCCCATTGGGTGTGGGGACAGGGCTTCGGTTGGCTCGCGGGAGCCCTGGAAGGAAGAGTGTAACGAGGGCAACGTCTCTTGGACAGCAAAGAGATTTCTCAGAAAGGGAGGGGAGAATTACATGACGCGTATCTGCAGGTGGGGTATCGGTCTGGCGTTGGCGGGCCTCATGCTTGCCTCGGGCTGGAGCGCCGAGGGCGCGGAGAAGTTCCGCATCGGCATCCACCGCGCGCTGTTCGGCTCCTTTGAGGTGGTCGCCGACCGCATGGGCTACTGGAAGGCGGAAGGGCTGAACTACAACGTTCAGTACTTCAAGCAGGGCAAGCTGATGCGCAACGCCGTCATCCAGAACAACCTGGACGTGGGGACGACGGGCTTCTCCCCCTATGTGACGGCGCTGGCGAAGGGCGCGAAGGTGACCGGCATCGCCGTCACCACGGACCTCTGCGGCCAGCAGCACATCATGGTCCCCAAGGATTCCCCGATCAAGAGCATCAAGGAGCTCAAGGGCAAGCGCTTCGCCACCCTTATCGGCACGAGCGTGGACCTGGCGTTCAGGACCGCCGTCATGCCGCGCCACGGCTTGGCCGAGAAGGACCTGAAGTGGCTCAACATCGTCACCACGGACCGCGTGGCGGCCCTGGTGTCCGGGAACGCCGACGCGGCCATCGTGGGGGACCCCCAGGCCGAGATCGCGCTCCAGAAGGGGCTCGTCAAGACGCTGGAGGACTTCTGCCCCTATGACCGTCCGCGGATGATGCACATCGGTAACCCGGGGACCCTGAAGGCGAATCCGGATCAGTACGTGAAGTACTTCAAAGGCTGGCTCAAGGCGATGAAGCTTCTCAAGGACGACCCCGAGAAGTTCGCCAAGATCTACCACGAGGCGCTGATGGAAGTGGGCGACAAGACGGAGTACCCGATCGTCCTGGCCGTCCTCAAGCGACTCACCACGACGCCCGAGTTCAACGACGAGATCCGTAAGAACCTGACCGAGATCGCCGCGATGCAGAAGAAGATGGGCTGGGCCAAGGGCACACCGGACTTCATGAAGGGCGAGACTCTGGACGACTCCCTGCTGCGGAAGGCGGGGGGCACCCCGAAGAACTGACCTCTCGCGTGAAGCGCGAAAGCCCCGGGGGCTTCCCCCGGGGCTTTTTTTCGCCGGATGCCTGGCAGGCGCATGGGAAGCGGGCAGGCAAGGGGATTTCACGAGCGGCAATGGGCGCCATGTATGGGAATTTTCGAGTGCATGAGGTGGACGGTCGGGGCGATCGCGCAGCGTGCGATGGATTTTGCACACAAAGCCCTTGTGCCCGCCCTTGCTCATCCGCGCAAGCGCCCGGATTCCTTGCGCCGATTTGAGAAGCCTTCTCCTGCACCGGCCGTGTGATTACCCTTTTCAGTGATCCCCCAAGATCGTTTCATCAGGAGGCGCAGAGGCCGATTCCGGTCCGCCTCGCCCCGGATGCCGCCAAAGAGGCAGCGAGGGAGGACGTTCCCCGCACGGGGAAGAGAACCGGGCCGTTTGTGGAGGCGTTGAGAAGAGCGCATTGAACCACGCTGCCGACCGGCAGCAAACAAACGGCCCCGCGGAGTTTCTCTCCGGGGCCGTTCCGCCATCGGGACCGGCGCCGTCCAGTCTGGCGCTAGACTTTCCTTTCCTGGCCGCCCATCGCCTCCATCATTCCCCATTTGATGACCGTCCGGCTCTCGATGGGCTGGAAGAAGATTTTCTCAAGGAGATAGCCGAAGATGCCCAGCACCGCGAGCGCGACCATCATGAAGGCGATGTCCAGGAACTCCTGCGCGTCGAAGATCCCCGCCGAAAGGCCCCACTTGATCCCCGCGAAGGCCTCGGCGCCCACGCCGGCGCGCCAGGCGCGGGCCAGGCCGATCCGGAAGCCGCTCAAGATCATCGGGAGGGAGCCGGGGACGACGACCGTGCGGAAGATCGTCATCTTGTTCGCGTTCATGGACTGCGCCGCCCGGATCCAAACGGGGTTCACCGTCTTCACGCCCGTCCAGACCGCCATCACGATGGGCAGGAATGTCGCGAACGTCGTGACGATGATGACGGTCTGGCTACCCAGGCCGAACCAGATGACCGCGATAGGCACCCATGCGAGGGCCGGGATGGGCAGTAGCACCGCGATGAGGGGGACGAAGAAGGACTCCCAGAAGGAGAAACGCCCCATTATCACGCCGATGATGACCCCGAAGATCGCTCCCAGGACGAAGGAGAAGGGCAGCCGCCATGCGGTGTGGAAGGTGTGCCACAGAAGGGGGCTCTGGTAAAGGTAGTACAGGTAATCGAAGAAGCCCAGGCTGGGATTCTCCTTCAGCGCCGTCATCAGGGGGCCGGTGATCAGCTCCCAGGCCCGGTAGGCGATGGCGTCGAGGGTGGGAAAAAGCTGGCCCAGGTTCCCCTTCGCCTGCATGGCGGCAATCTGCCAGATGAGCATGATGACCAGGAAGGGATAGACCGGACGCAGCCTTTGCCGGATGGTTACGACCTTCTTCTTGGTGGCGCTGAAATCGGGAGGTGGGGAGACGCTCTCGGCATGCTGCATGGCGTGATCCTTCCTCAGGTTCGAATCAGGCGGTCGATTTCCCTCTGTATCTCGATGAAGGCCGACGAAAGCGGATCACGAGGACGAGGAATGTTCACCGTGATGACCTCGCGGATCCGGCCGGGACGGGGGATGAAGACCACGATCCGATTCCCCAGGTAGACGGCCTCGCTCAGGTTGTGGGTCACATAGACGACGGTTTTCTTCGTCTTTTGCCACACGTCCACCGTCAGTTCCTGAAGCTCCTCGCGGGTCTGGGCGTCCAGAGCGCCAAAGGGCTCATCCATGAGCAGGACCTGAGGGTCGAAGGCGAGGGCGCGGGCCACTGCCACCCGCTGCCGCATGCCGCCGGAGAGGTTGTGGGGGTAGAAGTCCGCGAATTCCTCGAGCCGGACGAGACGAAGGTGCTCCAGCGCGATGCGCTTGCGCTCCTCGGGGGCCACGTTCCGGATTTCGAGGCCGTACTCCACGTTCCTCCGGGCGGTCCGCCACGGGAAGAGAGCGTATTCCTGGAAGACCACCCCCTTGTCGTAGTCCTCGGTGAGGGTCTTGCCGTCCATCAGGATGTCGCCGGCCGTGATTTCGACGAAGCCAGCCAGCATGTTGAGGAGGGTGGTTTTCCCGCAGCCGGAAAGCCCCACCAGGCAGAGGAACTCTCCGTCTTGGATATCGAGATTCACGTTCTCAAGGGCGTGGACGCGGCGCTCGGGAGTGTCGTAGACCTTGCGCAGATTCCGGATCTGGATCTTGGCCACCATCGGCTTACCCATTCTCCCTATGCTGGGGACGGGGACAGAAACTCCTCTTCATCTCTGATTAATCCATCGATAGTAACAAATATTTCTGGGCAGACAAGCATAAATATCACTTAAAGGACCAGCATATCCGTTTTCCAGGCGGCACGCGTTTCATGCAGATTGAGCGAGGCCAAGAAAGGCCCCCCTCCCCGGCCGATGAGGGGCGGAGAGGGGGGGACATGTCCCTCAGCTCTTCTTCGGCGGCACCCGGTACGCCTTGTGGCAGGCCGCGCAGTTGGCACCCACCACCTTGACGGCCGCCTCGACTTTCGCCTTGTCCTTTTCTCTCGCGGCTTCTATCACGGCCCGCGAGTCGTTCAGCAGCTTCGAGGCTATCTGCCCGAATTTGGCCTTCTCGTCCCAGATATTGGCCAGGGCGGTCGTCTTTCCGGCCATGTCCTTCTTCTCGAACGCCTCGGCGATGCCGAGGGCGAATTCGCCGACTTCGCTCGCGAAGAGCGCTGCTTTGGGGAACTCTCCCGCCTTGACAGCGGCGTTGAGGGCCTTCATCGACTTCGCGTTCCCTTGCATCAGCTTCTTGCGGGCGGCGACCGCTTTGCTATCCTTTTCGGGGGCCGCTTCGAGAGCGGACCACCCACCCATAAGAACCCAACCGGCGACCACAGCGAGGGCTGCCCCCAGAAGTGCCGCGCGCATCCTCCCACTCATCGGAAATCTCCTAAATTGAACCGGCCAAGTGACAATTCCTCCGATCCCCTGCCGGAGGCTCGTAATCTCATAGAACGAAGGCGTAATTATACTGAAAAGTTCCAACGTTTAAAAGTGGAGGGAATGCCCGGTGGGGGCGCGGGCAACCGCCTCGAGGAAGCCGCCCGGTTATTTCTCCTGGGCGGTTGAGAGGGGGAAGGCTCCGATCCTGGCGATTTGACAGGGCTCCGTTCCCCCCCCAAATTGAAGCCAGACGCCGATTTTTCCGGAAGAGGAGGAAGCGCCTTGGCCGGCGGGCCGCTGCCCTTGGAGGGGCTTCGCGTCATCGCGATTGAACAATTCGGAGCGGGCCCCTTGGGCACCATGATCCTGGCCGACCTGGGGGCGGAGGTCATCAAGATCGAGAACCCCGCCGTGCAGGGCGATTCGGCCCGCCCCGTTCCCCCGTACCCGCTCCCGAACAACGACAGCTACTATTTCCAGACCTTCAACCGGAACAAGAAGAGCGTAGCCCTGCAAATCACGACGCCCGAGGGCCGCGCGATCCTCCACAAGCTGGTGGCCCGCGCGGACGCGCTTTTCTCCAATTGCAAGGGGACCGACCCGGAGAAGCTGAAGATCACCTACCGGCACCTGAGCCCGTATAACAAAAAGCTCGTCTGCTGCTTCCTCTCGGGATTCGGAATGTCAGGCCCCCGCTCTTCTGAGCCCGCCTATGACTATCTCATGCAGGCCTACGCGGGGATCATGAGCCTCACCGGCGAGCCCGGGGGGCCTCCTGCGAAGGCCGGGGTCAGCTTTGTGGACTATTCTGGCGGCTTTCTCGGCATGCTCGGCCTCCTGACCGGCCTGTGGGAGGCGAACCGCACGGGCAAGGGGCGGGACATCGACGTCGCCCTCCTCGATGGGGCCGCTTATCAGTTGGGCTACCTCGCCACCTGGGCGCTCAACTGCGGGCACGTGCCCCGGAAATTCGCTCACAGCGCCCATCCTTCGCTCGTCCCGTCACAGAACTTCGCGACCAAGGACGGCTGGGTGAGCGTCCTGTGCATGAAGCACAAGTTCTACCCCATTCTGGTGGAGAAGATGGGACGGCCTGAGCTGGCCGACGACCCCAGGTTCCGCACCCCCAAGGACCGATATGATAATCGGGAAGCTTTGCTCGATATTCTCTCCCAGGAATTCCTTAAGAAGACCAACGCCGAGTGGGCCATTCTCCTGACCGGCCATGTTCCCTTCGCTCCCGTCAACACGGTCGCCCAGGCGCTTGACGATCCCCAGGTGAGCGCGCGGGAAATGATCGTCGAAGTGGAGCACCCCAGCGCCGGGACCATTCAGATGCTCGGCTGCCCGATCAAAATCCCTGGCGCCCGGATGCGCTGGGTCCGCGCCCCCTACCTGGGGGAGCACACGCGGGAGGTGCTCTGCGGTTTGGCGGGCCTGCGCGCCGAGGAGCTGGAAAGTCTCCGGGCGAGGGGTGTGGTTGACTGGAACGAACCAACCGGCCGGAGATAGAGCCAGGGGATTCAGAATCCGAAGCGGAGCCGGTGTTTGTGCGTTCCGGGGATCCAGAGGGCAAAAATTGCCCGGGGGGACCTGGGCCGTGGAATCGGGCATTGTGGGATTGCCGGGGGATGGGGTTGATTATTTGCCTTTTTACGAGGATTTTGTCAGTTCCGCCTTGTGACGAAGGTCATTGCGGGGAGGAGGGCCGACAGGCAGAGCAAAAGAGGTCCCCGCCGCATGCCTCCGGCTCGGCACCATCCGGGACGCTTTCCGAGTGGGCATGAGCTCCAGCCAGAACCCGCAGGGCTTCCTTCCATCAACATCGGCCGAACTTTCTGGGCGTCCCGCTCCCTGGCCGTTTGCAGGTGACGGGCCGGGATCCGTTCTCGTCCGCCATCCGGACGGCCTTCCTCACCTTCTCCCGTATGATCTGGCGCGGCGAAAGCAATTTTTAGTATAATGGTTGGATAAAAGACCACCGAGTCCGATCTGGGGGGAGGTCCGGCCCAGAGACCTCGGGGGAGAGCATGCGGTTCCGTCTTGCCGCCGCCGCGCTGGGGGTGGTCCTCAGTCTCCCCGGTTTCCCCGCCTATGCGTTTGAGGGGCCCCTCTTCCGGGTACGCCCGGAGGGAACCTGGAATTGGAAAGCAGGGGGGACGAAGCCGGCCCTCGCCGTCATCTCCTTGGACCGCCAGTCTCACACGCTGGCCCAGGCCCAGCAGGATCGGAGGACGGACCCGCCCACCTCCCCGGGCCGGGGCCAGACGCCCCCGACGGCGCCGGGCGTCACGCCTCCCCCGGCGCCGGGCTTCGCGCCCTCGAACTGGAGGTCGGTGTTCAAGTGGTTCGAGGAGAGGGTCCAGCTCGTCCGCTTCAACGTGGAGGGGGTTTTCACCGCTTCCGAGTTCCAGACGGGCAGCAACGCGGGGCCTCAGGAGGGGGGCCGGTTCTCGGGCGTCATCGCTCCCGGCATCCGCTTGGCCGAGGACAGCGCCCTTGTCTTCGTCTACAACGCCTCCTACAACCGCGACCTCCAGGTCTTCCGGGAAGACGAGGGGCCCCGCCGCCGGAGCGAGGAACAGCGCCACGAGTTCATCGCGCTCTTGTCCCAGGATTTCGTCAAGCCCCTGGGCATCTCCTTCATCAACCGCCTGACCCTGAGCCCCTCCGTCTTCCAAACCTACGCCTTCACCCGCCAGACCGCCTCGGAGGAATGGAGGAACGGCATCCCCCTTGGGGGGGTCCAGAAGTTCAAGGGGCTCTATGACTACTGGGACCGCGGCGCGGGCATCGAGGTGAAGCTCCTGCACGAGCGGGAGGGAGAGCGGAAGCACACCCTTTCCGCCTCCGTGCAGAGCTACCTCCGCCATTACCGCAATTTCACCTCGCTCGCCCGTCAGCTGGACCCCGCCTCGCCCGAGCCGAAGTTCGAGAAAGACTACGTCGGCGTCCTGACCCGCGCGGCCTACGAGTTTCAGGCGCCGGGCGGCACTTCCCTGCGGCTGGGGTACTCCCAGCTCAACCGCTACTTCACCGAGGACCGGGCCAGGATAGATCCACTTGTCGAAGCCGGGGTGCCCGGGGAGAGGCGGCGGGACATCACCGACACCGTGGAGGGGAGGATGACCTACGGCATCCCCCTCGTGAAGGGGCTCGTCGTGGGCTTGGGCGGCTCCTGGAGCAACAACCGGAGCACCTCGGGCTTCAATGACACCCTCTCGCCCCTCCCGGCTGCCGGGGTCTTCAGCGAGCACTATTACGACTACTGGAGCTTCCGCCTCGATCCGGACTTGGCTTACACCCAGGAGCTGGATCTTCAGCTGTTCGGCCTGCCGATAAAGGGCATTCTGACGCTGTCCTTCAGCTACTCATACGACCGGCGTGCCTACCGCGACCGCGAGGCGAAGGACAAGGACGGCGGCTTCCGGGACGCTGGGCTGGGTGGTAAGGACGCGAACGAGGCGGACGTGACCCATACGTTCGCCCCCCGCATCGTGTACCAGTTCCGCAAGAATTGGGCGCTTCTGCTGGAGGCCAAGAAGAACCGCGTCCGCTCGAACTTCCAGGACGAGCGCGTATACCGCGAGTGTGTCCCAATCTTAGTTGAGATTTGAGGTGGTTCCATCCCCCATGGTTGTCTGGAGTCGCCAGACACCATCCA
>MGDP01000193.1:49984-58230 GCA_001790955.1 Candidatus Tectomicrobia bacterium RIFCSPLOWO2_12_FULL_69_37
AGGAGGAGGCGGCCGATGTTGTTATGGGTGATCGCGGCCCCCCGCTCCCGCCCGAGGCGGAGATCGATCGCAAGAGCCTCGCGGAGCCGCCTCAGCGTGTTGTCGGGCTCTCCCTGCCGCTGGTGGATCCGGGCGATGTCGTAGAGGACGTTCGCGATCTTCGCCTCCAGCGTGCGGAGCACGGCCTCCGACGCGCCCGCCCGCTTCGCCTCTTCGAGCGCTTTCCGGTCCGAAGACAGAACCCGGAGCATGGACTCGAGTGCCTCGCGCAGGCGCCCTTCCTGCGCATGAAGGAGGGCGATGGCGTGCAGGCTGGAGGCCACGCCTTCCTGGTTTCCTTCCTTTTCGGCGAGCTCGCGGGAGGCCTGGAACCTCTCCATGGCTTCCGTGAGGTCCCCCTTCCGGATAGCGAGCTGGCCCTCCCAGTAGCGCCTCTGGGCGGGCGAGCCTTCCGGGATGGGGGACGCCGGCGTGGGAGACTCCGCGCCGCACCCGGCGAGGAGGACGGCGGCCAGCGCGCCGGCCGCGGCGCACCGGCGGAAGCGGCGTATTTCCAGCGATGCTACTTCGAGGTCATTATGAAGGCGCCGTTCCAGTTCTTGGGGGGAGGATCGACCATGTAGCGCTCGCATCGCTTCACCAGGGACTTGCAGGGATTGTCGCTCTTTTCCGCCACGAGGCCCTCGCCGAAGAGACCCATCGCTTCGTCAAAGCGCCGGTTGCGGTAGCTGACCAGCCCCCGATGGTACAGCTCCACCGCCTTCATCTTTTGGGGAGGCAGTTCCCCCTTCTTGCCGAGAAGCTCGTAGATGGGGACCGGCTCCTTCTTCCCCACGACGTTGATGAGGTCGAGCTCGCGGGCTTCGATGGCGTGCTTACTCTGCTCGTAGGTCACAGCGCCGATCATGATTGCGCTCCCGTACTCCTTGTTCGCCCCCTCGAGACGGGACGCGGTGTTCACCGTGTCGCCCATCATGGTGTAGTCCATCCGGGTCCGTGAGCCCATGTTGCCCACGACGGCGGGCCCCGTGTTGAGGCCGATCCGCATGTAAAGCTCCTTCGACCCCCGCTCGCGCCAGGCGGCCCGCAGCCGGATCATCGTTTCCTGCATCTCCAGGCCGACGAGGCAGGCGCGGACCGCATGGTCTGGCATCGGATGGGGGGCGCCCAGGAAGGCGACGATCGCGTCCCCCTCATACTTGTCCACGGTCCCATCGTAGCGGAGGAGGATATCCGTCATCTCGGAGAGGTACTCGTTCAAGAGGGAAACCAGGTCCTCCGGGCTCATGGACTCCGACACGGAGGTGAAGCCGGCCACATCAGAGAAGAAGGCGGTGATCTCCTTGCGCTCGCCCCCGAGCCTGAGGATGCCCGGGTTGGAGACGATCTCGGCCACCACCTTGGGCGAGAGGTAGGTCCCGAACGCCGATTGGATGAAGCGCTTCTGCTGCTCCTCGACGACGTAGTGGTACAGCGTCATCCCGCCGTAGAGAACGATCACCGTGAGGGCGGGGTAGGCCGCGCTCAGCCACCAGCCGTAGCTGGAGAAGAGGAACTGGTTCAGCCCCACCACCCCGGCCAGGACGATGGTAGCGGCGATGCCCCCCCCGACCGCGCCGGTCATGGGGAGGAGCAGGGTGCCCAGCAGCCCCAGCAGGAGGACGCTCGAGCCAGTGAACATGTGCGTCCACCAGGGCTCGGAGAGAAAATCGTTTCGGAGCATATTGTCGAGGACGGTCGCGTGGATCGCGACCCCGGGGATGGCCTTGTCGAACGGGGTGACCCGGAGGTCCGCGAGCGCGATGGCGGTGGGGCCGATCAGGATGATCTTGTCACGGAAGGCCTCGGGCGGCGCCAGCTCCTTCCGCCCTTCTACGATGTCCACGATAGAGTACGTCGGGAAGGCGTCGACGCTGCCGATGTAGTTGACGAACATCTCCCCCTGGGAGTTGGTGGGGACGAAGAAGCGCTTGCGGCCCTGGAAGGCCACCTTCTCCACGCCGAAGGTGTCGATCCAGAAGACGGCGCGCCCCCGCAGGTAGCGCTCCAGGGTGAGCACCGACAGCGAGCCGAACAAGAAGTCTTGCTCCCCCGGGATTTCCACCAAGTCCCGGTACTTGACGATGAGCGGGAAGCGGCGGACAGCGCCGTCGACGTCGGGCTGGAGGCTGAAGAAGCCGTTGCCCCTTGCGGCCGCCGAGAGGGCCGGCAGGTTCGACTCAACGGCCCACGCTTTCGGGAGCCAGATGTTCTTGAGGCTGGCCCCGGGGGCCTTCTTGATCCCGCCGTACTTCGAGCCCCGGATGTTGTTGAGGTAGCTCTGCATCTCGGCTTCGGTGAGATGCTTGATGGAGTCGGCCGAGAAGTGGAAGAAGTACCCCAGGACGGTCCTTCGGGAGCGCTTGAGGGCTTCGGCGAAGATCCGATCGTGGTCGGAGTCGGCGATGGCCTTATCGATCGCCGCGACAGTCTCCGGCGCCGGCGGGGTGCTTCCCGCCGCGAGCTTCGCCTTGAGGGCGCGGAGACTTTCCCCCCCGCCCGAGGTGTCGGAGGACGAGAAGACCACGTCGTAGGCGATCACCCGGGCCCCGTAGGAGGAGAGCCTGTCCACGAGCTTGGCCTGCACCGTGTAGGGCCAGGGCCAGCGCCCCAGTTGGTCAATGCTCTTCTCGTCGATGGTGGCGATGACGATGTCGGGAGCGGCCTTCTTGCGCCCGCGGGCGAGGAACCGGAGGTCGGAGATGAGGAGGTCCATGCGCTGGATGATCGCCGGCTCGGTCATGAAAACGAGGGACATAACGGCGGTGAGCAGCAGGCCCACCGTTGTGCTGTTGATCTGCAAGAAGCGGCCCAGGAATTTTCGCATCGTCCCGCCGAAGAAGACGCTTTCTCCCGTACCGTATCGCTGCCAGGCAAGTATCGCACATTCGGGGGGGCCGTGTCACGGCGGCTCGGCTCGCCCCAAGACTGAACCCTTGTTGCCCGCGGCCGCTTGCCGTAGGATGGGCGCGGCCGGAATGCGTTAAATCCAAGAAGGGGTCATGGCATGCCTGATTTGCCCGTTCCCAAGGTGGTCAACTCCCTTGACGTGTCGGAGGACAAAGCATACGAGCCGCCCTACGCCATCCGGTGGGGGGTGGACCGGGAGAGCACCGGCACCCAGACCATCACCATGGGCCGCACCATCATCCCCCCGCGCGGCCGCAACCGCCTCCACTACCACAAGAACTGCGACACGACCATTTATGTGGTGAGGGGGCCGATCAATATCTATTGGAAGGAAGGCGGGGATATCAAGCGGCGGGAGGTCAGGGCGGGGCATTTCGTATACTTCCCCTGCGGCTGCATCCACGGGCAGGAGAATCCCAGCGGGACCGATCCCGCCGAGCTCATCTTCACTTACGGGGGCATGCCGAACAAGGACGCCGCCGGGACCACCTTCGTGGACGATCCGCGGGATCCCCTACGGGACTGACAGAGCGTCCCATCTTCCGCCCTCAGGAGCCCTGCGTTGAGAGCTGAGAGCCTCGTAGCGTGGGCGGTCGTGTCGCTCGCGCTCGGGTGGGGGGCCGCCCCTCCGGCCGCGGGCGGAGCGATCCGCACCCAAGTGTCTCAGACGGACGGAGCCGTCCTGGTCTATGTCCCCGCTGGCGCCTTCGTCATGGGCAGCGACGCGGGCGAGAAGAACGAGCGGCCGACGCGCAGGGTGCAGCTCTCGGCCTACTGGATCGACCGGACCGAAGTCACCGCCTCCAGCTTCGCCCGCTTCGCCGAGGCCGCCCGCTACCGCACCACCGCCGAACAGGAGGGCTGGGCCTGGGTATGGGATGAGGCTCTGAAGAAGGGGGAAGGCTGGTGGCGTAGAGAGAAGGGTGTCTCCTGGCGCAATCCCGCCGGGAAGGGCTCCGACTGGAAAGCCGTGCCCGATCAGCCCGTCTCCCAGGTGGGCTGGCCGGACGCCGACGCCTACTGCCGCTGGGCGGGAAGGCGGCTCCCCACCGAGGCGGAATGGGAGCATGCCGCGCGCGGCGGCGACGGGCGCAGATATTCCTGGGGGAGCGAGCGCGACCCCAAGCGGGCGAATCTGAAGGGAGGGGAGGACGGCTTCCCGGGCGTGGCTCCCGTGGCCCGCTTTCCACAGGGGGCGAGCCCCTTCGGCGCCCTCGATATGGCCGGGAACGTCTGGGAGTGGGTGGCCGACTGGTACCATCCCCAGGCCTACAAGACGATGGCCGCCAAGGACCCCAAGGGTCCCGCCAAGGGCACGCGCCGGGTGGTGCGGGGGGCCGCTTGGGGGAGCCCTATCGAGTGGGCCACCACCACCAACCGCTACGACCGCCTCCCGCCCTACCGGAACAACAAGATCGGCTTCCGCTGCGCCCAGGACGCGAAGGAGAAGGAGTAGGCTGGTCTAGCCGCCGAAGCAGGGTTGCGCGGAGGCCCCGGATTCTTCCCGGAGCTTTTATTGCCGGTGCGCGATGGGTTTGGGAGCCGGGGCCGGCACCACCACCACCCCGTGGGCGCCGTTCCCGGTCCTGATCTTCCGCAGGTTGACGTGCTTCCGGGCGTCCATCACCCACACTTCCTTGGAATCGCGGTTCGAGATGTAGGCCAGCGCGCCGTCCGGCGTGAAGGCGATCAGGTCCGGGCGCGAGCCCTGCTTCACGTGGGCCACTTCCTTGTGGTCCGGAAGGGAGTGAACCGCGACGGCGTTCTTGTGGGGCAGGGTGATGTAGAGGAAGCGCCCGTCCGGCGTCACCAGCGCGTCGTGGGGCTCGTCCTGGAGCTTGATGGTGCGCACAACCTGGTGGTTGGACGTGTCCACCACGCTGTAGGACTGGCGCTCCCCGTTCATGATATAGAGCCGCTTCCCGTCCCGGCTGAAGTCGAGTCCTTCGATGTAGTGCCCGGCCTCGATCTGCTTGATGGGTTTCCGCGCCGGGAGGTCCACGACCGAAACGTCCTCGCTCAGCTCGTTCGCGACGTAGGCAAGCTTCCCGTCCGGGGAAACCTTGATGTTCACCGGGTTGTTCCCGCCGTGCTCGATAAGGCCCAGCAGGCGGCCGGTGGCCACTTCCAGGATGGTGACGTTGTCGGAGTAGGTGTTGACGAAGTATGCGTACTTGCCATCGGGCGAGAAGGCGAGGTTGTAGGGGTCGCGGCCCGCCCGGACGCTCTTCACGAAGCGGAGCTCGTGGGCGTCGAAGATGCGGACCTCGGACCGGCCGTCGTTGATGACGTAGACGTGCCTCTTGTCGGGGGAGAGGGCGAGGCGGTTGGCTTTCGGTCCGGCGGGCAGGGTGCGGATGACCTTGCCCGTCTCCCGGGAGATGACGCTCAGGGTGCTCTCGCGGGTGTTGGTGACGAGGATCAGCTCCTCGGCCGCCCGGGCGCTCTCAGGTCCCCATGCCACCCATGCCGCCAGAGCGGTGGCAGCCAGGACCATCCGTTTCCATCCGGGCCGGAACCTCATCGAAGCGTCTCCTTCATCGGATCCGGGGCTTGGTTCTGCGGGGGCAGCTTACCCTGTTCCTTCAGGAAGCGCTCCTTCGCCTTGGGGTCGAATTGGCACTTGCACAGCGTGCGGACGTGGGTGACGAGGTCCCGGATCTCCTCGGCCGAGAGGGTGTTCCCCCAGGGGGGCATGATGGGCGAGAGGTCGCTCGCCCCGCCCCCCCGCGTGATCGTCCGGACCATGTCCTCGTCCGCGAATTGGGCCATGTCCCTGCCGTCCGTCAGGTTGCGCGGGGTGACGGGCAGCTTGGCGGTGTTGTTCACGCCCTTCCCGTCCCCCTTGGGGCCGTGGCACTGGATGCAGTACCAGAGGAAGTTCTGCTCCGCCGTGGGGCGGAAACCCTCCTGGGCCCAGGCGGAACCCGCGAGCAGGACAAGCGCGGCGAGCAGGGAGAGGCTTCTCATTTGAGCGTCGCGATGTAGGCGGCGAGGGTGATGAGGTCCTGCTCGGAGAGCGGGGTGAAGGCTTTGTCACCGTACCGGGGCATCCGCCCGTTCGGGGCGTAGCGGTCCGGGGACTTGAGCAGGGCCACGATGAAGTCCGGCCGCAGCCGCAGGCCGGCGTCGATCAGGTGCGGCCCGGTGAAGCCGCCCACCTCCACCGCCTGTCGGTAGACCGTCTTGCGGATGTGCACCATGTGGCAGGCGTAGCAGGGCTGCTCCTTCTGGAAGAGGATCCGCGCCCGGCGCAGCACCTGCCTCGGCAGCTTGTCCCCCCAGCCGGGGACGACGCCCTCCCGCAACTCGGGGTCCTTCAGGCCCTCGAGGAAGCGGGCCACCTCCCCGGCCTCCGCGGGGGGAAGGGCGGGATGGGGGGTCCTGCCCTTCTCCATCGTCCCCCACTTCACCCCCCGGAACGCCTGGGGCTTGACCAGCCAGCGCCCGAGGTAGCCGGGCTGGAACTTGCTCCCTGCGTACCAGAGGGTCGGCCCCTTGAGCTTGTGCCGCTCGGTGACGGGCAGCCTCACCTCGGGGCCCTCGATGGTGTGGCACTCCCCGCAGCCCTTCTTGAGGAAGATGTCCTTCCCTCGATCCGCGCCCCAGGCGGGGGAAGTTGCCGCCAGGAGGGCAAGCATGGTGGCGCCAATGGAGGGAAACAGAGAGTGGACCGGTTTCAACGCGGCGCCTCCGGCTCCGCCACCCGGGGGGCGTTCCCCTCCAGGGTGCGGAGGAAGGCCAGGAGGTCCTTCTTCTCCTTCGGGGTCAGCTTCAAGGGGAAGATGTCGGGGTCGAGGCTGGGGTTGGGGTGGCCGCCCTTGTCGTAGAAGTCCACCACTTCCTCCAGGGTGCTGAAGCGGCCGTCGTGCATGTAAGGGGCCGTCCGCGTCACCTCGCGGAGCGAGGGGGTCTTGAACTTCCCCCGGTCCTTGCGGTCCTTGGTGATCTCCTCCCGGCCCAGTTCGGGCTTCTGCTTATCCATCCCGATGCCGATGTTGTGGAACTTGTTGTCGGTGAAGGGGGCGCTGAACTCGTCCACCAGGTGGCACTTCACGCACTGGGCTTTGGCCTTGAAGAGATCGAAGCCCCGCCTGGCCTCGGCGGGGAGAGCGGCTTCCTCCCCTCCGAATTTCCACCGGTCGAAGGGGGAGCCGCCCGAGACCAGGGTGCGCTCGAAGGTGGCGACGGCCCGGGCGACGCGGTCGAGCGAGATGGCGGGATCGCCGAAGGCGCGGCGGAAGGCCTCGCGGTAGGCGGGAATGGCGCCCAGGACCTCGACGACGCGCTCCTCGCTCGCGTTCATCTCGGCCGGATTCTGGATGGGGCCCTTGGCCTGCTCCTCCAGGCTCTTGGCGCGGCCGTCCCAGAACTGGCTGGTATAGTAGGCGGCGTTCAGGACGGTGGGGACGTTGCGGATGCCCAGCTTTCCCTCCACCCCCACGCCGTACTGCCGGGCGTTGGAGAAGCCCCGCGCGGGCATGTGGCAGGTGGCGCAGGCCACGGTGCCGTCCGCCGAGATGCGCCTCTCGAAGAAGAGCAGCCGCCCCAGCTCCACCTTCTCGCGGGACATGGGGTTGTCTGCGGGGACGGGGATGTCGTCCAGGCCGAGGGGCGGCGGGGGTGGCAGTTCTCCGGGGGGAGCCGGCGAATTCCCCTGCGCCGCCCACAGGGGCGCGCGCGAGGCGCCCCATCCGCTCAGCAGAAGCAAGAATACGGCCGCCTGGATGAACAAGGCGGCCGGGCGGGAGCTCATGTTTCCAAGCAAAGCAAACCTCTCAGAGCGGACAGGCACCTCCTTGAATTATAACACAAAAGCCGGTACCCGGACCCAATCGTCCTGAGAGAGCGCCCCGTCCTATTTTCGCTGCAAGAGCTCGATGACGACCCCGTCCGGCGCCTCGACGAAGGCGATCTGGGTGGAGGGGTTGAATTGGGTGGGCTCCACGGTGAACTTCACCCCTTTGCCCTTCAGGTCGCCGCAGTAGGCTTTGAAGTCGAGGCTGCCCTTGACCTGGAAGCCGAAGTGGTCGGTGCCCCACTCGAGGTTGGCCTTGTCCTTGGCGGCCTCGCCGGGCCGCTGGCCCCGGACGATCACCTTGGAGCCGCCGAAGTCGATGTAGATCTGGGGCGCCCCCCGGACCTCGTGGCTCGCGGTGACCTTCCCGCCCAGCTTTTCGACGAACCACTTGGCGGACGCCTCCGGGTTCCGGCTGATGACGTGGACGTGGTCGAAAGAGAGGTTCCCGTCGCTCATTTGATCCTCCATAGGGCCTCAGCCGGCCCAGGTGATGTCG
>MGDP01000194.1 GCA_001790955.1 Candidatus Tectomicrobia bacterium RIFCSPLOWO2_12_FULL_69_37
AGCCCGGGGACGAGGTGATGGCCTACCTCCCCCGCTTCGGGGAGGACGGGGGGAACGGCTACGCCCAGTTCGTCTGCGTGCCCCAGGAGTTCGTGGCCTTGAAGCCCAAGCGGCTCTCCTTCGCCGAGGCGGCGGCGGTGCCGCTGGTGGCCCTCACGGCCTACGAGGCGGTGGTGATGAAGGCCAGGTTCGACAAGGGCGACTCCGCCTTCGTGGCCGGGGCCTCGGGCGGGGTGGGCACCATGGCGGTGCAGATGCTCCGCCACCTGGGGGCGGCGCCCGTCCTCGCCACGGCGGGCGGGGAGAAGAGCACGGCCTACCTGCGGGAGAGGCTGGGGCTGAAGAATGAGCACATCGTCCGCTACGGCGGGCTATCGGTGGAGGAGGTGGCGGCCAAGGTCCAGGCGGCGAACGGGGGCAATAGGGTGAAGGTGGCGGTGGACCTCGTGGGGCGGGACATGAAGCGGGTGTGCCTGCGGGTGGTGGACTACTGGGGGCACGTCTGCTCCATCGCCTCGGACCCCAACAACCCCATCCCCCAGATCTTCACCACCCAGCCCGAGGGGCTCTTCTGGAAGTCGTGCTCCTTCCACGCCGTCTTCTTGCGCACCCCGGTACGGGGGGGCGGGCGTGCCTACTTCGGCCAGTTCCAGCGGAACCTCGCCCAGATCCGGGACTGGCTGGAGTCCGGCGCCCTCCAGCCCCCCATGACGGCGGAGATCGGCCCCCTCAACGCCCAGAACGTGGGCCGCGCCCACCTCATGCTCGAGGAGGGCCACACCCAGGGCAAGCTCGTCTTGTCGGTGGAGTGAGGGCCCCCGGAGGGCGCCTGATCGGCGGCCCCCCGGCGTGGTAGATTGGTTCCGCTATGGATTCCCGGATGGGCAGGCGGAAATTCCTCGGGAAGGCGGGCCTCTGGTCCCTCGCGGCTGCGGGTTTCACGGGGGGCTGCGCGCGCGTGAACCTGGGCCTCAAGGCCCCCGAGCCCCCGAGGCCCGAGGCCCAGGGCTTCCGCTCGGCCGAGCCGGCCTCCCTCTACTGGCCCCACGGCGGCCCCGGCCATTGGCTCAACCCCTGGTGGCCCAGCCCGCTGTCGCGGACCAACCTCTTCAAGTGGAAGTTCCTCTACCGCAACGAGTTCGCCGGGGCGCGCCGGCAGCCCCCCCGGGTGCCCGTGGCGGCGAACGCGGGGGACTACCTCGCCCGGCCCGAGCACTCCGCCTCGATCACCTCGGTGGGCCACTGCACCTACGTCATCAAGGACGGCCCCGGCACCCTCCTGACCGACCCCCACTTCGGCCCCCGGGCCTTCCTCTACGGGAGGCACCAGGAGCCCGGCGTGCCCGTCGGGAAGGTCCCCGGGGACGCCCTCGCCGTCCTCTCCCACAACCACTACGACCACCTGGACGCCTGGACGGTGGAGCGGCTCGCCGGGGCCGCCTGGTACGTGCCGGTGGGCCTCGGGGAGTACCTCCGCTCCCTGGGGGCCAAGAAGGTGGTGGAGCTGGACTGGTGGCAGAGCGCGACGCACGGCCGCTGGACCCTCACCTGCCTCCCGGCCCAGCACTGGTCGAACCGCGTCGGCATGGCCCGCGACGCCACCCTCTGGTGCGCCTGGATGCTGGAGGCCGGCGAGAGGCGCTACTTCTACGGGGGGGACAGCGGTTACTTCCACGGCTTCGCCGAGTTCGCCCGCAAGTTCGGCCCCATCGACGTCGCCATGCTCTCCATCGGGGCCTACGAGCCGCGGTGGATGATGCGCTACGCCCACATGAACCCCGGGGAAGGCCACCAGGCCTTCCTCGACCTCAAGGCCCGCTGGATGCTCCCCATGCACTGGGGCGTCTTCGACCTCACCGACGAGCCCATCGACGAGCCCCCGCGCGCCCTCGCCCAAGCCGTAAAGGAAAAAGGCGGGGACATGGGCCGGGTCAAGGTCCTGGCGGTCGGGGAGAGGTGGGAGGTGGGGTAGGGAGATGGCTGATTTCCGTGATCGGGAACGGGGCGGGAGGCCAGGAATCGTCGAGGCGGGCGAATAGCCCCCCGCCCTGCTCGGCCCTCCGCCCGGGAGCGCTTGGCGGTGGTCCTTCCCTGAAATTCCCCGGATTCAGGAGAAAATCCGGGAGAGGGCGGACCAGCTTGTTTTCTTGGATATAATGACCGTATTATTCTTAAAATATCCGCTCCCAGTCCATGAGGGGGCATTTCATCCTACCGCGCCCTGGGCGCGGGCAGGGGAGCGCCATCATGCAGCCCATCCGCAAGGTCGTCTTCATCGAGCCCAAGAGCGAGAGCCCGAACGTCTACAGCCGGGTGCACATCCCCCGCACGGGGGCGGTGCTGCTGGCCACCCTCTTGGAGCGGGCGGGCTACGAGGCCAAGGTCTTCTGCGAGGACATCGCCCCCGTGGACGAGCGCGAGCTCGCCTCCGCCGACGTGGTGGGCATCTCGAGCCTGACCAACACCTCCCCGCGCGGCTACGCCTGGGCGGACAAGTGCCGCTCGGCGGGCATCCCCGTGGTGATGGGGGGCACCCACGCCACCTTCCGGCCGGGCGAGGCCCTCGGCCACGCCGACTTCGTCGTGAAGGGAGAGGGCGAGGGCCCCCTGCTCGACCTCCTCGACGCCCTCCAGGGCGGGCGCTCCCCCCTCCACATCCCGAACCTCTCCTTCTGGACGGGCGGGCGCGCGGGGCGGGGGAGCCAGGTCCACAATCCCAACCGCGCCTTCGTGAAGGACCTCGACAGCCTCCCCATCCCCGACTTCCGCCTCGTCCACGGCTGGGGGCGGGGCTGCGTCGCCTCCATCATGACGAGCCGGGGCTGCCCCTACGACTGCACCTTCTGCTCGGTGACGGCCATGCTGGGCCGGGGCTACCGCTACACGAGCCCCGGGCGCGTCGTCGAGGAGCTGCGCCGCTACCGGGACTGGGGCTACGTCTTCTTCTGCGACGATAACTTCGCCGTGAACCGCAAGCGCACGAAGGAGATCCTCCGCCGCAAGATCGAGGAGGGGCTGGACATGCGCTGGTCCGCCCAGGTGCGGGCGGAGGTCACGGACGATCTCGATCTCTTGCGCCTCATGCGGGACAGCAACTGCTTCAACGTCTACATCGGCTTTGAGAGCTTCAACCCGCGCACCCTCGCCCTCTACAACAAGCACATGGAGGCCGGGCGCATCCAGCGCAGCATGGAGACCTTCCACAAGCAGGGGATCAAGGTGCACGGGATGTTCGTGCTGGGCTCGGACGCCGACGACGCCGAGAGCGTCCGCGCCACCCTGCGCTCGACACCATCCAGTTCATGATCCTCACCCCCATCCCCGGCACGGTCCTCACCGAGGGGCTCAGGGCCGAGGCGCGCATCCGCACCGAGAACTGGGGCCTCTTCGACGGCCACTACGTCACCTACGAGCCACGCCTCCTCACCCCCTACGAGCTCCAGCGCGAGACCCTGCGCGCCTTCCGCAAGTTCTACTCCCTGGGCCGGGTCGCGGCGCGCGCCCTCAGGGGGGACAAGTGGGTCACCCTGCTGCGGCTCGAGGCCCGGCGCTACATCGGCGAGTGGAGGCGGCGGAACCGCGCCTTCCTCGGCCGGCTCCGGGAGGAGCTCTTCCGCGAGGCCCGCTTCCTGGCCGCGGCCGGCCTGCGCCGCCGGGCGCGGCGGGTCGCCCTGCCGGAGGGGCTGCTGCCCGCCGACGCCGAGCGCTTCTTGCGCGGCTTCTTCCAGCGCCTGGGGGTGAAGGTCGTCTCCCTCAAGGTCGAGGCGCGCGAGTCGGCCGGGGAGATGGCCGAGCGGGCGGCCGAGGCGCTGGCGGAGCTGCGGGGCCGGGTGGACCTCCTGATCCTCCCCGCGCTCCGCCCCTGGAAGCTCTCGATGGCGGGCGAGCCCCTCCTCGAGCTCGCCGGCGGCCTCCCGCGCACCGCCCTCCTCAGGCTCCCCCTCGAGGAGGACGGCACGCCCGCCTACCCGGCCTTCGCCCGGGTGGGGATGGTCTTCACCCGGCGCATCCGCAAGGTGAGCCGGGCGTTCCGGGCGGCCCTCGAGGAGATGGGAGAGAGGCTCCCCGGCCGCCGCTGAGCGCCGCACTTCTGCCGGGCACGATTCCCCTCGGAATGGTATGATGCGCCTCCCGCGCGGGGACGGCGCCCGTTCGCCTTGATTGGGAGGAGGCGGGCGGGCCTGGCCCTTCGTCCTTCGCCTGAACACAAAAGGATGGTTCTCATGCGGAAGTGCCGGGTGGCGGCGGTGGCGGCGGTCCTCGCGTTGATGTTCTCGGCCGCGGGGTGCCGGTACCAGCAGTCCAAGTCGGCGTGGCAGGAGGTGCTCAACCGGTGCGGGGCGGGAGAGGCCTTGGCCGGCGGCGTCTTCTTCGGCCCCTCGGATCAGGTGGGGCCGGGGGCGCTCTGGCGCCGCACCGACACCGGCGGCTACAACCTGAGGTGGACCCTCCTCGAGGCGAGGGGAGCCGGCGGCGCGGCCCTCCCCCTCCAGGCGGGGACGGAGTCGGCCTGCAAGGAGGGGAGCTTCACCCTCGAGCGCATGTTCCCGAGTCTGCTCCTGACGACGCCGCTCCTTCCGCTGAACGACGATCTGGAGGCCGACCTCGACAAGGTAGACAAGGTGACCGTCCGCGTCCAGGGATGGGCGGTGGACCGCCTGGCCGAGGGCGCCTACGGCGGGATGCTGGCGGCCCTCCCTGCGGACGCCGTCCTGCGGAAGGACTTCGGCCGCGAGGCCATCATGGCCCAGGTGAGCGGCCTCCGGGTGAAGGGCTTCGCGGTCTCGCTGGAGTTCGCCCCCGCCGACGCGGCGGCCCTGAAGCAGAAGCGCAAGGACCTCTCCATCCGGCGGGGGAACCGGGGCGCGTCGTTCATCGCGAAATGGGTCAAGCCCACCGTCCTGGAGCTCGCCGCGGAGCGGGATGTGTACGTCTTCGGCCGGCTGAGCCTCGTCACCGCGTTCTCACCCCAGCTCAAACTGGATGCGCCCGCGGTGATCAACGTCTTCGCCCCCGAGTACGAAGACCCCCGCCTGCCGGCCGCCGGGGAGAAATGACGAGCCCGCCCCCCGGGAGCTCCCGGATGCTGCGCGCCGCCGTCCTTGCCCTCCCGCTGGCCCTGCTGGCGGCCCCCTCGGGGGCGGCCGCGGCCGGGACGGCCCACGGCTTCGCCTTCACCTCGATCGAGGGGAAGCCGCTTCCGCTCGATCGGTTCAAGGGCAAGGCCCTCCTCGTCGTGAACACCGCCTCCTTCTGCGGCTACACCCCCCAGTACGCGGGCCTCCAGAGGCTCTGGGAGCGCTACCGGGAGCGGGGGCTGGTGGTGCTCGGGGTCCCCTCGAACGACTTCGGGGGCCAGGAGCCCGGGACGGACAAGGAAGTGAAGGAGTTCTGCGAGGTGAACTACCGCATCACCTTCCCCCTCGCCTCCAAGCAGCGGGTCAAGGGGGAGGGCGCCCACCCCTTCTACCGCTGGGCGGCCGCGCGGCTGGGGGCGGAGGCCGCTCCCCGGTGGAACTTCCACAAGTACCTGGTCGGCCCGGAGGGGGAGCTGCGGGGCTGGTTCCCCACCCAGGCCACCCCCGAGGACCCCGCCCTCCTCCGCGCCGTCGAGGCCGCCCTGCCGGGGAGGAAGCCGTGACCGAAGACCCGAAGAAGCCCGCTTCCTCTCCCGGGGAAGAAGAGAAAGAGAAGGAGGCCCGCCCCCTGGGGGCGCTCCGCAACATCTTCGGCCGGATGGCCTTCGAGAAGGGCCCCGCCTACCGGGACGAGCCCAGGCCGGAGGACGAGGACATCGGGAGCCGCGAGGGCCTGCGCCGGCCCGGCCGCCGCCGGTCCAAGGCCAAGAAGCCCCCCGGCCCCCCCAAGCCCCCCGAGGCCTTCCCCGGGCCCTGAGGCGGCGTTGACACGGCCCCGCCCTCCGGCCCAAACTTTCCGGGCTTGGACAAGAGAGTCTCTGAAATCCGGGGCGGAATGATGGCCGATTCCCACATGGCCCGGCGGCTGCGCCGGGCGGGGCTCCAGGACATTTTCGAGAAGGTGGAGGCGGGCGGGCGCCTCTCCTTCGAGGAGGGCTTGCGCCTCTACGCCTCGCCCGACATCAACGCCGTGGGCTTCATGGCCAACCTCGTGCGCGGGCGCATGCACGGGGACCGCACCTACTTCAACGTCAACAGCCACATCAACTACTCGAACATCTGCGTCCTCTGGAAGGC
>MGDP01000195.1 GCA_001790955.1 Candidatus Tectomicrobia bacterium RIFCSPLOWO2_12_FULL_69_37
ATCTCGTCCAGGAGCTCGGAGGCCGCCCGGAGCATGACGCGCAGGGCGCTCGCCGGGAAGATGACGAAGCGGTAGCCCATCTGCCCGAACTCCCGCGCCGGGATGAGGGGGGTCTTGCCGAATTCGGTCATGTTGGCGAGGAGGGGGCCCGGGCAGCGGCGGGCGTAGGCGGCGAACTCCTCGGGCGACTCGAGCGCCTCGATGAAGACGAGGTCGGCCCCCGCCGCCAGGGCCTCGTTCCCCCGGGCGACGGCTTCCTCGAAGCCGCGGGTGGCCCGGGCGTCGGTGCGGGCCATGATGGCGAGGGCGGGGTCCGGGCGGTGGTCGGCGGCGGCCCGGATCTTGCCGATGAACTCGGCCCGCCCCACCACCTCCTTGCCCGGCAGGTGGCCGCAGCGCTTGGGGGAGACCTGGTCCTCGATCTGGATGCAGGCGGCGCCCGCGCGATCGAGGTCGCGCACGGTGCGCACCACGTTGACGGCGTTGCCGTAGCCGGTGTCGGCGTCCACGATGAGGGGGATGGAAACCGCATCCGCGAGGTAGCGGGCGTTCATCACCGTCTCGGAGGCGGTGACGAGCCCGTTGTCGGGCAGGCCGGTCAGGGCGACCGCGGTCCCTCCGCCGGTCATGTAGACGGCCTCGAAGCCCTTGGCCTCGATGAGGCGCGCGGTGAGGGCGTCGTGGGCGCCGGGGACGAGGGTGACCCCGGGCCGGCCGAGCAGGGTCCGGAATTTCTCCCGCCGGGGGTCGGTCATGGGCGGAGCCCCTCCTCGCGGCGCGGCTGGCCGGGGGCACCCGGCCGGTCCGGCATGGGCAAAGGAAAACAGAATCTTACCCGTTCTCCCCCGGGCGGCCAAGGAGCGGGGCCGCCTCCCCTCTTTTCGGAACCTTTTTCCCCGCAACGGTGTTATGCTCATGACCACTCAGCACCCGACGCATCCGCTCGCGGCGTTCTCATCCCCGCCGGCCTAGGCCCGTCCTCCGGGGCGCGGGCGGTGCCGGAAGGGGCAAGGCAGGACTCACTATTTCAGAGGAGACGATAGCTCATGAAGAACCTTCGCGCCGGAATCACCCTCACCGCACTCCTCGCGGCGGGAGGGCTGCTCGCGGGCTGCACCCAGAACTTCTGGGAGGCGACCCCCCTCGGCGAGGCGCTCGACTATGAACACCCCCGGGTGACCTCCCGGAAGGCCCTGATGGCGTCCCACCCGCGCAACATCCGGGCCATCACGGAGGCCCTCAAGGCCAACAAGCTCGCCGACGCGGCCAAGGCCGCCGACGCCATCGCCAAGGCCGCCGCCGATATCCCCCGCCATTTCCGGCGGAACACCTTGGCGGGCAAGACGACCGCCCTCCCCGCCATCTGGCAGAAGAAGGCGGACTTCGACGCCAAGGCGAAGAGCCTCCGCACCGACGCCGCGGCCCTCGCGGTGGTCCTGAAGGCGGGCGACAAGAGCGGCGCCGAGGGAGCCCTGAAGACCATGCAGGGGAACTGCGGGGCCTGCCACCGGATGTACCGCAAGCCGCCGCCGCCAAGGCCCGCTGCTCCGAGAGGGTGAAAAGGCGCGCTTCCCTGCGCGGGCGCCCCGGCTCTGGCCGGGGCGCTTTTTTTCGCCCAGCCGCCCCGGGGCGCGGCTCCCGTTCTTGACAGCCGGACCGGGCGCGATACCATAGATGGGTCCGAAACCCGCCGCCGCCGGCGCTTCGGAGGTGGAGGACGCCCGGCCATGATGGAAGAGAGCTTCCCGACCATGTCGTTCGAGGAGAAGTACGGGGACGAGGCCCGGGCGAACTCGGAGCTGCGCAAGGCTCTGGCGCTTCTGGCGGAGGCCGAGGCCGCCCACCGCGCGGGGAACGTCGACCGGGCAATCGAGCTGTACAAGAACTCCCTCGCCTACCACCCCACGGCCGACGCCCACACCTATCTCGGCTGGATGTACAGCAAGCAGGGCCGGCTCGAAGAGGCCATCGAGGAGTGCCACCTGGCCATCGAGGCGGACCCCGACTTCGGCAACCCCTACAACGACATCGGCTGCTACCTGATGCAGCTGGGCGAGATGGAGCAGGCCATCGGCTGGCTCTCTAAGGCGAAGCGGGCCCCCCGCTACGACCCGCGCCACTTTCCCTACACGAACCTCGCGCGCATCTACCTCAGGCGCCGCCAGCACGGGAAGGCCGCGGGCGAGGTGCTCGGAGCCGTCCGGCGGGCGGCCGGGGAGGAGAGCCTCAAGCGCCAGCTCCTGGAGCTCGTGAGCCTGCTCAACTGAGCGGACGAGACACCGGCGTGGAAAGGGCCGGCCCCGCGCGGGGCCGGCCCTTTTGCTTCCTGCGGGGGGGCCGCGCCTACCTGGGGATGCGGTCGCGCTTGTCCTCGGCCTGCCAGGCCTCCTCCACGTAGATGGTGCGCGCGGCGTCGCGGTTGGGGCAGTTGCCGTAGGTGAAGATGAGCTCGGCGTCCTCGGTCTCGCTCGGGTTGTAGAGGCCGTGGATCTCCCCCGCCGCCGCGTAGACGAAGGTGCCTGGCTGGACGGTGTGCTCCTCCTTCTCCTCCCCCATCCAGACGACGATGGGCCCCCGCACGATGTAGAAGGTGGCGTCGCAGACGTGGTAGTGGCGCTGGTTGCGGGCCTTGGGGGGGATGATGGTGCGGCCCATGGTGATGGTCCGGGTGCCGACGGCGTGGCTGTCCACCCCCCAGGCGATGATGAGGGGAGGCTCGTACTTCTTGTCCACCCCGATGGCCGTCGAATCCACCAGGGCCCAGCGGCGCTTGGTCTCGGTTTGGGTCGCCATGTTGCCTCCTTCAAGGACAAGTGAAGAATGCGGAAGGGCCGCGGAGCGCGCCCTCCCGCACATCATTCCCCGCTTCCGCGCGGCGCGCAAGGGAGCCCCGGGCGGGGCCCCTACTCCGCCCGGCGCCCGCCGGAGTCCCCGGGGAAGAGGCGGTCGTACTCGAGCGGATGCTCCTCCCGGAGGCGCTCCAGGGTCATGCGCCCGTGGACGATCGTCGTGTCGAGGGGGAACACTCCGGGCCGGAACATGGCGTTGTAGAGGTGCCAGACGACGATCACCATGAGGGCCAGCATGGCCTCATAGCTGTGGGCGGTCTTGGCGGCCGGCACGGCCTCGCCGGGCAGCCAGCGGGTGGTCACGAGGGGGAAGTAGAGGATGAGCCCGGTCACGATCATGACCCCGCTGCCCAGGAGCATGCCCCAGAACTCGAGCTTCTCGCGGTAGTCGAAGCGCCCGGCGGCGGGGCGCTCCCCCAGCCCCGCGGCCCAGAGCAGGCCGTGGTAGACCTCCTTGAGATCCGAGAGGAAGGGCACGATGGAGAGCGCGGTTCCTCCGCGGAGGACGTCCACCGTGACCGCGATCAAGAAGTAGCCCGTGAAGCCGGCGAAGCCGATCCCCGCCATGCGGTGGAGCCAGCGCATGAAGTCGAGGTCCCCGAACAGCCGCACCATCCAGCCCGCCCAGGCGGCGTCGTAGAACTTCTGCGGGAGCCCCGTGGCCGTCAGCACGATGAAGAGGGCGGCCATGACGTGGTGCTCGATCCGCTGGCGCCGGGTGAAGCGGAGGACGGCGGCGAGGCGCTCCCCGCCCTTCGTGCCCTTCCCTTCGGACGCCATCGCCTACTCCTTTCCCGGCCGCCGCAGCCGGGAGCGGATCTCGAAGATGATATCGAGCCCGACGTGGAAGACCATGCACGCGACGATAGCCGGGACGAAAATGAAGTAGAAGAGCCGGATGAAATACACGAAGGGGTAGCGCGAGGGGGTCGGGGTGTAGTGCGAGAGCCAGGCCGCAGGGAACTCCAGGGAGGCGCCCGGGTGGCACTTCTGGCAGGTCTGGACCAGGTTCGCGCGCACGACCTGGGAGTCCGGGTCCTTCACCCGCAGGATTTCGTGAACGCCGTGGCAGTCGGTGCAGACGGCGGTGAGGCGCCGGGGCAGGTTCTTCTGCTCCCGGTAGAGGCTGACCGAGACGCCGTGGAAGTCCTCCAGGTAGGTGGAGACCACCTGGGCCGAGAGGCCGTACTTGGCCATCAGCGGCTTGTTCCGGTGACAGTCGGCGCAGAGCCTGGGGATGTCGATGCGGAACTCCACCTTGCGGGGATCCTGGCCGGCGTGGGAGGGATGGCAGGTGGCGCAGGTGGGCACGTCCCTGTTCCCCCCCTGGATCAGCCCCTGGCCGTGCACGCTCATCTCGTACTGGCGGAAGACCCGATCGTGGCACTTCGCGCAGGCCTGGGGGGTGAAACCCCTGGCCACGCCCCCCTTGGTGACGGCGTGGGCGCCGTGGCAGTCCGCGCAAAGGGGCGCCCGTCGATCCCCCGCCGCGAGCATCCGCCAGTGGATGCCCTCCTGGAACTCCTTGAACTTCCCGCTGTGGCAGGAGGTGCAGGCCTTGCTGTAGTGGAGGCTGAGGTCCCGCCGGTCGGCGAACTCCAGCTTGTCGTGGGGGACTTTCCGGATGTCCGTGTGGCAGGCCGTGCACAGCAGCGCCCGGCCGTGGGCGGACTTGACGAAGTCCGCCGCCGGGATCATGAGCGAGACGCTGGAGCCGTCCTTCAGCTTCATCTGGAGGGGGAGCTTGTGGCAGTTGATGCACATCGCGTTCGACATCCCCTGGGCCCGGGCCCCCGGGGCCGCCAGGAGGACGGCCCCGATGAAGAGGCCGGCCGCGGCCCCCCCCCGCCCCTTCCGGACCAGCTTCACGGGGATGAGCACGAGCGCCGCGAGCGTCAGGCAGATGAAGCCAAGGACGAAGATGGTGCCCAGCACCGGGGAAATCAGGAGGGCGGCGAGGGGAGGGATGCGGCGAAACGTGCGGCTCGGGGGGCCGGGCAGGAGCCCGTCCCCCAAACTGAGGAAGACCGGGGGCTCCCACCATCCTTCCAGGTAAATCCCCGGGGGGGCGGCGGAGCCCCCAGCGAAACTCTTGAGGAAGGCCAGTCCTCTCGGCAAAGAGGCTCCTTTCGGGGGCAACTTGGACCCCGCGCCGAACCACCGCGATCGATTCCTGGCGGATGCGGGTGATCCATACCGGAAGGCCGAACCAACCTAAAGGTAGGCCAGAAGCTTCCCCTCCGCAAGCGGGCCCCGGAGCTTCCCCGGCGCTCCGCGCCGCGATCCTCTCCATGCTTGCCGGTCCGGCGGCGGGATGCTAGGGTGCCGAAGGCCCTCCTCCACAGATATGGCGTGCTCCATGCTCCGGCCGCCAGGCCGAGGGGAGCGATTCCGCGCGGGGTGCCGGGATGGAAGAAGGACGGAAGGGGGCGCCCGGTTCGCCCCCGCCCAGCCGCCGCTCCCGGTGGCTGACGCTGCGCTACGCCGTCCTCCTGGGGATCCCCCTCGTCCTCCTCTCAGGCTTCGGCGGCCTCTACCAGTACAGCGCCAGCCCCTCGTTCTGCCGCTCCTGCCACATCATGGAGCCCTACTACCAGGCCTGGGCCACCTCGAAGCACAACTTCGTCGCCTGCGTCGACTGCCACTACCCGCCCGGCAACCGTGACGCCCTGCGCGTCAAGTTCCAGGCCCTCTCCCAGGTGGCCAAGTTCGTCACCCGCACCTACAGCTCCAAGCCCTTCGCCGAGATAGAGGACGGCAGCTGCCTCCGCGCCAACTGCCACGCCACGCGCCTCCTCGAGGGCGACCTCACCTACAAGAATTTCATCCGCTTCAACCACCGCGAGCACCTGAGCAAGCGCCGGGCCGGGAAGCAGCTGCGCTGCACCTCCTGCCACAGCCAGATCGTGGTCGGCACCCACATGGTGGTGACCGAGACCACCTGCTTCCTCTGCCACCTGAAGGGCAAGAAGGACGCGCGCCGCTTCGAGGCCCTGAGCGGCTGCGAGAAGTGCCATCTCCCCCCCGACAGGCCCATCCAGGTGGGCAACGTCACCTACAACCACAAGGACTACGTGGCGGCCCGGAGCGTCCCTTGCCAGAGCTGCCACCTGGACACCCTCAAGGGCGAGGGCAAGGCGTCGCCGGACCGCTGCCTCGACTGCCACAACAAGCCCGAGCACCTGGAGCGGTTCAAGGACACCGCCTGGCTCCACGACCAGCACGTGGCGGGCAAGAACGTGGCGTGCATCCGCTGCCACGAGGCCGTCGAGCACAAGATCCAGCGCGTGGCCACCCACACCCCCCGCCAGACGAACTGCGAGGCCTGCCACGTCGCCGAGCACAACCTCCAGCAGCTGATGTTCCTCGGGAAGGGAGGGGTCGGGGTCCCCGAGTCCCCCAGCCCGATGTACCTCGCCCGGGTGGACTGCGTCGCCTGCCACATCTGGGAGGAGCCGGACCACGCCGGCAAGGGCTCCACCCTCTTCCAGGCGGCGGCGGAGGCCTGCGTGAAGTGCCACGGCGAGAGCTTCCGCGGCATGGTGCCGGCGTGGAAGAGCGCCGTGCGGGAGGCTCTGGACGTCTTCCAGCCCAAGCTCGAGGCGGCCGGCGCCGCCCTGGGCAAGGCCCAGGGCCGCCCAGGCTACGCGCGCGCGCGCCAGCTCTACGAGGGCGCGGCCCAGAACGCCCGCTTCGTGAGGCGGGGGAACCCGGTCCACAACATCTACTACGCCGCCCAGCTCTTGGAGGCCGCGAACGAAACCCTCGACAACATGGCGGGCCTCCTCTCGGCCCAGCTCCCGAAGGCGCCGGACAACCCCCTGATCTCCGGCAACTTCTGCGGCACGCTCTGCCACCCCCTCGTCGGCGTGAAGATGCCGGAGTACGTCACCTGGCGGGACATCCGCATCCCCCACAACCGCCACGCGGAGGCGCTCAAGATCGACTGCAGCTCCTGCCACCGCTTCAGCCAGCACAAGCAGGTCTCGGTGAAGATGCAGCGCGAGGACTGCCTCGGCTGCCACCACCAGGCGCTCAAGATGCTCCCGTCCATCCCCTGCGAGGGCTGCCACGCCAAGCAGGTGGCCTTCCGGAAGGGCCAGAGCCTCGGGGAGTCCAAGCCCGCGCCCGGCTCCATGGCCTCCCTGCCCTGCCAGGCCTGCCACGCCAAGGTCGTCAAGGAAGGCCACCGGGAGCCGGACGTCCGCGGCACCTGCCGGATGTGCCACCAGCCCGTGTACGAGAGGATCCTCGACGCGTGGAAGAGCGAGGTGTCCCTGATGGGCGGCGAGGCCGGGAAGGAGACGAGGCGCATCGCCGAGGCCATCCTCCGCACGGGCCAGGGAGCCCAGGGCCCCGCCGCCGCCAAGCTCGCCGAGGCGCGCAAGCTCCTCGACGCCGTCGCCCTCGACCAGAGCTCGGGCTTCCACAACCGGCCCTACGCCCTGAAGCTCATCGATCAGGCGAAGAAGCTGCTAGGGGAGGCGGACGGCGCCCTCAAGCTCGGCACCGCGCCCCCCGCGCCCAGGCCCGCCCCCAGGCGCGGCTGAGCGCGGACCCCGGCCTCTCCCCCCCTCCGCGCATCCCCCAAAAAGCTCCGCGGGCGCCGTGCGGCGCCCGCGGAGATTGGGAGGGCCGAAACCCTCAGCTATTTCTTGCCGTAGGCGTGAATCGCCTTCTTCGAGGCCTCGATCGCCCAGTCCTTGCTCCGCCCGCCGTGGCAGTTGAGGCAGGCGTACTCGACCGTCAGGAAGCCCTTGGCGAACTTCCCGTCCGGCGTGAACATGCTCGCGCTGGGGTCGAGGTTGATCTTGTAGAGGTGCGAGCGGATGTCGGCCTCATATTTCGCCTTCTGGACGGCCGACTTGGTTGCCCGCGCCATGTGGCAGTCCACGCACTTCACGCCGCCGAGCTGCATGAGGCTGCCCTTGTAATCCGCCGCTTGCTTCGCGTGGCAGGTCTCGCACTGCGCCTTCAGGCCGTCCTTGAACTTCGCGTGCACGTGCGGCTTGTGGCAGGTGACGCAGTCCAACGCCTTGTGCTTGGTCGCCAGGAGCTCGTTGTACTGCTCGTGGTGCTGGATGAAGCCCCCGCCGGCGGGAATCGCCTCGGCCTTGCCGCGGATGTGGCACTGGCCGCACATGGCCTTGTCCCCGCGGACTTGGATGGTGCCCTTGTAGCCCTTCCCGCCGACGTGGTCCCCGCCGGGCCCGTGGCAGCCCTCGCACCCGATGCCGGTCTCCTTCCAGGTCCCCACGATGCCGGGCAGGCCGTCCTGGTGGCCTTCCTTGCTGTAGCCCGTGGTGTGGCAGGCTCCGCAGTCGTACTTGAGGTTCTTCTGGCCGGCGTTGTAGTTGCTCCAGGTCCCGTCCTCGAGGTTGAACTGGTTCTTGCCGGGGGTGTCGCGCTTCACGTCCTTGAGGGACATGATGTCGCGCTTCGCGTCGGGCATGACGCCCGTCGAGGTGATGATGTAGCCCTGCTTGTCCATGTAGCGGAGCTTCCAGTTCCGGCCCCCGATGATGTAGCTGATGTCGTCCCAGGAGTAGCCCCCGGGGAGGGGCAGGCCGAGCCTGCGGGCGTCCTCGGCCTTGCGCAGCTTGTAGGGATGACCCGAGGCCACCCAGTCGTTGTGCTGCTGGATGTGGCACTTGCCGCAGGTCTCGGAGCCGATGTACTTCGGCGGCTCCTTCTTCTGTGTCTGCTGCGCCCACGCGCCTCCGGGGAGGAGCAGCGCCCCCGCAAGCAGCAGGCCCGTCGCATACCTCGTCATGCCGCGTGAACCCCCGGTCATAGGCACTCCTCCCTATCAGGCAACGCACGGATGAAGACACCCCCGCGTCCGGGCGAACCGGGCCGCGGGAGGGCGGGACTCTTCCACGCTGAGGGAGACGGTTAAGGAGGGCCGGTGCAAAAGATAGTCGGAATATACCCCGCGCCGGGGAAAAGGACAACCCCAACTTGCGGACGGGCGGATTCCCAGCGCGCGGGCCGATGGGGCGGGCCGGATTTCGGACCTCACCCTTCGCCCCGGTGGCAAAAACACCACAGGGCAAGCCTGAATTCCCCTACCCCTCCAGGAAGGACTGCACCTCGCCCAGCAGCTCCAGGCGCCGCTTCTCGAGTTCCATGAAGTGGGTGCCTCCCTCGAGGATGACGTAGCGCTTCCCCCAGCTGTTCCGGAGCGCATGGAAGAGGCCCAGCGCCTCCGGGTCGGCCGAGGCCCCGTCCTGGGTCCCCCGGATGAGGAGGACGGGGCAGACGACCTTGGCCGCATCGTAGAGGGGCCGGTTGGAGGCCCGCTCGTAGAGGTCGGCCAGGGAGCCGTTCGGCAGGCGGAAGGCGGGGGGCCGCTGCCTGGCGCCCTCCGGGTCGCTCGCGAGGAGGGCCCTCCAGTAGGCCTCGACCACCCGCTTCTCGCGCCACTTGTGGTGGGCCGTGCCCGGGATGTGCCCCCACCAGCGCCGCTCCATGTTCGCCCGCGTGTTCCACATCCAGGCCCCGCGCCGGGCGTCGAACACCCCGGGCCGGGCCGGGTCCTCGTACATCGCCCGCCGCCGCACGTCGTCGTAGGCGTAGTAGGGAGCGTAGAGGACGAGCTTCCGCACCCGCTCCGGCTCCCGGGCGGCGAAGCAGGGGGAGAGGGTCGTGCCCCAGGAGCGGCCGAGGATGTTGAGGCTCTCGACCTCCTGCCGCTCGCAGATGAAGCGCACGGCCGCCGCGATGTCCCGCACCGCCTCCTTTCCCCGGACGGCGGGGAGCTTCCCGGCCGGGTCCTCGCGCATCACCGCCGGCCAGGTAGACTTCCCGAAGCCGCGGATCGACAGCGTGAAAACGTCGAAGCCGCGCGAGGCGATGTAGTCCATCCACGAGTAGCCCGGCACCCGCACGTCGAAGGCCACCGGCCCGGGGGCCACCCGGCCGTGGACCAAGAGCAGCGTCCCCTCCGGCCCGAAGCGCCGCTTCCCCCTGGGCCGCTTCTCGTAGAGGTGGACGGTGATCCCCTTGTCGAGCGAGGGGACGAAGTGGTCCCGGGCTTCGATAGCCGGAGAGAACTTGCGCGCTGCCGTGGCGGGCATCCGGTGGCTCCTCAGAGAAAAGTCACTCGCGTGACGGTGAATCCATCCTACGGCAGCCCCGCCCCGTCGTAGAAGCCGGCGGCGCGGTAGGCCTCGTCCAAGAGCACGACGGGGTGGACGACGCGCAGCTCCATCCCCCGCTCCCGGGCCCCGTAGGCGATCTGGATCTGGCAGCCGGGGTTCCCGGTGCAGACGACCGGCGCCCCGGCGGCCCGGATGTGACCCATCTTGCGGTCGAGGAGGCGCATCGAGAGCTCGGTCTGGGTCAGGTTGTAGCTCCCCGCCGAGCCGCAGCACCAGTCGCTCTCCTTCAGGGGCACCGCCTCCACGTTCCCGATGGCCTCCAGCACCTTGAGGGGCTCCTGGCGCACCTTCATGGCGTGGTAGAGGTGGCAGGGGTGGTGGTAGGCCACGCGCTGGGGCTCGGGGTGGCGCGCCCGGCGCGGGCCCAGCTTGGCGAGGAAGGCCGTCACGTCCGCCACCTTCGAGCTGAAGACCTTGGCGCGCGCGGCGAAGGCGGGGTCCCCCGCCAGGAGCTCCCCGTACTCGTGGAGCATGGCCCCGCAGCCCGAGACGGCCAGGACGATCGCGTCGTATTGAGAGGGATCGATCGCCTCCAGGTTCCGCCGGGCGAGGAGGCGGGCGGTCTCCCGGTCCCCGGCGTGGGCCTGGAGCGCCCCGCAGCAAGTCTGGGAGGAGGGGATGACGACCCGCGCCCCGTTCGCCGCGAGCGCCCGCACGGCGGCCCGGTTCACGTCGCCAAAGAGGGCCGACTGGAGGCACCCCCCGAAGAAGGCCACGCGGCACCTCTCCTCCCCGGCCGGCGCCACCTCCCCCGGCAGGGGCAGCATGGAGGAGAGGGGGGGCGCCTCGGGCAGCATGGGCTCCAGGCGGGCGAGTTCTTTGGGAATGAGCCCCAGCCCGAGCAGGAGCGGGCGCAGGAAGGTGCGCTGGTAGAGGCGGGTGCCCGCCGCCGCGAGGCCGAGCAGGGCCCGGTTGGGCAGGAGCCACCGGAAGAGGAAGCGCCGCAGCAGCCGCGCCCCGGGGCCCCGGCCCCGCACCTTCTCCAGGCCCTCGCGCGCCGCCTCGATGAGGGAGCCGTACCTCACCCCCGAGGGGCAGGCCGTCTCGCAGGCCCGGCAGTCGAGGCAGCGGTCGAGGTGCTTGAGGACGGTCTCGTTCACCGCCATCTCCCCGTCGATCACCATGCGCATGAGGTAGATGCGCCCCCGCGGGGAGTCCATCTCGTTCCCGAGCAACGCGAAGGTCGGGCAGCTCGTGGTGCAGAGCCCGCAGTGGATGCAGCGCTGGATCATCTCCCGGTCGGGGCCGAGGGGGCCCAGGAGGGGGTTGAAGGCGGGGGATGCCTCTGTCCGCTCAACGCCTACGGCCATGAACCATCCTTTCATGTCCGTAGGGGCGAGGCATGCCTCGCCCCTACATAACACCCCATCGCCCATCCACCCGCGGGGGCGTTCCATGGAACGCCCCCGCAAAAGCATCACGCGCCTTCCGAAATCCCCTCTTGCCTACAGCCGCCCCACGAACCGCCCGGGGCTCAGGGTGCGGGTGGGGTCGTACTCGCGCTTGAGGCGGCGCATGAGGTCGAGGGCCGCGGGGTCGAGCCCGTCCTCCCCCCAGACCGCGATCTGCTCCCGCAGGGCGGCGGGGCCGCTGTCCAGGCGCAGGTGAACGGCCCGCCCCCGGGCCGGGTCCGCCCCCGCCCGGCAGAGAGAAGCGAAGGCCTCCCATGCGGCCTTGGGCTCCACCCCCCGCTCCTCGGGGGCGAGCCAGGCGCGCAGCACCCCGCTCCCGGCGTGGGCGGCGGCGGCCAGGCGGAAGCCGCCCTTGCGGGCCGCCTCCCCGGCCGCACGGGCGAAGCGGGGGAGCTGGTCCGGCCGGCCCGAGGCCCGCACCGCGAGCGCCTCCTCGCGGGCGAAGTCCCCGCCCGGCTGGTCGGCCAGGGCGGCGCCCAGGCGGGCCGCCGCCTCGTCGTCGAAGCGCGCGAGCTCCTTCCCCCCTTCGAGGGAGAGGAGATCCTCGAAGCGGCCGAGCTGCTCGGCCAGGCCCTCCTCGAAGTCCCCGAAGGCGGCGGCGAGGCACCAGGGGCCCGGCAGGGGATGCCGCTCCCCCAGGGCCGCGAGCCGCCCGGCGTCCAGCACCTCCACCCACAGGGGATGGAGCGGGAGCGCCATCAGCCGCTGCGCCGCCCGGAAGGCCTCCTCCGCCCCCCCGAAGCCCGCCGCCCGCGCCCCGGTGCGCTCGGGCGCCTTGTAGAGGCGCAGCGCCAGCTCGGTCGCCACCGCGAGGGCGCCCCAGCTCCCGGCGAGGAGGCGGTTCATGTCGTAGCCCGTCACGTTCTTGACCACCAGGGCGCCGTAGGTGTGGGAGGAGCCGTCCGCGAGCGCCACCTTGAGCCGCATGACGCGGTCCCGGGCCCTGCCCCAGCGGATCCGCATGGGTCCCGAGCGCTCGGCGAAGATGGTGCCGCCCACGGTGGCGCGGCCGGGGTTGGCGGGGTCGAGGCCCGCCGTCTGCCCCTCGGGGCGGGTGAGCTGGTTCAGCGCCTCGATGGTCATCCCGGGCTGGACGACGGCGGTCAAGTCGTCGCGGAGGAAGTCCACCGCCGCCGCCAGGCGCTCGGTGGAGAGGGCCACGTCGTAGCGCTCGGGCGGGTAGCCCGCCCGCCGGCCCGTGCCCCCGCCCCAGGGGACGACACCCAGGCCCTCCTCGCTGGCCCGGGCGAGAACGCTCAGGACGGCCTCGTGGCTCGCGGGGCGGGCGATGACGAAGGGCATGCGGCCCCCGAGGACGTACATCCCCGTCCCCTCCCCCGAGAGGAGGCGGGGGTCGCCGGTGTCGGACTCGACCGCGCGCGCGAAGGCGTCGAGGGAGGCGGGCATGGCGTCCTACTTGGAGAAGGCGGCGCTCATTCTCGCCACCCCCCCGAGCTGAGCGGCGCCGGCGAGGGGGAACTCGACCTCGCCCCCGGGGAAGATCTTGCCGGGGTTGAAGATGCCCTCCGGATCCACGGCGTCCCGGACGCGCTCCATGATGCCGAGGGTGGCGGCGTCGAACTGGTCCCGCATCTCGCGCTTCTTCTCGATGCCGATGCCGTGCTCGCCCGAGAGCACCCCCCCCGCGCGGATGCAGGCGCGCAGCACCTCGGCCCCGCACTCGACGGCGCGTGCGGTCTCGCCGGGCACCCGGTCGTCGAAGAGGACGTTGGGGTGGAGGCTCCCGTCCCCGGCGTGGAAGACGTTGGTGATGCGCAGGCCGTGGCGGGCGGCGATGCGGTCGAACTCCGCGAGCACCTCGGCCAGCTTGGAGCGGGGGACGGTGCCGTCCAGGCAGTAGTAGGCGGGGGCGATGGCCCCGAAGGCGCCGAAGGCCTTCTTGCGGCCCATCCAGAGGCTCTCGCGCTCGGCCTCGCTCTGGGCGACGCGGAAGGAGGAGCAGCGGTTGCGGGCGCAGATGTCCTGGATGAGCTTCTCCAAGGGCCGCATGGAGGCGGGCAGGCCGTCCAGCTCAAGGAGGAGGACGGCCCCCGCGTCCCGGGGGTAGCCCGCCTGCATCACCTTCTCGATCGCCTCGATGGTGTATCGGTCCATGAGCTCCATCGCGGCGGGCACGGCCCCGGCGGCGATGACCTCGCTCACGGTGCGGCAGGCGTCCCCCACCTCCCCAAAGCAGGCGAGCATGGTGCGCACCCCCTCGGGGTTGGGGGTCAGGCGCACGGTCAGCTCGGTGATGACGGCGAAGGTGCCCTCCGAGCCGATGAAGAAGCCGCGCAGGTCGAGGCCGGGGGCCTCGTCCCCGTCCGCCCCGAGGCGGACGGCGTCCCCCGAGGCGAGCACCACCGTCATGCCCTGGATGTGGTTGGTGGTCATGCCGTACTTGAGGCAGTGGGCCCCGCCCGAGTTCTCGGCGGCGTTCCCGCCGATGGTGCAGGCCATCTGGCTGGAGGGGTCGGGGGCGTAGTGGAGGCCGCGGGGGAGGACCTCGCGCGTGAGGTGGAGGTTCACCACCCCCGGCTGGACCCGGGCCAGGCGGTTCTCGCAGTCGATCTCGAGAATCCGGTTCATCCGCACGAAGACGGCGAGGACGCCCCCCGGCGCGGGCGTCGCCCCGCCCGAGAGGCAGGTGCCCGCCCCCCGGGGGATGAGGGGCACCCCCGCCTCGCGGCAGAGGCGCACCACCCGCTGGACCTCCTCCGTGCTGCCGGGGAGGACGACGGCCGAGGGCTGGCCCTTGTAGATGGTGAGGGCGTCGCAGTCGTAGGCGCGCAGCGCCACCGGGTCGGTG
>MGDP01000196.1 GCA_001790955.1 Candidatus Tectomicrobia bacterium RIFCSPLOWO2_12_FULL_69_37
CGGAACTTGAGGGAATTTGAGGTAAGGGGTTTTCCCGGCGGAGGGAGTATCTTCGCCAGCGGCGGGGGTGCGCCCGGCCCCGCGTGTTTCTTCGGGCGCAGGGAGGCTGTCGCGGGAATTGATAGGAATTGACCCAAAAAGCACCCCAAAATGGGGGGAGGGTGGTCAGACCACGGGCGGCGGGCGGGGGGAGCCCCTCCGGGCCTTTCCGGGGTAATACGGGATACTCCGCAGGTTTTTTATCTTCACCCCCCCGCCTTGACGACCCCCGCCGCGGCGGCGGTGAGGATGACCACGATCCAGGGGGGGAGCTTCCACAGCGCGAGGAGGCCGAAGGCGGCGAGGCCCAGGGCGAAGTCGGCCGGCTTGTGGATGGCGCTCGTCCAGACGGGCTGGTAGAGGGCGGCCAGCAGCAGGCCCACCACGGCGGCGTTCACCCCCCGGAGCGCGCTCTGGACGGCGGGGACCGAGCGCAGGGCGTCCCAGAAGGGGAGCGCCCCCACGATGAGGAGGATGGAGGGGAGGAAGACGGCGACGAGGCAGAGGGTGGCGCCCGTCCAGGCCGTGGGGGGGGTGGCCATGGCGGCCCCGAGGTAGGCCGCGAAGGCAAAGAGCGGCCCCGGGATGGCCTGGGCGGCGCCGTAGCCGGCGAGGAACTGCTCGTTCGTCACCCAGCCGGGCCGCACGGTCTCGGCCTGGAGGAGGGGGAGGACGACGTGGCCCCCGCCGAACACGAGCGAGCCCGCCCGGTAGAAGCTGTCGAACTGGGCGAGGGCCATGTCCGGGATGATCCGGGCGGCGATGGGCAGAAGGATCAAGAGACCGAAGAAGAGGACGAGGCAGAAGACGGCCACCCCGCGCCCCACCGTCCGGCCGAAGCCGGGGGCGGAGGCGGTCTCCCCCTTCAGGAAGGCCCAGCCGATGACCCCGCCGATGAGGATCACCCCCACCTGGGCCCAGGAGGCGGGCACGGCGAGGATGAAGACCGAGGCGAGGATGGCGACCGTCGCGCGCGGGGGGTCCGGGCAGAGCGACTTGGCCATCCCCCACACCGCCTGGGCGACGACCGCCACGGCCACGATCTTGAGGCCGGAGAGCCAGCCCGAGCCGAGCGCGCCCTCGAAGGAGCTCACCCCGAAGGCGAAGAGGACGAGGACGAGGGCCGAGGGCAGGGTGAAGCCCAGGAAGCCCGCGATGCAGCCGGGCAGCCCGGCGCGCATGATGCCGACCCCCATGAGCACCTGGCTGCTGGCGGGGCCGGGGAGGAACTGGCAGAGGGCGACCAGGTCCGCGAAGGAGCGCTCGTCGAGCCACTTGCGGCGCACCACGAACTCCTCGCGGTAGTAGCCGAGATGCGCGATGGGCCCCCCGAAGGAGGTGAGGCCGAACTTGAGGGCGATGAGGAGGTATTCCCAGAAGGTGTCGGGGTGGGCGGAGCCGCTCTTGCCGCCGGGTGCGTCGGCCATGTCACTCCTCCAGGGGATTCGAAGATGCCAGAGGACTCAAAAATGCGTCCCGCCTCAGCGGCTTCGCCCGCGCGCCGGGAGCGCCTCCCTCACCAGCTCCCGCAGCTGCGCCTGGGCCCGGGCGAGGATGCGCCTTCCGGCGGGGGTGATGCGGTAGTACTTGCGGATCCTCCCCTCGACGGCGCGGGGCTCGTGGCGCAGGTAGCCCTGCCGCTCCAGGGCGTGGAGGATGGGGTAGAGAGTCCCCGGCCCCACGCGGTAGCCGTGCCGGGCGAGCTCCTCCATCAAGGCCGCTCCCCACACGGGGGCCTCTCCGGCGTGGAAGAGGATGTGGACCCGGATGAACCCCAGGAACAGCTCGCGCAGCATACGCACCTGATGTTGATGAGTGATATCGGATGGCGATATTACGCCGCGCCCGCGGCTCCGTCAAGGCTTCGGCGCCCCCTTTCCGCCCGGGGGGACCGGGGCCGGACACGCGGGGAGCCTGGAGGGCCGCCTCAGCCGCCCTGGGGCGGGCCGTCCTCGTCGAGCATCTGGCGGTAGGCCTCGTAGGCGGGGGGGAAGCCGCCGGTGTAGTTCAGCCAGTTGGTGACGGGGTAGCGGGTGGCGCCCGCCTTGTGGGTGGCGTCGAGGCCCTCGAGGATCTCGCCGATGGCCGGGAAGGGGAAGCTGAAGGCCACCTCGTGGTCCTGCACCTGGCCGAAGATGCGGTCCCCGGTGCAGGGGACGATCATCTGGGGCTCCCCGGTGATGTGGGGGGCGATGGCGAGGTCGGCGCAGTCGATGCGGCCCCGGAACTCGCTCGCGAGGGTGCCGCCCCGCTTCCAGAGCCAGGCCTGGCCCAGGCGCATGATTTGGGCGCCGTTGCCGTAGATGACGACGGTGTGGGGCTCGAAGGCGGCCCGGCCGAGGGGGGAGGCGATGACGCCCACGTGCTCCCCCTCGGGGAGGCGGGGCACGCTGGCCTCGCTCAGGCGGCCGGCCTCGAGGCTCTCGGTGTAGAGCTGGACGCAGAGGTTGCCCTCATCGTAGTGGGGCAGCCGCTTCTCCAGGCCCAGGGCCATGGCGCCGAGGACGCAGCTGCTGTCCTCCCGCCCGAGGGCGATGGCCCAGCCGTAGCGGCGGGCCATGGAGATGGCCTGGCAGGTGGTGAAGCGGTTGCCGAGGTCGCGGAGGGGGCGCTTGGTGCGGGGGGGCACCTCGTCCCAGCTCTTGAGGAAGCGCACCGCCACCGGGAAGGTGTTGAGCCGGAGGTGGCGGTTCAGCCGCTCCTCGCAGTCGGCCATCCGGGCGGTGTCCATGCGCGCTCCCTCGGTCCGGGCTTCTGCGGGGCGTCTCGCCCAGTGGGCCTCATCATATCACGTGGGCCGGCGGCCCCCCCAGGGGGCGGGAGGAGGGCGCGGGGCCGGCCCGTCCCGGCGATTTAACGGGGCGGCAACGCGCTTGAAACGCGATTCTGGCTTATAATCGGGGGACGCGGTGAATGTCACGTCGCCACCCAGCCATGCGAGTGCACGTCCCGGGCCGCCGGGGCGCGTACGGTGTCCCCGGGAGGGGCTTCTGTCGGAGGTATTGGCAATGCGCAGGGAAAAGAAATTTCTCGCCCTGTTGGCGTGGACGGCGGTGGGCCTGTGGAGCGTCCTGGGCGCGCTTCCGCTCCCGTCCCATGCCGCCCCGAGCGGGGAGCAGGTCATCCGGTCGCGGACGGACGACGACCTCATCACCCTGGACCCCGCCCACGTCGGCAAGCCCTCGGACCACATGCACGCCATGAACATCTACAGCGGGCTGGTGCGCCTCAAGGCGGGCTCCACCGGGGTCGAGCCCGACCTCGCCACCCGCTGGGAGGTCTCCCCCGACGGGCGGGCCTACACCTTCTACCTGCGGCGCGGGGCGAAGTGGCACAAGGGCTACGGCGAGGTCACCGCCAAGGACGTGAAGTACACCCTCGATCGCATCAGGGACCCGGCGACGAAGTCCCGCTTCCGGGGCCTCCTCCAGCCGCTCCAGAAGATTGAGGTGGTGGACGATCACACCATCCGCCTCACGCTGAAGGATCCCTATCCCTCCTTCCTGGGGGCCGTGCTCGCCTTCCGCCCCGGCTGGATCGTGAACGAGCGGGCCATCAAGGAGAAGGGCGCCAAGTACGGCCAGGACCCCATCGGCTCCGGGCCCTTCATGTTCGAGAAGTGGGTGCGGGGGAGCGAGGTCGTGCTCGTCCGCAACCCGAACACCTGGGAGAAGGTCCACATCCAGAGGGTCGTCAACAAGGTGATCCGCAACGACACGGTGGCCAAGCTCGCCATCGAGCGCGGCGACCTCGACGTGGCCACCCTGCTCGAGGGGGCCTCCATCCAGGAGGTGAAGAAGAACCAGAAGCTCAACATCCTCGCCACGCCCGGCTACGCCACCCACTTCCTCCATTTCAACCTGAGGAAGAAGCCCTTCGACGACGTCCGGGTGCGGCGGGCCATCCTCCACGCGACGGACCGGGAGGCCATCGCGAAGCACGTCTTCTTCGGCAACGCCACCCCCCGGCACAACCTGATGAACCCCCACGTCTTCGGCTACGAGGAGCTCTACAACAAGGCCGACTACGATCCCGCGAAGGCCAGGAAGCTCCTCGCCGAGGCGGGCTTCGCGGGCGGGCTCGACGCGGACGTGAACGTCATGCCGGCCGCCCAGTGGCCCCAGGTGGCCGCCGTGCTCCAGGAGCAGTGGCGGCAGGTGGGGATCCGGGCGAAGATCAGCGTCCCCGAGCGGGCCATCTACGACCGCAAGTGGCGGGCGGGGCAGTTCGACATCCTCTTCACCCGCATCACCCGGGTGGACCCGGACCAGTACATCCACCAGTACTTCTTCAGCAAGAACCAGCCCTTCCCCAACACCTCGGGCTACGCCGGGGCGGACGGCCTGCTGCTCAAGGGGCGCCACACCGTGGACGAGGCGAAGCGCAAGGAGCTCATCCAGGCGGCCGCGCGGAAGATCTTCGTGGAGGACCTGGCGGGCTTCGCCATCGTCAACGTGAACTACGTGGTCGCCATGCAGCCCTACGTGAAGAACAACGCGCCTACGTTCCAGGACTCCTTCCCCTGGCGCCAGGTCTGGCTCGAGAAATAGGCTCCCGCCGCCTCCCCCCGCCGCCCGGCGGGGGGAGGCCCGGGCCCTCCCCATGCGCTACGCGATCCAGCGCTTCTGGGCCACGCTGCTGACGCTGGCGGCCGCCTTCGTCATCGTCTTCTTCATCGTCCATCTGGTGCCGGGGGATCCGGCCGCCATCATGCTGTCGGACCTCGGGGCGGACCGGAAGGCCGTCGAGGACCTCCGCCGCGACCTTGGGCTCGACCAGCCCCTGCCGAAGCAGTTCCTCCGCTACCTGGGCCGCGCCGCGGCGGGCGACCTGGGGCTCTCCTACCGGAGCCAGCGCCCGGTCGTGAGCGAGATCGCGGGCATCTACCACTACACCCTCTACCTCGCGGCCGGGGGCATGGTCTTCGCCGTCCTCATCGGGCTGCCGGCCGGCTTCCTCTCGGCGGCCTACCGCAACAGCTGGGTCGACCGCGCCTGCATGGTGGGGGCGCTCTCGGGGATCTCCATGCCCGTCTTCTGGCTGGGCATCCTCCTCATCATCGTCCTCTCGTTCCAGCTCCGCCTGTTCCCGACCATCGGGGTGGGCGACCCCTCGCGGCCGCTCGACGTGCTCTGGCACCTGGCCCTCCCCGCCCTCTCGCTGGGGCTGCGGGGGGCGGCCCTCATCGCCCGGGTCACGCGGTCGAGCTTCCTCGAGATCCTGGGCCAGGACTACATCCGCACGGGCCGGATGAAGGGGCTCTCCGAGGCGGCGGTCAAGGGCAGGCACGCCTTCCGCAACGCGCTGCTCCCCATCGTCACGGTGATCGGGCTCGACCTGGGCCAGCTCCTGGGCGGGACCACCGTGACCGAGATCGTCTTCAGCCGCCCGGGCATGGGGACGCTGCTGATCGAGTCGGTCCTGGCCCGGGACTACCCGATGGTGCAGGGGACCATGCTGGTCTACCTGCTGGTGATCATCCTGGTGAACCTGGTGGTGGACCTGGCCTACGGCCTGGTCGACCCGCGCATCCGGTATGAGTGAGAGAATGGCGGCGGGCGGAGCTGCGCGGGCCAAGGAGGCGGAGGGCGGCGTCACCGCCCGCAGCGGGGCGGCGCGCCTCCTGCTCCAGTCCCCCTCGGCCCTCCTCGGGGTGGCCCTGGTGCTGGCCGTGGTGCTGGCCGCCCTGTTCGCCCCCTGGGTGGCCACCCACGACCCCGCCTCCCAGGCGCTCGCGGACCAGCTCAAGCCCCCCGGCGCCACGTACCTGCTCGGCACGGATCAGCTCGGCCGGGACATCTTCAGCCGCATCGTGTGGGGGGCGCGCATCTCGCTGCGGATGGGCATCCTGGCCGTCTCGATCGGCCTCGCCCTGGGGGTGGTGGTGGGCTTCCTCTCGGGCTTCCTGGGGGGATGGGCCGACATGCTCCTCATGCGGATGGTGGACATCCTCCTCTCCTTCCCCCTCTACCTCCTCGCCATCCTGGTGATGGCCATCCTCGGACCCTCGCTCACCAACGCCATGATCGCCGTGGGGGTCGCCACCTTCCCCCACATCGCGCGCCTGGTGCGGGGGGAGACCCTGGCGGTGAAGGAGCGGGAGTTCGTCGAGGCCGCCCGGGGGCTCGGGGCGGGCTACTTCCGCCTGGGGGCGGTGCACATCATCCCCCAGATCATGGGGCCGCTCGTGGTGCTCTCGACCTTCCGGGTGGCGACGGCCATCGTGGTGGAGTCGAGCCTGAGCTTCCTCGGGCTGGGCCCGCCTCCCCCGACCCCCGCCTGGGGGCTCATGATCGCCGAGGGCCAGCAGGTGCTGGAGATCGCCCCCTGGGTCTCGGCCATCCCGGGAGGGGCCATCATGGTGCTGGTGATGGGCTTCAACCTGGCGGGGGACGCCCTGCGCGACGTGCTGGACCCGCGCCTGCGCGGGGTCTCCGGGAAGGGCGTCGAGGAGGACGCGACGTAGCCTATGATGCCCGCGGAGCGCCGGGCGCCATCGGATGACGGAGAGAAGGAGAGAGGGATGGGCATCCTGGCGGAGCTGAAGGTGGAGGGCGGCAAGAGCGCCCTGCTCGTGGTGGACATGGTGCGGGGCTACTTCGATCCGCAATTCTCCTACGCCCCCCTGGAGAAGGAGGACGCCGCCCGGGTGACGAGGGGTGTCCAGTCCCTCCTCCAGAGCTTCCGGGCCCGCAACCTGCCGGTGATCTACACCCAGAACTACGGCCGCCGGACGGCCTGGGGGCCGGTGGACAAGAAGAACCCCTTCCTGCGCTGGCAGGAGGAGAACCGGAAAAAGGTGGCCGGGGCCGGCTTCACCCGCAAGACCAGCCTCAACACCGAGGGCTCCCCCTACGCCGAGGTCCACGACGCCGTGGGGCCCCGCGAGGGGGAGATCGTCGTCCACAAGCCGCGCTACGACTCCTTCTACTCCACCCACCTGGAGGTGATCCTGAAGGGGCTGGGGACGGAGAACCTCTTCCTCTGCGGGGTGAACACCAACAACTGCGTGCTCGCGACCGCCTACGGGGCCTTCTGCCGGGACTACCGCGTGTTCCTGGTGGAAGACGCCTGCGCGACCTGGAACGGCCCCGAGCTCCACAGGGCCGCCGTGAGCCAGGTGGCGGCCTCGCTCGGGTGGGTCACCGCCTGCGCCGAGGTGGAGGCGCACCTCGCCCCGGAGGCCCCGGCCAAGGGCTGAGTCCGCCGGGGCGCTACGTCCCCGAGGCGATCTCCGCCGCCTGGAGAAGCGCCGCCGCGGCGCGGTTGCGCTCCCGCACGAGGCGCGTGTAGAGCAGCCGCCCCTCGTGGGAGGACGTCCCCGCCGCGAGGTAGCGGCCCAGGCGCTGGAGGCCGGGGAAGCGGACGGCGGGCGAGGCCGGGTCCTGATCGTAGGGCCCCTGCTGGGTGTAGAGCACGGGGTTGAGGGTGTGGCTGATCCGGAGGAGGATCCGGTTGGCCTCGGGACCCTTCATCTTCCCCAGCCTCTTCATGAGCCCCTGGGCCGCTCCCTTGAACTCCCGGGCCGCCGCCTCGGCGGGCTTGAGGTCGAAGGCCCCCGCGGCCTTCTTCTTGAGGGCGGCGAGCTCGGCTTCGGCCACCCCGGCCACGGTGCGCGGGTCGAGGGGGGCGACCTTCAGGGTGCAGAGCTCGTGCAGGGCCCCCGCGTAGAGCCGGCAGTGCTCGGTGAGGAGCTTCTTGTCCATCTTGTCGAGGGTGTCGGCGGGGTTGTGCCAGTACTCGGGGAAGCCGGAGTGGGGGTGGTCCTTCTGGAGGTCCGGGGCGCCCTCGGGCAGCACAGGCAGGAAGGAGAAGGAGGGGACGCCCACCCCCCAGAAGGACTGGTCGGCCATCCGCAGGGGAGGGGTGGGAGTGGTCTTCTGGCCGCCGAGGCGTTTCACCACGTCCTGGACCCAGGCCGAGATGTCCGCCGAGGCGAAGGGCCGGTAGAGGGTGGCCTGGCGGGCGCCGGGCTGGTCGATGTTCAGGTAGCCCACGCAGCGCGCGCGCAGCTCCTCGAACATGTGGTCGGCGTACCAGGCCGAGCCCGAGAAGCGGCCGTGCGAGTGGCCGTTGAACCAGATGACGCGCAGCCCGCGCTTGAGCTCCTTGCGGCGGCCGTGGATGAGCCGGGCCAGCTCCATGAGGGTGGTGTCGCCCGCCGCGTTGTCGTTCGCCCCGATCTGCCAGGAGTCGAGGTGGCCCCCGAGGAGGGCGAACTCCTCCGACTCCTTGGGGGGGGCGATGTCGGCCACGGGCATCCGGGTGGGCCGCCAGCGGGTGTCGGTCTGGGCCCGCACCCGGAGCTTGGTCTCGCGCTTGGCCTTGAGGTGGCCGATGAGGCCCTGGCCCTGCTCCCGGGAGAGGGTGACGAGGGGGGTGCAGGGCAGGCGGTCCGCCGTCTCGGGGGTGGGGGAGCCCCAGATGGTGGAGATGGGGCCCTCGTGGGCCACCCCCAGGTTCACGTAGACCTGGGCGATGGCCCCCGCCCGCTCGAAGGCGAAGAAGCGCGCCGGGCTCATCATCCGCTCGGCCACCACGATCCGCCCGGCGATGGACGCCTCGCCGGGCCCCTCGGCCTCCCCCACGTGGACGGCGTCGCCCGTCACCCCCGCCTCGCCCGTCGAGGCGCCGAAGACGGCGGTGATGCCGGGGATGCGCTGGCCGCCCTCGCCGAGGATGTCGAGGGAAGCGGGGCCGGGGATGCTGATGTAGGCGTCGAACTCGTGGACGGTGACCGGGATGCCGAGGGCCGTCATCTGCCTTTCGATGTAGGCGACGGCCGCGTTCTCTCCCTCGGTGCCCGTGTAGCGCTCCCACTGGCAGAGCGCCTCCATGTGCTTCCAGAGGAGGTCGGCGTTCACTTCCTTGGCGATCGGTGGCATCGCGTCCTCAGAGGGGAGAAGGTCCTGCACGGGATGAGACCCGGGGAAGAGACGGCCTCAAGGATAAACGAGCGGGGTGGGGGTGTACAGCCTCAGGGGGAGGGCCGCGCGCGGCCGACCTGGGCCCAGGGGATGCGGTCCAGCGCCTCGCCGATGGCCTTCCCCAGGGCGAGGCCAGCGGCGCCCGCCATGATGCGCGTGTCGTCGTGGGCCCCCCGGCCGATCGCCTCCCAGCGGCCCATCGGCCGGCCCAGGTTGTCGGCCGCCTCGACGGTCAGGGCGGCGCTCGCCAGCCAGCGGGTCTTTTCGAGCTTGGCCTCCAGGCGGGTGAGGACGACGGCGATCTGGCCCGAGGCCATCCGGCTCTCCCGGTCCTCGAGGGGCTCGATCCCCGCCGCGCGCATCCGGGGGGCGGCCGCCGCGAGCAGAGTGGTGGGGAGAGGGGCCTTCTCCCGGAGGGCGTACTCCTCGGTGCGCGAGAGGCCGGGCTCCTGCCGGGCGTCCGCCGCGAGGAGGACGAGGCGGGCCCGCGCCGGGACGGGCCGCGCAGCCGGGGCGGGGACGCGGATCTCGACCTGGTGGTGCTTCACCTCCTGCATGGCGCCGCAGCCGGCCAGGAGGGCCAGCGACGGCACGAGAATCCCTGCGACCGCCCAGGCTATCATGCCCCATCTGAACCCGGGGGGGAGGGCGCGTCAACCGCGGCCGGCGGGAGCCCCTCCTTTCATTTCGCGGGGGATTTGTGGGAACCTGGGCGGGTTCCCCCACCCACCGACAGGAGGATGAGCGATGGCGACAGCGCAGGTCGGTTTCATCGGACTCGGGCTGATGGGCAAGCCGATGACGCGCCGGTTCCTCGGGGCGGGTCACCGGGTGGCGGTGGCGAACCGCAGCCGCCCCGCCGTGGACGAGCTGGCGGCCGAGGGGGCGGTCCCCTGCGCGAGCCCCGCCGAGGTGGCGAAGCAGGCGGAGGTGATCGTGACCTGCCTGCCCGACGCCCCTCACGTGGAGGATGTGGTGCTCGGCCCGAACGGGCTGGCCGGGTCCATGCGCCCGGGCAGCGTCCTCATCGACTGCACGAGCAACCACCCCGCCAGCGCCATCAAGGTGGCCGGGGAGCTGGCCAAGCGCGGGGTGGAGATGCTGGACGCCCCGGTCTCGGGCGCCCCCGAGGGCGCGGCCCAGGGCACCCTCTCCATCATGGTGGGGGGGCCGCGCAAGACCTTCGACCGCTGCAAGCCCCTGCTCGACGTGCTGGGGCGCAAGGTGGTGCTCGTGGGGGAGGCCCCCGGCTCGGGCTGCATCGCCAAGCTGGCGAATCAGATCCTGGTGGCCATCACCTTCCTGGGGGTGGGAGAGGCGCTGGTCTTCGGCGCCAAGGCGGGGCTCGACCCGGCGGCGCTGGTGGAGGTGCTGGGTGCGGGTCTCGCCCGCTGCGGCGCGCTCGAGGTGAAGGCGCCCAAGATCCTCTCCGGGGACTTCCGGCCGGGCGCGCGGGTGAGGATGCACGTCAAGGACCTGCGTTACGCCCTGGACCAGGCGCGCGAGCGGCAGGTGGCCCTGCCGGGCGCGGCGCTGGTCTCCCAGATGTTCAACGCCCAGGTGGCGAACGGCGAGGGCGACCTGGATCACATCTCCATCGTGAAGGTGCTGGAGCGGATGGCGGGGGTGGAGGCCCGGGCGCGCAAGGCGTCTTGAGGGGGCGCTATACTGCCCTTGCCCGCCGCGCGGGCGAGCGGAGGAGATCGGGGTGAAAGCCGAGCCCGTCCTGGCCAAGCTGAACGAGCTGCGCAAGGACGCCGAGGGGGAGGGCGGCGTCGAGGAGGAGGCCCTCTACCATGCCTTCTGCTTCGTGTCCTACGAGGCGGGGCCCTTCGGCGAGTTCGTCGAGAAGGGCAAGGCGCCCGCCGGGAAGAAAGGGGTGCCCCCGGGGGCCCGGGCCCGGGCGTACCTCGATGCGCTGGAGGGGCTCCGCGAGGAGGTGGCGGGGGACGAGGGCGGCATGGAGTTCATCGCCTTGGACCGCGCGGCCGGCTTCATCGCTCGCACCCTGGGGGACTTCCAGGCCTATCTGAACGAGGCGGGGGAGGGCCGCTGATCCTCCGCTTCCGCTCTTTCCTTTCGCCGGGCAAGCCCATGCGCTTCGTTCTCGCCCTGTTCCTTTCCTGGCTCTGGCTGGCGGTTCCGGCGGAGGGAGCTTCCCCCTCCACACCCGTGGGTGCCGCGCCCCCCGTCGCCTACCGCTACGAAGTCATCCCCGAGCGGAGCCGTGTCTCCTTCTCCTTCCGGGGGGGGCTGCTCCTCTCCCACGACGCCCACTTCGGCCTGGTGCGGGGGGAGATCCTCCTCTCGGGGGGCGGCGACCCTTTCGAGGGGGCGAGCGGCTGGATCAAGGTGGAGACGGGCTCGCTCAGGGCGGGAGACCCCTTGCAGGAGGCGATGTTCCGCGGCCAGGTGCTGGAGGCGGGGCGCTATCCGGAGGCGGAGCTGAAAGTCGCCGGGGCGAAAGCGCTCGCGCCGCCCGAGCGCCGGGGGCGCGAGAAGGACTGGGAGGTCGAGGCCCGGGGGACGCTCCGCCTCCACGGGGCGGAGCGCCAGGTCGTCCTCCGGTTCGAGATGGACGACACGGGGGCGGACCTTTACGTCCGGGGGGCGGGGGAGCTCTCCCTCCCCGACTTCGGGATGTCGCGGCCCACCACCCTCCTCCTCGTGCCGGGGGGAGGCGTGGTGCGGGTGAGCGTCCGGCTCGTGGCGAGGCCCGCCCCGCGCCGGGCGGGACCCTGAGCCGCGCCTTGCCGGGCGGGAAACCGCTGGTGTAAGGTCGGGCCGCTCCCCCTGGGTTCGAAGGTGCTTGCGAAGGAGAAGGCGTGGACTTCGAGGAAACCGAGCTCCAGCGCAGCGTGCGCCAGATGGCGAAGGACTTCGTGGACCGGGAGGTGCGCCCGATCGCGATGGAGTACGAGCTGGCGGACAGGTACCCCGAGCCCATCGCCCGGAAGATGCGGGAGCTGGGCTTCTTCGGCTTCACCATCCCCGAGAGGTACGGCGGGGGCGGGATGGACGAGGTCTGCTACGCCATCCTCATGGAGGAGATCTCGGTCGGCTGGATGAGCGTCGCGGGCATCCTCGGCACCCACATGATGACGGCCTGGATGATCCTCCACTACGGCACCGAGGAGCAGCGGCAGAGCTACCTCCCCAAGCTGGCCACCGGCGAGTGGCACTCCGGCATGGCCCTCACCGAGCCGGGCTCGGGCTCGGACTCCGCCGCCCTCAAGACCGCCGCGCGCCGGGAGGCGGACTGCTGGGTGGTGAACGGCACCAAGATGTTCATCTCGAACGCCGAGCACGGCACCATGTTCAGCACCTTCGTGAGAACCGACCCCTCCCTCCCCAAGGCCAAGGGCATCTCCTGCCTTCTCATCCACAAGGGGGCGCCCGGCTTCCAGGTGAGCCGCCATTTGAAGAAGCTGGGCTACCGGGGGCTGCGGACGAGCGAGCTCATCTTCCAGGACGCGAGGGTACCCCTGGAGAACCTGCTGGGCCAGGAGAACGAGGGCTTCCCCATGATCATGAGCGCCTTGGAGGGAGGGCGCATCAACGTCGCGGCGCGGAGCGTGGGGCTCGCCCGCGCGGCCTTCGAGGACTCGGTGCGCTACGCCCAGCAGCGCGAGACCTTCGGCAAGCCCCTGGCCCAGCACCAGCTCATCGCCGCGAAACTCGCCGAGATGGCCACCCGCATCGAGGCCTCCAAGCTCCTCACCTACCAGGCGGCCACCCTCAAGGCCGCCGGCAAGCGCTGCGACCTGGAGGCCGGGATGGCCAAGCTCTTCGCCTCCGAGACGGCCGAGTTCTGCGCGAGCGAGGCCATCCAGGTGCACGGCGGGATGGGCTACATCCAGGAGCTCCCGGTCGAGCGCTATTTCCGCGACTGCAAGCTCTTGACCGTCGGCGAGGGCTCGAACGAGATCCAGCGCCTCATCATCGCGAGGCGGCTGCTGGAGCGGTACCCGGCGTGAGGGAGGAGCCATCAGAGGCGGCGGGAAGTGTAGGGGCGTAGGCCATACGCCCCTACAGGGCGTCGGGCCCATCGCCGCAGGAGGGAGTTTCCATGCCCGATTTCCAGATGGGCCGCTGGTACGAGGACTTCGTGGTGGGGGAGGTGATCAAGCATAGACCTGGCCGCACCATCCTCGAGGCGGATAACACCTGGTTCACCCTCCTCACGAACAACAACCACCCCATCCACTTCGACCACCACTACGCCTCGAAGACCCCCTTCGGCAGGCCCCTCGTCAACTCGGCCTTCACCCTGGCCGTCGTGACGGGCCTGACGGTGCTGGACGTGTCCTACCGCTCCATCGCCAACCTGGAGTGGGAGCACATCCGCATGCCCGCCCCCGTCTTCGCCGGGGACACCCTCTACGCCGAGAGCACGGTGGTGGAGAAGCGGGAATCCCGGAGCAAGCCCGACCGCGGCATCGTCACCATCGACACCCGCGCCTACAACCAGCGCGGCGAGCTGGTGATGGAGTTCCGCAGGAAATCCCTCGCCGCCAAGAAGGGGTCGGGGGCGATCCCCGACTACGAGAACATCCCCCTGGACGGGGAGTGAAAAGCAGGGGCGACCGGCCGGTCGCCCCTGCTCGGTTTTTGCCTACGCGAACGCCAAGGGCCGCTGCGGCCTGGGTGCGTTGCGGCGAAACCGTCCGGACGGGGCTTTTGGACGTATCAGCGGTACGTGTCCTCCCGCCGCAGGCCACAAAACTGGAGCACGGCCTCGTCCCCGTAAATGTCATAGCGAAAGCGGAACCGGCCGAGCGAAAGACGCCACTGGCCCTCGCCGGGCGGAACCGCCTCGAGCTTCCGGATGTGATGCTTCCGAGTATGGTTGTACGGATCAGCCGTCAGGACCGCGCCCGCTCGCTCCTGAAGGGTCTCGAACTCTGGGTGGCCTCTACGGAGGGCCCGGGCAAGACGCTCGAAGCGGGGGGTGGTCCGGAGGGAAAACGGTGGCGTCATGCGCTCCGGGGCCGCTTGGCCTTCCGGCGGGACTCCTCACGGAGCTCTCGGAAAAACTCCCCGGCGGGCCGGCTCTTTCCGGCCAAGTACTCCTGATTGCTCTTCCGGATGTGCTCCTGGACCTTGGGATCGCGGAGTTCCAGGTAGTCCTCGAACTCGCCGACATCCATGAGCGCGGCGAGAGGGATGCCGTCTTTCTCTAGGATCACATACTCCTTGCGAAGATGAACACCCTTGACGACGGCGCCGAGGTGATTCCTCGCTTCGGTCAGGGGCAGGCGCCTCACCACGCCTGATCTCGATTTGGCGGTCTTCATGGTCATGCTGAGGAGACTCCCTATTGAAGGACAGTCTACATCGTTGAACATTCTGGTTTCGAGGGTAGCCCGCGACCGCAAGGCTGTCAAGGATGACGGCCGGCCGTGCCTCCTTACGAAAACGCCAGGGGCGCGGCGGCGTCGATGTCGGAGACCACGTCCAGGACGACGGGGCCCTTCTTGTGAGAGAAGGCCCGGTCGAGGGCGCCCTTGATCTCCCCTGGCTTCTCGACCCGGATGCCGGTCGCCCCCAGGCTCTCGGCTACCTTGGCCAGGTTCACCTCGTTGAAGCCCCAGAGCTCGAAGGCCTTCTTGGTCTGCTGGCCGCCGTAGGCGCGGTCGAAGCCGCGCTTGGACTGGTTCCCGGAGCGGTTGTCGTTCACCAGGATGACGGCGTTGATGTTCCAGCGGACGGCCGTCTCGATCTCGCCGATGTGGTAGTAGAAGCCGGCGTCCCCGGTGAAGCAGAGGACGGGCCGCTCCGGCGCCCCGCACTTGGCCCCCAGGGCGGCGGGGAAGGCCCAGCCCAGGTGGCCGGCGCTGCGCATGTAGCCCTGGCCGGCCTTGAGGTCCCACATCCCGCCCATCCACATGCCGGAGTGGCCGGTGTCCACCACCACGATGGCGTCCGAGGGGAGGTGCTCCGAAAGCTCCTTGCACATGCGCTCGGGGCGCATGGGGAGTTGCTCGGCGTTCAGGAGGGGGGCGAACTCGGCGTAGTACTCCTTGACGATGGCCTGGGCGCGCTCGACCCAGGCCTTGCGCGAGGGGGCGGTGGCGGCGTCGGCGGCCTCGGCCAGCTTCTTGAGAGAGACCTTGGCGTCCCCGTGGATGGAGGCCTTCAGGGGGTAGTTGCGCCCGATGGTCATGGGGTCGATGTCGAGCTGGATGGCCGGGGTGCCGATGGGGGGGACGGCCCAGAAGTGGGTGGCCATGCCTCCCGCCGAAGAGCCCACGAAGAAGACGAGGTCGGCCTCCTTCACCACCCGGTTGGCGCTCTTGCGGGAGTAGGTGCCCACCACCCCCACCGAGAGGGAGTGCTTGGCCGGCATGGAGTCCTTCCCGTTCAAGGAGGTGGCGACGGGGATCTGGAGCTTCTCGGCGAACTCGAGCAGTTCCTTTCCCGCGCCCGAGGCGCGCACCCCTCCCCCCGCCACGATGACGGGCTTCTTCGCCGCGCCGAGCAGCCTCGCCGCCTCGCGCACGCGGGCCATGTCCGGGTCGGGCCGG
>MGDP01000197.1 GCA_001790955.1 Candidatus Tectomicrobia bacterium RIFCSPLOWO2_12_FULL_69_37
CTTGGCCGCCGCGACGGCGGGCACGAGGTTGCTGTCGCTCGCCACGAGGATGGCGTCGGTGATCTGGCCGCTCGTGGCCAGGCGCACGAGGTCCACGCCGAGCATCATGTCCACGCGCTTCTGCACGAAGTTCTCGCGCCCGTCCTCCCGCACGCCGCGGTAGACGATCTCGCCCAGGCGCACCTCGAAGCGGGGCAGGCGGTCGAGGGTGCGGAAGAAGCGCAGCTTGTTCATGTAGCGCTTCGTCTCCTCCTCGGTGGGGTTGGCGCCCTGGTAGGGCAGGCAGTGGTAGTAGTAGGTCCGCAGGAGCTCCTTGGTGCCGGCGAGCCTCTGCGAAAGCCGGGCGAAATCCACCCGCATCTCGGCAAACTCTTCCCGAATCAGGAACTCGATATACGCCCCATCGATGAACACCGCCGACCTGCCCATTTTGCCGCCCTCAGGAAAGAGAATTCCGCGCATACTGATACCCTACAAACGCGCGAGCAGGGCGATCATATCCCATTCAGCCGCGCCTGCAAGGCAAGAAGACCGATTCATCGGAAAAAGGAGAGCGAGCGGCCTGGAGGCCCCGAAGGATGTTCCATTTGTGTCCGTTTTCATTAGAGAAACCTGGCTCCATCGAGGATGGCCTCGCCCAGGTTCACCCCCTCCAGGTCGGCCCCCACCAGGCTCGCCCCCCGGAGGTTGGCCCCGGCCACATCGGCCTCGGCCAGGACGGCGTCGTCCAACACCGCCTCCTCCAGGTCGGCCCCCTGGAGGTCGGCCTGGCCCAGGTTGGCCCCCGAGAGGTCCGCTCCGCGCAGCGAGGCCCCCGCCAGGACGGCCCCGCCCAGGTCCGCCCCCGAGAGGTCCAGCCCGCTCAGGTCGGCCTCGCGCAGGTCCGCCCCGGGGAGGGAGAGGGGCTTCCTCTCCCCCGAGGCCGCTTCGGCGAGTTGGGCGATCTCTTCCCGGCTCATCGGCATAGGGCTTTCCCATAGCCGGAAACCCCGGCGGGGCGCAACCCTCCCGCGGGTTTGACACCCCCCGCGGGGAAACCTACAAAACCCTTTGGCGTCACTTTCCCGCACCGACCACCCACCCTCGGAGAGGGAGACCCGGCGATGAGCGAGAGGCGCGCCGCCGTCATCGGCCAGGGCCCGGCCGGCTCCGCCATCGCCGCCGCCCTCGCCCGGGGGGGCGTGGAGGCGGCCCTCGCCGGGGCGAGCGGCCCCCTGCCCCCCGGCTGCGCCCTCGTCATCGAGGCCCTCCCGGGAGGGCTGGCCGAGAGGGGCGCCCGCCTCCGCCGCCTCGCGGGCCTGACGGGGGAGGAGACCGTACTCGCCAGCGCGGCCGGCGCCCTCTCCATCGCCTCCCTCGGCGAGGCCTCGGGCTGCCCGGAGCGGATCCTCGGCATGTACTTCCGCCACCCGGCCCCCTACAGCCAGCTCGTCGAGGTGGCCCCCGGGCCGCTCACGAGCGAGGGGGCCGTCCAGGCCGCCACCGCCTTCTTGAAGGAGGCGGGGCTCACTCCCACGGTGGTGAAGGACTCCCCCGGCCTCATCCTGAACCGCTTGTCCGTACCCTTCCTGAACGACTGCATCCGCCTCGTGGAGTCCGGCTACGCGGCGCCCGCCGGCCTCGACGCCGGGGTGCAGCTCGGCCTCGGCCACAAGACGGGCCCCCTGCGCCTGCTCGACATCCAGGGGCTGGACGCCCACCGGGAGACGGCGCTCTCGCTCTTCGAGCAGCTCGGCGACCCCCGCTACGCCCCCCCGCCCCTGGCCGGGCGGATGATCGCCGCCGGGCGGCTGGGCATGAAGACGGGCCGGGGCTTCTACACCTACAAGCAACCCTCGGAACTAGGCGACGCCGAGGCCGCGCCCGAAGCCGCGGGGGCGCGGGACCTCTCGGCGGGCCTGGCCCTGGCGGACCGGATCCGCAGCGTGGGGGTCATCGGCCTGGGCACCATGGGGAGCGGCATCGCCCAGGTGTGCGCGGTGGCGGGCTATGAAGTGAGCGCCGTCGAGGTGAACGCCGCCGCGCTGGAGGCGGGCCTGGGGAGGGTCCGGGCGAACCTCGCGGGCGCCGTCCAGCGCGGGAAGATGAGCGAGGGCGGGAAGGCGGCCGTCCTCGGGCGCCTGGCCGGCGGCACCGCGCTGGAGAGCCTGGGAGGCTGCGACCTCATCATCGAGGCCGCGGTCGAGGACCTGGACTTGAAGCTCGGCCTCTTCAAGCGGCTGGGCGGGATCGCGAAGGGGGGGGCGATCATCGCCTCGAACACCTCCTGCCTCCCCGTCACCGCCATGGCGGCCCAGACCAAGCATCCCGGGCGCGTGCTCGGCCTCCACTTCTTCAACCCGCCCTACGCCATGCGCCTGGTCGAGGTGGTCGAGGCCCAGCAGACCGCCTCCGAGACCGCCGCCTTCGGCCTCGCCTTCTGCCAGCGCCTGGGCAAGACCCCCATCCCGGTCCGGGACCGCCCCGGCTTCCTCGTGAACCGGCTCGTGGTGCCCTTCCTCAACCACGCCGCCCAGCTCTACGACGAGGGCCTGGCGGACCGCGAGACCCTCGACCTCGCCGTGAGCCAGGGCCTGGGCCACCCCATGGGCCCCCTCACCCTGATCGACCTCGTGGGGGTGGACGTCCAGACCTTCGTGGCGGACGCCATGGCGCGCGAGCTCTACGAGCCCCGCTTCGGCCCCCCGCCGCTCCTGCGCCGCATGACCTCGGCGGGGTGGCTTGGAAGAAAGAGCGGGCGGGGCTTCTACGAGTACGCGAAAAAGTAAGTTCCTCCCGGGGAGGCGGCGATGACCGGGGCCCAGCTGGTGGCGGCGCTCCTCGCGCCGGCCATCTTCATCTCGGCGGCGGGGCTGCTGGTCCTCTCCATCAACACGCGCATGATGGGCATCATCACCCGCCTGCGCGCCTTCCACTGGGAGCGCCACCAAAAGGAGCGCCTGGGGGAGCACGCGGAGGCCCAGGTGCTCGACCGGCAGATTGAGGCCGTCACCCGGCACGTGATCGTGGTCCGGAACGCCCTCCTGTGGGTGCTGGCCAGCATCATCCTCACCCTCATCACGTGCCTGCTCCTGGGGCTCGCCGTGCTGTGGCCCCCGGCCAACGCCGCGTCCATCCTGTTTTTCGTCCTGGGGTTCCTCGCGATGCTGGCCGGGCTGGGCTACTACTTCCGCGACGTGTCCATGGCCCTGGACGCGGCCCGGGACGAGGAGCGCGTCCTCGCCCAGATCCGGGCGGAGCGAAGGACGTGAGGGGGGGGAAGGAGCGAAAGGAGAGTTAGGACTTAACGTTCTTTACCACCAATAGAATGGCTTCATGGACTCGCTTTATTTGGGCATCAAACCACGGCTTCGTCAGTTTTTCATTAAAAACAACGCGGACACGTCCGTTTACTGGCTTGTCGAACTTGAGAAGCCGCAAGGTGTCATTCGGCGAATCTGCAGACACCCTTCCATGGGCGAGTGCGTCTCGCACGTCGACCAGCGTTTTATCAATTTCGGCGAGACCACGACTTTCCATCACAGAGTTAAATTTACCAATCAGTTGGCCTAGCGAGTCATAGCTCGTGATCTCGTTTTCAGGTAGCTCGGTTCCAACCGGAGAAGAGAAGAGATTCGTTCCAGAAGAAATACTGATCGGCTTTGCCGTAGGCAATTCTTGCAGAAACGCACGCAGAATGAACTCAAGCGAATGAAAGTTCGCCATTAGTCCACCAAGATATCTTGCGTACTCTTTATCTCCCAATTTCATTACACTGAACTCCACTGCTCAGAAACATCGGGCCAAGGCGTCCTATGATATCCTAAAAAAACAAAAAGTATTCCGCTCTCCCCCCTCACTCGGACCCTCCCCCATGCCCTTCCCCCGCCCCGTCGTCGTGCTGAGCCAGTGCCTGGAGCTCTCGCCCTGCCGCTGGGACGGGGCGCGCATTCCGTTCCCCTTCCTCGCTGGGACGGGGCGCGCATTCCGTTCCCCTTCCTCGCGAAGCTCGCGCCCCATGTCGAGATCAGGCCCGTGTGCCCAGAGGTGGAGATCGGGCTGGGGGTGCCGAGGGACCCCATCCGGATCATCCAAGATGGTGAGGAGAGGAAATTGCTCCAGCCCTCGACCGGGCGGGACGTGACGCGGGCCATGCGGCGCTTCGCGGGGGAGTTTCTTGGGAGACTGGAGGGCGCGGACGGCTTCATCCTAAAGAGCCGCTCGCCGTCCTGCGGGATCCGGGACGCGAAGATGTACGGCGGGGAGGAGAGCGGCACGGTGCTGGAGAAGGGCGCGGGCCTCTTCGCGGGGGAGGTGCTGGCGCGCTTCCCGGGGCTGGCGGTGGAGGACGAGGCCAGGCTTGCCCATCTCGCCATCCGGGAGCGCTTCCTGACGAAGCTCTTCGCGCTGGCCGCCTTCCGGGCGGTGAAGGAGAAGCCCTCGATGGCCGGCCTCGCGCGCTACCAGGAGAGGAACCGCCTCCTCCTCATGGCCCGCGGCCAGCGCGAGGCGAAAACCCTGGAGCGGATCGCGGCGAACCGCGAGAAGCTGCCGTTGCCGAAAGTGATGGAGGAATATGAAAGACACCTCCACGCCGCCCTCGCCCGCCCCGCCCGGCGGGCGTCAGTTGCGGCCGCCCTCCGCCGGCACGCCGAGGCGCCCTGGCTCGCCCGGCAGACCTTCTTCGCGCCCTTCCCGCCCGCGCTGGCAGGGACGGAAGAAGAACCTCCCCTTCCGTAGGGGCGAGGCATGCCTCGCCCCTACAAATGACACGGCGAACCTGCCTCAGATAGGGATGCCCCGCCCCGGCCCGAAGGCCTGAAAAAACAAATAACCCCCCTTGCCGCGCCGGGGCGGGGATGGTACTCATTCGGGGCCGGCCCCGTCGGCACACCCTCACAGGACGATCCTCCGGAGGAGCCCCATGAAGGCTGTGCGCTTCCACGAGCATGGCGGGCCCGAGGTGCTCCGGGTGGAGGAGGTCCCCCGGCCCGAGCCCGGCCCGGGGGAGGTACTCGTCGAGGTGAAGGCGGCGGGGCTCAACCACCTGGACCTCTGGGTCCGGAAGGGGCTCCCGGGCCTCAAGGCCGAGATGCCCCACATCGGGGGGAGCGACTTCACCGGGGTGGTGGCGGCCCTGGGGCCGGGCGTCACGAGCTTCCGGGAGGGCCAGCGGGTGATCGGCTACCCGGTGCTCTCTTACGGGGGGGTGCCCTTCTACCTGTGCGACGATCCCCCGCCGGGGGCCTTCGCCCTCATCGGGGAGCAGACGAACGGGGGCTGCTGCGAGTTCGTCCGCGCGCCCGCCCCGAACCTCCTCCCCCTGCCCGAGCGGCTCTCCTTCGAGGAGGGGGCGGCGGTGCCCGTCGTCTTCATCACCGCCTGGCGGATGCTCGCCGAGCGGGCCCGGCTCCAGGCGGGGGAGACCCTCCTCGTCCAGGGCGCCGGGAGCGGGGTGGGCACGGCGGCCATCCAGATCGGGAAGCTCCTCGGGGCCCGGGTCATCGCCTCGACCAGCACGCCCGGGAAGGCGGCCCGCGCGCGGGAGCTGGGGGCGGACGAAGTCATCAACTACCGGCAGGAGTCCATCAGCGCCCGGATGCGCGAGCTGGCGGGCCGGGAGGGCGCCCACGTCGTCTTCGAGCACGTCGGGGAGGCCACCTGGGAGGAGAGCGTGAAGAGCGCCGCCTACCACGGGCGCGTGGTGACCTGCGGCGCCACGACCGGCTTCCAGGGCAAGACGAACCTCACCCTCCTCTTCGCCAAGCAGCTCTCCCTGCTGGGGAGCACCATGGGGAGCCTGGCCTGCTTCAAGCGGGTGCTGCGCTTCCTCGGGGAGGGGAGGCTCCGGCCCGTGGTGGACCGCGTGCTCCCCCTCGATGAGTGCCGCAAGGGCCACGAGGCGCTGGAGGCGGGCGAGCAGTTCGGCAAGATCGTGCTGCGGGCGGGGGCCTGAGGCCCGCCGCCGGGCGGGTGGCGGAAACGGCCTGAAATCGCTAGAATTGCCGCATCGTCAAGGGCCCCGTGAGGGGGAATCTTTCGGCCGGTGCCAAAGAGGATGCAGGCCGCATGGCAATCGCGGGAATCGTGGTCGTGCTCGGCTCCGTCATCGGCGGCTACGTGATGCACCACGGCCCGCTCGGCGTGCTGTGGCAGCCGTCGGAGTTCATCATCATCTTCGGCGCCGCCTTCGGCGGCGTCCTGATATCCACCCCGATGAAGGTCCAGATCGCGCTCGTCGGCGGCGTCATGAACGTCCTGACGGGGAAGAACATCAGCAAGACCAACTACCTCGAGCTGCTCACCCTGCTCAACGAGATCTTCCAGATGGCGAAGAAGGACGGCCTCCTTGTCCTCGAGTCCCACGTCGAGAAGCCGGAGGCGAGCAGCCTCTTCAAGAAGTACCCCGGCTTCATGCACCACCACCACGCCGTCGAGTTCCTGACCGACTCCGCCAAGATCATCATCGTGGGGGGCGTCGCCTCGCACGAGCTCGAGGCCCTCATGGACTCGGACCTCGACATCCACCACGAGGAGACGGCCCGGGCGCCGGGCGCGCTGAGCAAGGTGGCCGACGCCATGCCGGGGCTGGGGATCGTGGCCGCGGTGCTCGGCATCATCATCACCATGGGAGCCATCGACGGCCCTCCCGCCGTGATCGGCGAGAAGGTGGGCGCCGCCCTGGTCGGCACCTTCCTGGGCATCCTCGCGTCCTACGGGTTCATCGGGCCCCTGGCGGCCGGCATGGAGACCCTCAACCAGGACGAGGCCCAGTACATCCAGTGCATCAAGGCGGGCCTCCTCGCCTTCGAGAAGGGCCTCTCGCCCATGATCGCCATCGAGTTCGCCCGGCGCTCGATCATGGGCTCCGAGCGGCCCGGCATGAAGGAGCTCGAGGAAGCCCTCCGGAAGAAGAAGTGAGCCATGGCTGAAGGCGGCGATTTCAAACTCGAGAACCGGCCCATCATCGTCAAGAAGATCACGAAGGGCCACGGCGGCCACCACAGCTCGGCGTGGAAGGTGGCCTTCGCCGACTTCATGAGCGCGATGATGTGCCTCTTCCTCGTGCTTTGGCTCGTCAACTCCAAGAAGGAGGTGAAGCAGGCGGTCGGGGGCTACTTCCGGGACCCGGGCCTCTTTACCGCCACGAGCGGGGGCGGGGCCGGGATCCTGGAAGGCGGGACGGGGAAAGAGGCCAGCAAGCAGCAGGGGACGGAGGAGCTCTCCCCCGAGAAGCAGCAGGAAATGAAGGAGAAGGTCTTCAAGGCCCTCCAGGCCACCCTGGAGGGGGCCATCAAGAACATCCCCGAACTGCAGAAGCTGAAGGATCAGATCTCGGTCCAGGCCACCGCCGAGGGCGTGCGGGTCGAGCTCCTCGACAAGGAGGGCTCCTCCTTCTTCGAGCCGGGCGGCGCCCGCATCCGCCCCGAGGCCACCGTCGCCCTGAAGGCCGTCGTCGAGCAGATCCGCCGCCTGCCCTACGCGATCATCGTCGAGGGCCACACCGACAGCAAGCCCCTGGCGCGGCAAGGCTACTCGAACTGGGAGCTCTCGGCCGACCGGGCCAACACGACCCGCCGCATGCTGGAGAGCCTGGGGCTGGACGAGGGCAAGGTCGCCCAGGTCCGGGGCTACGCCGACAAGCGGCTCCGCTACCCCCAGAACCCCGAGGACCCCCGCAACCGGCGCATCAGCATCGTCGTGGCCGAGGACACCAAGGAGATCATCCGGCCCGACCTGCCCGGCGTGAGCCCGGTCGTGCGGGACCTCATCCGGCCGCAGGCCGTGCCGCAGCGGTAGAAATGCCCCTCAAGACATGCTATCCTTAAGTAATCTTTTGTGCCTCAATAAAAAACGCACGGAGGGAGAGCTTGCCCACTCCCAAACTTCCCCTACATAACTTATCAGACCACCACTCCGGGTTGACCCAAGCCGTTTCTGACTGCTTCAGCGAAGCCGTGAGCGTGTGCCTAGACCGCCATCACGAGTCTCCAGCCGAATTCAAAATTCAAAATAGCAGCAACGAAATGAACGCCCTGGCTGAATGGGCCCAACCTGACGAAAGAATCAAACGGGCATGGGCAAATGAAATCGACACTACCGAAGCTGGCGCATACGCATGTATTTTAGCTGCCGTAGAGCTGGCGAACGGCCTGGTGGCCGTCCATCGTGCTCACACAAAAACGGGAGCAGATTACTACGTTACCCCGAGTGGAAGTTCACTCGAAGACCTGGAAAATTGCATTCGCCTTGAAATCTCCGGACTCGACAAAGGCAATGAATCATCCGTAGCTCGCAGGCTAGATGAGAAAAAAGAGCAAGCTGCCGCTGGAGCGAGCAACTTGCCCGCGATGGCCGGAGTGGTAGGATTCAAAGCACGACTAATCATGCTCGAACCACTTGGTGAAAAATGAGATGGATCGAACTTCACACCCAAAGCGAAAAATTCGCCCTTGACGCTGAAATCGCACACCGCCATGGAGAGCAAGATAAAGCAAAAGAATTGTATGCTCAGGCTGCCGACTTAGAGGCAAAAGCAACCGCTCAAATTGAGCCAAACAAGTCCCGAACATATGGAATAACAGCCGTAAGTGCGGTCTCCCTTTGGTATAAAGAGGCTGCTGAAAAAGTCGCCTAAACAGGCTTCAAAGAATCGAAATTTCGTCCAATGGTAGCGAAAGACAATGGAAATCCACTACTATGATACCGAATTCTTCTGCGTTTTCCCTCAGCGAGGATACCCCAAAAAAGTTTTTCAGCAGCCTCATAAAGCCGAAAGCCATTCCCGAGCCCAAGAACACGCCTACCAATACCTTGCAGGTGGCTTGCTGCCGCAATTCGCTAAAGAACAGTTACAAGGGCTACTCCAATCGATTTGGAGCGAAGAGGTACGTCAACGTGCTGGCGTTAGATTCGCTTCCGGCCAGGTAATTGTCTCAGTAAAAGGCGGTGAAGTGATTGAGGGTGGTGCGCCTCTGGATTTAATTGTCGACAAAGTTATTACCGGGAGCGGTAAATGATTGACATCTTTCACGAGGCGGCGTAGCGGACATGGCCCGCCCGGAAGTAATTTCG
>MGDP01000198.1 GCA_001790955.1 Candidatus Tectomicrobia bacterium RIFCSPLOWO2_12_FULL_69_37
TCGAGAGATTCCACAAGTCTTTCCCTCTCGAAAAGGACAAATGCTTTTTGAGCAAATGATCTAAATCTATCCCAACCACAATAAGGGTGATCCTTTGAAATCATGAGAACATGGTCTCCTATTTGCGCAGTAAATTCCTTTCCCCTCAGAATATTGATGGGTTGATACTTAAAATTAGGTTCTCTGTCTCGGATTTCCTTCGGGATATTTGCCAATTGAGAAGGAGAGATTTTCTGAAGATCCCCCCTTAATTCAGAGAAAAGCACGCCTGGCAGGTTCTCGGTGATCGAATTAGAACCCCCATCAAACCTGACTTCAAAAATTGCATCCACTAATGAATCTTTTTCCAGCCGGATGATTTTCGCGGCCATCTCACTTTCCCTCTAGCGCCACTCGTTTTCCAGGAACAATGACGTTCACCGAAAGGAGCAACTACCAAATGCCATTTTAGAGAATTTTCATAAGCCAGGAAAGCAAGCGAAACCCCTCACATCAGCCTCCTCGCCCCCGGCGCAGTCCCCTCATGCCTCTCCAGAGTCTCCGCGTCGTGGCCGGAAAAGATAACAACCCTACTTGCTCAGGTTCTTCATGATCTCGAAGCAGTCGAGGTAGCCCACCACGCGCCCCTCGGCGTCGGTGACGGGGAGGTCCTCGAGCCAGCTCTTCACCGCCACCTCGAGGGCCTTCTCGACCGTCTCGTCCACCCGCACCGAGACGGGCTGCTGCATGATGTCCCGCGCCGTCTGGGCCCGGGCGTAGGCGAGGGCCACCCGGATGTTGCGGTTGATGTGCTGGCTCCCCATCACCCGCATCAGCTCGCGCACCCCGACGATGCCGAGGAGCCTACCGTCCTTGTCCACGATGTGGAGGTAGCGGGTGCCCCGATCGCGGGCGACGGCCTCGACGAGCTCCTCGATGGAGGAGTCCAGGGAAGCGGTCTCCGTCTGCGGCGTGAAGCTCCTGCAAGCCTCTCCGACCAGCATCATCATTCCTCCTTCATCTCATCGGTCCACGCGCCCGCCATCGGCGTGAGGATCAACGGCGCGACCACGGTGGTGAGGAGGGTCATCACGGCCGCCGCCGTGAAGCCCGCGTCGTCGAGGAGCTTGGACTGCTTGCCGATGAGGGCGACGATCAGCCCCACCTCGCCCCGGGGGACCATCCCCGTCCCGATGAGGAGGCTCTTGCGCCAGTTCGCCCCCATGCACATGGCCCCGGCGGCGCAGCCCAGCAGCTTCCCCAGGATGGCCAGCAGGCAGAAGACCAGGGTGAACCCCAGCACGTTCATCATCGTGCCCACGTTCACCTGGATCCCCGCCACCACGAAGAAGGCCGGCGCCAGGAGCAGGTACACCGGGTTCACGCCGGTCAGGAAGTGCATGTGGTCGGGGGTGGAGGCCAGCATCATCCCGATGAGGAAGGCCCCCACGATGGCCGCGAGGCCCACCTCCTCGGCCAGGAAGCTGATCAGGAACAGGGCGCTGAAGGCGAAGGGGAGGAGGATGCGCTCGCCCATGTTCTTCTTGAGCCAGGCGTGGGCCTTCAGGATGCCCCACCAGAAGGCGGGGACCACGAGCACGAGGAAACCCAGGATGAGGCCGAAGTCCACCAGTATCGGGCGCCCGCTCGCGCCCGTGAGGGCGAGCACCAGGGTGAGCACGATGAGCCCCACCACGTCGTCGATGACGGCCGCGGCCAGGATGACCTGGCTCACCCGCGCGCGGACCATCCCCAGGTCCATGAACACCCGCGCCGTGATGGCCACGCTCGTGGCCGTCATGATGGCCCCGAAGAACAACGAGGCCTTCCAGCCGGAGCCCGCCAGGGCGCCGAAGCCGTAGCCCAGGCCGAAGGGGACCACCACGCCCGCCAGCGCGACGACGAGGGCCATCGGGCCGACGCGGAGGATGTGGTCCAGCTTGGTCTCCAGCCCGACGAGGAAGATCATGAAGATCACCCCCATCGCCGAGATCCGCGTGAGGAACTCGCTCGGGTGGAGCACCCCCAGCACGCTCGCCCCGAGGATGATGCCCACGCCGATCTCCCCGATGACGGAGCTCATCTTGATCCGCTCCACCGCTATGGCGCCCACGCGGGAAGCGATGAGGATCAGGGTGATCTGGAATATCCAGTTCTCAAAAATTCCCCCCGCAGCGTGCAAAGGCGTCCCTCCCCCCTTCGAGAGAAAAACCGTTCAACCGGTCTTGCCCCGGCCGCACGGACCCGGCGCCCGCCGGCTTCTCGCGCCTCCAGGCCCTGCCCGCCTGAGAACCCCACCGCATGGTAAGACGCCCCATTGTAAACCAAAACCCCTCCCGGCACCGGCAAAAAGGGAGCGCCCGCCGGAGAAGAAGGAGTTGGCGGGCTCACGCCAGCCGCCGTACCCCCGGGGCCGTTTCGGCATAGCGGGCGAGGGTTTCCGCGTCGTGGCCGGGGAAGATGAGGGAGGGCCGGTCGGCCAGCTCCTTGACCCGGTCCAGGGCGGAGAGGGCCTCGTCCACCCGGACGTGGATGCCGGGCGGGATCATGGACTCCAGGCTCCGGTACACGTAGGCCGCGTCCACGGCGAGGACGGCCCAGCCCTCCTCCGTCCGCACCCGCACCACCTGGAGCCCCGGGGTGTGGCCCCCCACGGGGTGGACGCTCACCCCGGGGGCGATCTCGGCGTCGCCCTCGAGCAGATGGAGCCGGCCCTCCTCCTCCAGCCAGGCGGCGTCCCCGAGGTCGGCCAGGTAGTGGCGCAGGAAGGCGTGCTCCCCCGCCGGCCCCCGCCAGAAGCCGAGCTCCCTCCGCTGGAGGTGGAACCGGGCCTCCGGGAAGAGCCGGGCCGCCCCGAAGTGATCCCAGTGCAGGTGGCTGAGGATGACCGTCTCCACGTCCTTGGGTTCGAGCTTGAAGGGGGCGAGGAGGTCGCGGTGCCTGCGATAGCCCTCGAACTGGGCGTACCGGGCGCGGCACTGCCCCTCCAGGAAGCCCGTGTCCACCAGGAGCGGCTTCCGACTGCCCTCGGGTTGGGCGCCCCCCCCGGGCGGGCCGCCGCCCACGGGCTCGAGCAGCCAGAAGAAATAGGGCAGGCGGGCCTTGCGCCCGGCGTCGGCCAGGTAGAGCAGGAGCGAGGCGTCGCACTCCCGCCAGCCCTGGCAGAGCGCGTGGATGCGGTAGGCGGCGGCCCGGCTCATGCGCCCTCCGGCGGCGGGGCGGGGAAAATTCCTTGATGGCTCCCCGGTTCTATGCGACCATACGATAGGCTCAATTTTTACCGCTCATGCCCAGGATACCGCCCAAGAGGTGGCTCAGGCGAGTTGTCTTCCATCCTGATCGCGGTCTTTTTCCCGTTCCTGGCCGCGCTGGCGATCCCCTTCCTCGCCGAGCGCCACCGCGGAAGAACCGCCTGGGCCGCCCTCACGGCCCCCGCTGCGAGCCTGTGGGCGGTGGGCCAGCTCTACGCCGCCTGGTCGGCGGGGGGCGGCAGGCCGCTGCGCTACGTCATCCCCTGGCTCCCCGCGGGCAACGTCGAGATCTCCTTCCTCGTGGACGGGCTGAGCCTCCTGTGGGGCTTCCTGGTGGCGGGGATGGGCTTCCTCATCGTCCTCTACTCCCACTGGTACCTGCGCCCCGGCGAGGCCCTGGGCCGCTACTACGGCTTCCTCATCGCCTTCATGGGCTCGATGCTGGGGCTGGTGTTCGCGGACCACCTGATCGGCCTCTTCGTCTTCTGGGAGCTGACGAGCGTCACCTCCTACTTCCTCATCGGCTTCTGGTGGGACCGCGAGGCCTCCGTCTACGGCGCCCAGAAGGCCATCCTCATCACCGGCGGCGGGGGCCTGGCCATGCTGGGCGGCTTCCTGCTCGTCGGGGGCGCCACGGGGGAGTGGCGGCTCTCGGCCCTCCTCGCGGCGCCCGCGGCGGCGGGGACGGTCTCGACGGCGGCCTTCATCCTCATCCTGATCGGGGCCGCCACCAAGAGCGCCCTATGGCCCTTCCACATCTGGCTGCCGAACGCGATGGAGGCCCCCACCCCCGTCAGCGCCTTCCTCCACTCGGCCACCATGGTGAAGGCGGGCATCTACCTGCTCTCGCGCCTCTACCCCCTGCTGGAGAGCCACCCGGCGTGGGGCTACGCGGTGCCCGCCCTGGGCGTGACCTCGATGATCGCGGGGGGCATCCTCTCCCTGCGCGCCACCGACCTCAAGGCCATCCTCGCCTACGGCACCATCAGCCAGCTGGGCCTCATCGTCACCTTCCTGGGCTACGGCGGCGAGGCCGGCGTCGTGGGCGCGACCCTGCACCTCTACAACCACGCGGCGGCCAAGGCCGCCATGTTCATGGCGGTGGGAATCGTCGACCACGAGGCGGGCTCCCGCGACGTGCGCCTGCTCGGCGGGCTGGCCAAGGCCATGCCGCTCACCCACATCCTCATGCTGGCCCCCGTCCTCAGCCTCATCGGGGTCCCTCCGATGGGGGGCTTCATCACCAAGGAGATGCTCTACGAGGCGAGCCTCCGCCCGGGCGGGCCGGGCGCCTGGGCGGGCTTCTGGCCCTGGCTCACCCTGGGGGCGGGCATCCTCACCGCCCTCTACCACCTGCGCTGCGTGGGGGCCCCCTTCTGGGAGAAGGCCGGGGGGCACCCGCCCAAGCACCCCCACGACCCCCCCAAGGGGATGCTCCTGGCTCCCGCCCTGCTGGTCGGCGCGGCCCTCCTTTTCGGACTGGCGCCGGGCCTCGTGCAGGACGCCCTCATCGCCCCCGCCGCCGCGGCCACCCTGGGGCGTGCCCGGCCCTTGGAGCTGCACCTCGCTCTCTGGCACGGGGTGAACACCCCCTTCCTGATGTCGATCGTCACGATGGCGTCGGGGATTCTGCTCTACCTGGGCTTCGCCAAGGTGTCGCCCGTGCTGGAGGGCGGCGCGGCCCTCTGGCGCCGGGGCCCCGGCCCGGACAAGGCTTACGACAGCTTCCTGTGGTGGGCCAGGGAGCGCACCTGGGGCCTCCTCACCCTCCTCCAGGCCGGCAACCTGCGCCGCTACCTGCGCTGGACGATGGCGGCGCCCGTCGTGTTCCTGCTGCTCCTGGCCTCGAGGCTCGACTGGGGGACAGTGTCCCTGCCCCCCTATCTGACGGCCGGATTCCTCCCCACGGCGATCTGCTCGCTTATCGTGGCGCTCGCCTTCGCGACAGCCCTCTTCACCCAGCGCATCCCGGCCATCCTGGCGCTGGGGGGGGCGGGCTACTCCATCTCGGCCTTCTACCTGCTCGTCAAGGCGCCCGATCTCGCCCTGACCCAGATCATGATCGAGTCGGCTTCGGTCGTCCTCTTCCTCCTGGTATTCCGCTCCCTGCCCGAACTGGAACCCGACACCCGCGGGACGGCGCGAAAGGCGCGAGACTGGGTGATCGCTCTCGGCCTGGGCGCCGTGGCGGCAACCGGCATGGCGCTGATCATGGCCACCCACCAGGTGCGGACCATCGCCGACTACTTCATGCGCACCAGCAAACCCATTGCCGGCTTCAAGAACGTCGTCAACGCGATCATCGTGGACTACCGCGGCTAC
>MGDP01000199.1 GCA_001790955.1 Candidatus Tectomicrobia bacterium RIFCSPLOWO2_12_FULL_69_37
GCTCGCAGCCCATGTGGAAGACGTCGAGGCGCAGGTTCTCGTCCGGGGCGTGGGAGTTGGAATCCGCGTTGGCGAGGGGGAGCCAGACCGAGGGGACGCCCAGGTCTTTCGTGAAGACCGTGTCGGGCACGCTCCCGCCGAAGTTGGGATAGACGACGGGCTTTTGGCCCTCCCACCCGATGGCCCGGATGACCTTCTGGATGAGGGGATGATCCGCCGGGGTCTTGCTCGGCTCGAAGGTGGCAAGCTTGCGCACCTCGATGTCCCCGAAGCCCTCCCTCGCCAGGAAGGCGCGCACGTCCTCGAAGAGCTTGTGGGGGTCCTGGTCCACCACCAGGCGGAAGTCCACCTTGGCGCGCACGGCGCCGGGGATGACGGTCTTCATCCCCTCGCCGGAGTAGCCCCCCTGGAAGCCGCAGATGTTGAGGTTGGGCTCGGTCTGGGTGCGCGCGTAGAAGGTGGCCGCCTCCCCGATGCGCTCCGCCCCCTCCCCCAGCGCGGCGCGCAGCTCGGAGGCGGGGTCGGGGATGCCGGCGAGGGCCTCCCGGTCCGCCCGCCCGAGGGGGCGCACGGCGCCGTAGAAGCCCGGCACCCGCACCCTCCCGTCCGGCCCGCGCAGGGCCTGGACCGCCCGCATGAGCCGCCAGAAGGGGCTCTCGACGGCCCCTCCGTAGCTCCCAGAGTGGAGGTCCTTCCCCGCCCCCTGGGCGATCAGCTCCACGTAGAGGAGCCCCCGGCACCCGAGCGCCAGGGTGGGGCGGCGGGAGGGGTGGAGGCTCCCGTCCGAGGAGCAGGCGATATCGGCCTTGAGGAGATCGCGGTTCGCCACCACGAACTCGCGCAGGTGGGTGGAGCCCATCTCCTCCTCCCCCTCGATGAGGAACTTCACGGTGACCGGGAGGGGCGTGCCGGTGGCCTTGAAGGCCTCGACGGCCTTGAGCTGGGCGAAGTGCTGGCCCTTGTTGTCCCCCGCCCCCCGGGCGTAGAGGCGGCCCTCCCGCACCTGGGGCTCGAAGGGGGGGGAGGCCCAGCCCTCGGCCATCTCGGCCGGCTGGACGTCGTAGTGGCCGTACACCAGGAGCACGGGGGCGCCCGCCGGGCCCCCGGCCTCGCCGTAGACGACCGGATGGCCCTTCGTGGGGAGGATGCGGGCCTCGACCCCGGCCTCCCGCATGAGCCCAGCCAGGTGATCGGCGGCTTCCTTCAGCCCCAGGTTCAGGGTGCTGATGGAGGGCAGCCGGAGGTAGGCGGCGAGCTGCTCCAGGTGCGCCTCGCGCCGGGAGCGCAGGTGCGCGATGACGGCGGACATGGCCTCCTCCCTTTCTCCCCCGGGGGGGCTCCCGGCGGGAGCCGTTGCCGAATCACGTGCGTCCGATTATGCTCCCAGGCGGTGCGCCTTGAGAAGGAGCGGGCGCGGCCGCCTGCATGGAGAGCGACCTTGACCATCCGCGATGCCCTGTCCCGGGCCGCCGCCCCGATCCGGCGCGTGAGGCGCGCCCTCCCGCCCCGCCGCCTGCTCCTCCTCGGCCTGCTGTGGGCGCTGAGCGCGAGCTGCGCGCGCCCCCTGCCCCTGGGGCTGGAGCCGCTGGGGCCCTCCACCAGCCGCATCATCGAGGAGGAGATGGCCCTCCCCGCCAGCGTGCGGGGAAGCAGCGTCGAGGGCTACCTCCTCCGCCCGGAGGTGCCCGGCGGGACGCAGGTGCCCTGCGCGGTCCTCCTCCACGGGAAGGGAGGCTACTGGCGGGCCTACACCCGCTACGGCCGGGCGCTCGCCGAGCGGGGCATCGCCGCCCTGGTGCTCAACTACTACTCGGCCCACTACGTGGACCTCGACGGCTGGAGGACCCCCTTCGCCGAGCGCAAGGAGAGCTTCGAGGCCCAGAACGAGGACATCGCCCGCGCCACGGCCCACTTCGCCCGCAGCCCGGTCTGCGCCGGCGGGAAGCTGGGGCTCGTGGGCTTCTCGCTCGGGGCGGACAAGGCCATCCGGGCGGCGGCGTCCCTCCCCGAGGTGGCCGCCGTGGTGGCCTACTACGGGCCCTACGACTACATCTCCCTCATCCAGCAGCGCGTGAACCCCCTCCTCCTCATCTTCGCCTCGGAGGACCTCCTCCGCTGGAAGAAGTACCTCGAGGACGCCAGCCCCATCCGGCTCGCCCCCAAGACCCCCGCCCCGGTCTTCCTCCTGCACGGGACGGACGACTCGGTGATCCCCGTCCAGCAGAGCCTCCGGATGACGCAGGCCCTCCGCCGGCGGGGGAACAAAGTCACCGTCAAGCTCTACGAGGGGGTGGGGCACAACTTCGTCCTGCGCCGCGGCCCCGCCGAGGTCCGGGACGACTCGGTGCGCCTGGCCATCGGCTTCCTCCGCGAGCACCTGCCCGCCGAGGGGAAGGCCCCCGCCGCGCAGGCCCGTAAGGAGAACGGCACCCCCTCCTCCCCCCTCCCCGGCGCGGGGGGCTGAGGGGGCCTCCCCCCCGGCCCGCATCGTGGGCCTGAGTTCCTCTTTACGGCCCTGGGGCGGTTTGCCCCGCGCCCTCCTTCCGGTAGAATCCTGCTCCTGCCGGACGGCCCTCCGGAGAGACCCGCGGGCGCGCGCCGGCACAGGCTCCAGCTTGAGGGATGCATGCTCGACGCCGCCGCCGTTCAGGACCTGCGCCGCCAGCACTACAACGCCACGCTGGCCGGCGTGCGGAAGGCCCACGACACCCTGTGGTGCTTCCGGGTGAAGCCCGACTTCCCCATCCCGGATTTCCATCCCGGCCAGTACACCACCCTCGGCCTGGGCCTCTGGGAGCCCCGCCACGCCGGGGCCGCCCCCGAGAAGGGCTTGGACGAGAAGAAAGTCCGCCGCCTGGGGCGGCGGGCCTACTCCGTCTCCCATCCGGTGGCGGACCCGGGGAACGGCCGCCTGGCGCCCGAGGGGCTGGGCTACCTCGAGTTCTACATCGTCATGGTGGCGGGCGGCGGGAGCGAGCCCGCCCCCCTCCTCACCCCCCGGCTCTTCCTCCTCAACCAGGGGGACCGCCTCTACATGGGGGAGAAGTTCACCGGCGAATACACCCTCGAGGCCATGGCGGACATCCGCCACCGCAGCGACGCCCTCGTGGTCTTCGCGGGGACGGGCACCGGCGAGGGCCCCCACAACTTCATGATCTGGCAGCTCCTCGCCTCGGGCTTCCAGGGCCGCATCGCCTCCATCGTCTGCGTCCGCTACAAGAGCGACCTCGCCTACGAGGCGATCTACCGGCGGCTCGAGAAGAAGTACCCCAACCTCTCCTACCACACCCTCACCACCCGCGAGGCCGACACCGCCCACCAGAAGATCTACGTCCAGGACTACATCGCCTCCGGCAAGTTCGAGAGCGACATCGGCCGGCGGATGGACCCCGCGAACACCCACTTGTTCCTGTGCGGGAACCCCGCCATGATCGGCATCCCCAAGATCCGCGGCGGCCAGAAGCTCTGGCCCGAGGGGAAGAAGGGGGTCATCCAGATCATGGAGGAGCGCGGCTTCCGGATGGACCTCGGCAAGAACCGCGGGAACGTCCACTCCGAAAAGTACTGGTAGGGGGCCGTGGGCGATCTCCTCTGCGAGCGGGAGGGCGGGGCCGCCCTCCTTCGCCTCAACCGCCCCGCCGCCCGCAACGCCGTGAACGACGAGATAATGTCGGCGCTGGCGGAGGAGGTGGACCGGCTGGCCGGCGACCCGGACCTCCGGGCCGTCCTGCTGACCGGGGCCGGCGGGGAGGCCTTCTGCGCGGGCGGCGACCTCAAGTGGCTCGAAACCTTCGAGACCGCCGAGGCGGGCGAGGCCGTGACCCGGCGCATGCGCGACATCCTCGCGCGCCTGGCCGCCCTGCCCGTCCCCGTCATCGCCGTCCTGAACGGCTACGCCCTGGGCGGGGGCGCGGAGGTCGCCCTCGCCTGCGACCTGCGCGTGATGGAGGAGCACGCCTTCCTCAGCCTCCGGCAGGCGCGCATCGGCCTCATGACGGGCTGGGGCAGCGGGGCGAGGCTGCTGCGCCTCGTGGGCCACGGTCGCGCCCTGGAGCTCCTCGCCACCAGCCGCGAGGTGAGCGCCCGCGAGGCCCTGGCCATGGGGCTGGCGAACACCGTCGTCCCCCGGGGCGGCGGGCTGGAGGAGGGGCGGCGCCTGGCGGCCGAGATCGCCCGGAACGCCCCCCTCGCCATCCGCGCCATTAAGCGCTTCCTGGCCGCGGCCGCGGACCTCCCCCTGGCGGAGGCCCTGGAGCTGGAGACCGCCCTCTTCCGGCCCCTCTGGACCTCGGGGGACCACCACGAGGCCATCCGCGCCTTCATCGAGAAGCGCGGGCCCGTCTTCAAGGGAAGCTAGCCCCGCCGGAGGAAGCGAGCGATGACGCCCGAGGCCCCCCCTCCCCGCCGCTTCGAGACCCGCTCCGGCCTTCCCCTCCAGGCGTCCTACGGGCCGGAGGACGTCCCCCCCGGCTTCGCCGCCGAGCCCCCCGGCGAGTACCCCTTCACCCGGGGCATCCACCCGGAGATGTACCGCGAGCGGCTGTGGACCACGCGGCAGTACTCGGGCTTCGGCACCGCCGAGGAGACGAACGCGCGCTACCGCTTCCTGCTGGAAGAGGGCAACACGGGCCTCTCGGTCGCCCTGGACCTCCCCACCCAGCTGGGCCTCGACAGCGACGACCCGCGCGCCCTGGGCGAGGTGGGCAAGGTGGGCGTCGCCGTCGACACCCTGGAGGACATGGAGGCGCTCTTCCGCGGGATCCCGCTGGACCGCATCAGCACCTCCTTCACCATCAACGCCACCGCCGCCGTCCTCTACGCCATGTACATCGCCGTGGGGAGGAAACAGGGCGCCCCGACGGAGGCCCTCACCGGCACCATCCAGAACGACATCCTCAAGGAGTACGTCTCGCGCGGGACGTGGATCTTCCCCCCCGAGCCCTCCCTGCGCCTCATCGTGGACACCATCGAGTACGGCGCGCGCCGCACCCCCCGCTTCAACACCCTGAGCGCGGCCGGGGCCCACTTCCGGGACGCCGGGGCCACCGCCGTCCAGGAGGGAGGCTTCACCCTGGCCGACGCCGCGGTGTACGCCGAGCGGTGCGTCCGGCGCGGCCTGGCGGTGGACGACTTCGCCCCCCGCTTCAGCTTCTACTTCTACACCCACTCGGACTTCTTCGAGGAGGTGGCCAAGTACCGCGCCATGCGGCGCCTCTGGGCGAAGCTCATGCGCGAGCGGTTCGGGGCCAAGAACCCGAGGAGCTGGCTCTTCCGCTTCGGCACCGTCTGCGGCGGCAGCACCCTCACCGCCCAGGAGCCCGAGAACAACATCGCGCGCGTCGCCTTCGAGGCCTTCTCGGC
>MGDP01000200.1 GCA_001790955.1 Candidatus Tectomicrobia bacterium RIFCSPLOWO2_12_FULL_69_37
AGCGCGGGCCTCGTCCTCCTCGCCCACAACATCGAGGAGGCCATCAACGGCGGCCGCGCCTCCTTCGACATGCTGCGCGGGGACGAGGCCTACAAGTACACCTTCGGGGCCAAGGACGAGCCCATCTTCCGCGTCCGCCTCGCCCGGAACCGCGCATGAGCAGGCTCCGCGCCGCCCTCCTCTCGATGCACACCGACCCCCTCGACCCCCTCGGGGGGGACGTGACGGGCGGGATGAACGTCTACGTCCGCGAGGTGGCGCGGGCCCTGCCCGCCCTGGGGGTGGAGGCCGACGTCTTCACCCGCGCCTGCGGCGCGAAGGCCCCCGCCGTCGAGCGGATCGCCCCCGGCGCCCGGCTCGTGCGCATCCCGGCGGGGCCCCGCCGCCCCCTCGGCAAGAACCGGCTCCTCCCCTACGCCGGGCGCTTCGCCGAGGGCATCGCCGCCTTCGCGGAAAAGGAAGGAAGGACGTACGGCCTCCTCTCCTGCCACTACTGGCTCTCGGGCGTGGCGGGGGAGCGCCTCGCGCGCGAATGGGGGGCGCCCTTGGTGATGCGGTTCCACACCCTGGCCCGCCAGAAGAACGCGCGGCTCGGCGCGGGGGAGGAGAAGGAGACCCCCGCGCGCGCGCGGGCCGAGGGGCGGCTCGCCCGCCGGGCGGAGGCGATCTTCGTCTCCTCGGCGGACGAGGCCCGCTTCCTCTCCAAGCACCTGGGCGCGGACGAGAGGCGCATCCGCGTCATCCCCTGCGGGGTGGACCCCGGGTTCTTCGTCCCCCATCCCCGCGCGAGGGCCCGGCGGCGGCTCGGCCTGCCGGGGGAGGCGCGGATCATCCTCAGCGTGGGCCGCGTCGAGCCCGTGAAGGGCCTCGACCGGCTGGCCGGGGCGCTGGCCCTCATCCGGAAGGAGCGGCCCGGCCTCCCCGTCCTCGCCCTCCACGTGGGGGGGGAGCTGAAGCCCGGCCGCAAGCCGAGCGCGGCCGAGGGACGCCCGCCCGGGGACTTCGCCTCCCCGCGCCAGCGGGCCGAGGTGAGGCGCGTGCTCGCGCGCGCCCGGGCCCTCGGGGTGGAGGAGAACCTGCGCTTCGCCGGGGCGGTGCCCCAGGCGGAGCTGCCCCTCTACTATTCGGCGGCGGACGCGCTGGCCATCCCCTCCCGGATCGAGTCCTTCGGCCTCGTGGCCCTGGAGGGGGCGGCCTGCGGGCTGCCCGCCGCGGCCTTCCGGGTGGGGGGGCTCCCCCGGGCGGTTGCCCACGGGCGGAGCGGCCTCCTCGTCCGGGACGGGGACGTCGGGGCATTCGCGGAGGCTCTCCTGCGGCTCCTTGAGGAGCCGGCCCTGCGCGGCCGCATGGGCCGCGCGGCGCGCCGGCGGGCGGGGGGATTCGCCTGGTCCGCCGTCGCCCGGGAAGAGGCCCGGGCCTGGAGCCGCCTGCTCCGCCCGGGGCGGCGGGGGAAGACCCAACGATCGCCGCGCCGGCCGCTCGCCGCGCGGCGGGCGCTCATCCGGAAGAAGGAGGGAACGTGATCCGGTCCGAGTTCAAGAACGTGCTGGTGGTGGTCGCCCACCCCGACGACGCGGAGCTGGGGGCGGGCGGGAGCATCGCCCGCTGGGTGGAGGACGGCGCCGTGGTGCGCACCGTGGTGTGCACGAACGGGGACAAGGGGACCAAGGACGGCCTCAGCCCCCTCGCGCTGGCCCAGATCCGGGAGAAGGAGCAGCTCGCGGCCTCGAAGGCCCTGGGGGTGAGGGAGACCCTCTTCCTGCGCCACCGGGACGGGGAGCTGGAGGACGAGCGCGCCTTCCGCCACCAGATCGCCTTCCTCATCCGCCACTTCAAGCCCGACACCGTCGTGACCCACGACCCCTGGCGGCCCCACTACCAGCACCCCGACCACCAGGCCGTGGGCCACGCCGCCTTCAAGGGCGTCATCTACGCGCGGGACGACAACTTCCTGCCCGAGCTGGGCTGCGCGGGCATCCGGGCCCACCACACGAACACCCTGCTCTACACCAACGCCCTCGCGCCGGACTTCTTCGTGGACATCGAGGCCGTCTTCCGGAAGAAGATCCGGGCCATCGGCTGCCACAAGAGCCAGATCCGCACCCTGCGCGTCACCGAGAGGCGCGTGCGCCAGCGGAGCGAAGAGACCGGACGCGCGGCCGGGCTCCGGCTGGCCGAGGGCTTCACCATCGCGCGGATGCGCTGAGGGTGCCCATGCGACGCCCCGAGCCGCGCCCCGAGGACCGCGCCGGCCAGCACCTCATGGGCGGCTTCCCGGGGACGGCACCCCCGCTCACCCTCCTGGAGCGGATCGGGGCGGGGCGGCTCGGCGGGGTCATCCTCTTCAAGCGCAACATCGAGAGCGCGGCCCAGCTCCTCGAGCTGACCGACGCCCTCCAGCGGGCCGCCGCGCGCTCTCCGCTGGGGCACCCGCTCCTGATCGCCATTGACGAGGAGGGCGGCCGGGTGAGCCGCCTCTCGGCGGACTTCACCCTCCTCCCCCCCGCCCGGAACCTGGGGCGGATCGGCGACCCCGGCCTGGCGCGCGCCGCCGCCCGGGCGGTGGGCGAGGAGCTGCGCGCCGTGGGGGTGAACCTGGACTTCGCTCCCGTCCTCGACCTCCTCACCAACCCGGCCTGCGCCGTTATCGGGGACCGCTCCTTCGGGGAGGACCCCGCCGCTGCCTCGGCCCTAGGCGCGGCCTTCGCCGCCGGGCTTCAGGAGGCTGGGGTGGGCGCCTGCGCCAAGCACTTCCCGGGCATCGGGAGCATGGCCCCGGACCCGCACGAGACCCTGCCCTCCTCCGATCTCTCATTGGACGGCCTGCGCCGCCGGGAGCTCGTCCCCTTCCGGGGCGCGCTGGCGCCCGGGCCGCCGGGCGGGGGGGTGGCCGCCGTGATGGCGGCCCACGCCCTCTTTACCCGGATCGACCCGGAGCGGCCCGCGAGCCTCTCACCGCGCTTCCTGCGCGATCTGCTCCGGGGGGAGCTGGGCTTCGGCGGGCTGGCGGTGACGGACGACCTGGAGATGGGGGCGATCGCGGACGCGGCCCAGGCCGCCTGGGACAGCCTCCGCGCCGGGGCGGACCTCGCTCTCGTCTGCCACACCGAGGAGCTTCAGGAGAGGGCCTGGCGGAGGATTTTAGAGGGGCTGAAGGCGGAGGAGATTCCACCGGATGAGCAGTTCCGATCCCTCCGCCGGATCTCGGAGATCAAGGTCCGCTACGCCGCTCCGCCCTTGTCCCACCAATTGGAACAGGGCGACCTCGCCCGGCGCCACCGGGAGCGGGAGCGTATCGTCGGGTGCGCGGCCCACCGGGCGATCCGCCAAAAAGTGATCTAGATCACTTTTTGGGACTTTCCTGGCAGCCCACGCCGTCCGGCGGATTTCATGCGCCGGGAATTTCCGTTTTCCCGCCGCCCGGCACCCCGCGCCAAACATTAGTGGTGTAGAATCTGCCGAGGGCGGGCGGCGCCGGCCGCCCCTCTCAGCCTGAGAGTCGCGCTGGATAGGGAATCGCCCGATGAGGGGCGCCCCCCGCATTCGATCATTCCATCCGGTGGTGCCCGGCCGTGGCCAAGATCCTCATCGCCGACGACGACTCGACCCTGCGGGACATGCTCCGGGCCGCCTTCGAGCGGGACGGCCACGAGGTCTCCCAGGCCGCCGACGGGGAGGCGGCGGTCGCCCAGATGCGGGAGACGCTGTTCGGCCTCGTGGTCCTGGACATCTCGATGCCGGACAAGAGCGGGCCGCAGGTGCTCGCCCAGCTCAAGCAGGAGAACGCCCCCATCCCTCCCACCATGATCCTGAGCGCGAAGGTCTCGCACGAGCTGGTGCGCCAGTGCGTGGACGCGGGGGCGAAGGACTTCGTCATCAAGCCCTTCAACCTGCCGGTGCTGGTGCAGCGCGCCGCGAAGCTGATCGAGAAGAACTCGAAGCCGCCCGTCAAACGTTGAAGCGGATGTTGAGGATGTCCCCGTCCTTGACCACGTAGTCCTTCCCCTCGAGGCGGAGCGCGCCCTTGTCCCGCGCCGCCGCCATCGACCCCCCCCGCATGAAATCCTCGCAGGAGACGACCTCCGCCCGGATGAAGCCCCGCTCGAGGTCGGAGTGGATGGCGCCGGCGGCGCGCAGGGCGGTGTCGCCCCGGCGGATGGGCCAGGAGCGCACCTCGTCCTCCCCCACGGTGAGGAAGCAGATGCGCCCCAGCAGGGCGAAGGAGGCCCGCACCACCCGGTCGCGCGCCGGGCGCTCGAGGCCGTAGCCCGCGAGGAAGTCCGCCTTCTCCGCCTCGGGGAGCTGGGCGAGCTCCTCCTCCAGCCGCGCGCAGAGGACGACGGCCCCCTCCTCCGCGACGCCCAGCTCCGCCGCCGTCCTCGCGATCTCCTCCTCCCCGGCGTTCACCGCCACCAGCAGGGGCTTCGCCGAGAGGAAGCCGAAGCCCCGCAGGCGGTGCACCTCCTCCTCCGAAAGGCCCGCCGAGGAGACGGGCTTCCCCTCGTCGAGGGAGGCCTGGACGCGCTTGAGCGCCGCGAGCTCGGCCGCCTCGGCCGGGTCCTTCTTGAGGGCCACGGAGCGCTCGAGCCGCTCCAGCCGGCGCTCGGCCACCGCCATGTCGCGGAGGATGAGGTCGAGCCGCACGCCGGCCAGGTCCCGCGCCGGGTTCACGCTTCCCTTGGGGTGGGGCACGCCCGGGTCGCCGAAGGCGCGCGCCACGAGGAGCAGCGCGTCCGCCCCCTGGAGGGAGGGGGGGATGGCGTCCGCCCCGCGCTTCGCGCTCCCCTCCTCCCCGGTGCCCAGGCCCGGCACGTCGGCGAAGTCCACGGTGGCGTAGGTCTTTTTCCTGGGCTTGAAGATGGCGGCGAGGGCGTCCACGCGCGGGTCGGCCACCTGGGCCACCCCGACGTGGAGCTGGCCGCCGCCGTAGGCGCCGGTGCGGGCCGCGCCGCCGGTCAGGGCGTTGAAGAGGGTGGTCTTGCCGCTCGCGGGAAGGCCGATGATGCCGATCTTCAAGAAGGGCGCCTCCTTCCATCCCCGGCCGCCGGGGCGGCGGGAGGCGCGAGTGTAGGAAGGGCGCGGGGCAGGGTCAAGCCAAGTTCAAGCCGGTCAAGCCGGTCAAGCCGGTCAAGCCGGGAGGGGCTAGATGCCCTCTTCGCTGTGCCGGGCCACCGCCTCCACGGCGTAGTCCCTCGCCTCGTCCAGCAGGCGGGCGAAGAGGTGCTCGGCGCAGACGCTGTCCCCCAGCCCGTAGGCGGCCATGGACTCCGGGTGCCACTGGACGCCCATCACGAAGCGGCAGGAGGCGCACTCGATGGCCTCGACCACCCCGTCCGCGCTCAGGGCCGAGACGCGCATGCCGGGCCCCACCTCCTTCACGCTCTGGTGGTGGTGGCTGTTCACCAGGTGCGGGCCCGCGCCCACGGTCTCCTCCAGGAAGGAGGGGAGGATCTCGACGGGGTGGAAGGCGTAGGTGGCCCCCTTCCCCGGCTTGTGGGCGAGGGCGCCCTTCACCTCGGCGGCGATGTCCTGGAGGAGGGTGCCCCCCGTGGCCACGTTCACCACCTGCATCCCGCCGCAGACGCCCAGGATGGGCATGTCGCAGCCGAGCGCCCCCCGGCAGAGCGCCAGCTCGAAGTCCTCGCGCTTGGGGTTCGCGGCGCCGCAGTGCGCCAGGCGCTTCGCGCTGTAGGCCTCGGGGCGGATGTCGTGCCCGCCGCCCGAGAGGATGAGGGCGTCGATGCCGTCGAGGAAGGCGAGGGTGTCGGTTTCCTCGGCCACGGACGGAAGCAGCAGCGGAATCCCCCCCGCCTTCAGCACCGCCTGGACGTAGGCGTCCATCAGGTAGTGCCGGTCGCGCGCGCGGGGCTCTTCGGGGAACTCTCGCTGATTGAGGTCGCAGGTGATTCCGATGCGGGGGCGCGACATCTCCACCTCCCATGCCGGGCGGGAAGACCAACGGCCCGATACTAGAACGAACCCGCGCAAGACGCCAGCGCCGGGAAGCCGAGACCGCGGCGCCTGGACCCCTCCCGCCGGGGGAACGTATGATCCGGAGCGGAGGTGGACGCCTTGAAGCGCATGGTGCTTACCCGTCTCGTGCTCCCCGCCCTCCTGGTGATCGGAGCGCTCGCCCTCCCCTTCCTCTGGCTCCCGGAGGTGGCGCCGCCCGCGCCCCAGAATGCCCCCGCCGCTCCCGGAGAAGCCGGAAAGCCGCGCCGCCCCGGCCCCTTCCAGGGGGCGATGACCATCGGCTTCGCCCTCATTCTGATATCGGTGGCGGCGGGCGGGGTCCTGCTCTACCGCATCACCCGCGAGCAGACGGCGGGCTGGCGGCGGCGCTTCGCCCCGAAGAAGAAGGACACCTCGAAGGCGTAGGGCCCGGCTTCGCGGCACAACCGCCGCCCCATTCTCATCGGCTCCCCGTCCCCTCCCCTTGAGCCCTACTCCTCCCCCACCCTCCCCCGGCCCTTCTTGATGGCCGAGCGGCTCTTCTTCTCGCGGAGCCTGCGCTCCCTCGAGGCGGCGGTGGCCTTCGTCTTCCTCCGGGGCCTGGGCGGGCTGGCGGCCCACCGGAGCATGGCGGCGAGCTTCTCCAGGCAGTCCCGGGCGTTGCGCTCCCGGCTGCGGAAGCGCTGGCCGGTGAGGACGAGGTCGCCCTCTTTGGTGATCCGCCCGCCGTAGCGGGCGAGGAAGCGCGCCCGCACCTCCTCCGGCAGGCTGGGCGAGCCGGCCACCCCCCACCGCAAGACCGCCTTGGTCTCCACCTTGTTCACGTTCTGCCCCCCCGGCCCCCCGCTCCGCGCGAAGGTGATCTCGAACTCGGCCAGGGGGATGGCGAGGCGGGGGGTGACGGGGAGGGACTTGCCGACCGGATCAGGGTTTTGCATCTCGATGATCCCGGGTTAAGCGATCGGGATGATTTTCGTCTTCAGCCCATTGTACGAGATTGTGGAGGACATATTCCCGTACCTGAGCCAATTCCTTCTCATCCCGGATGACCCGTTCGTAATAGTTGCGTTGCCAGAGAGAGATACCCGGGGATTTTCGCAGGGCGTTGATGTGGCGAGTAGCGATAGATTTAAAGCCGGCGATGAATGAACCCAGTGATTTGGGCATACGGTGTGGCGGGTATGGTAGGGGCGCACGGCCGTGCGCCCCTGCAAAAAACACATTCCTTCTCCAGTCCAACAGCACATTATACCCAGTGAATCATCCCCCCATCCCGGAACCTGAGGGAATTTGAGGTAACAGCTTTCCCTCCCCCATGCCCCATATTGGGGATCCCCCGGGATGGGCCCCGGGGCGGGGGCAGAGGAGGGGCGTCTGCCGGATTGTGCCCGGTTTCCGGGGGTGTCCGGGATATTCCGGGGTATTCCGGGGGGAAAAATTAGGCTGCCCCTTCCTCCCGCATCTGGGCGGTTTCGGCGGGGGGCTAGCCGAGAGGAGGGGCGTCTGCCCGATTGTGCCCGGTTTCCAGAGGGTGTCTGGGGTTTTCCGGGACGTTCCGGGCGGAAAAAATCACACCGCTCCTTCCTCCCGCATCCGGGCGACCTCGGCGGGGGGGTAGCCGAGCATCCGGAGGACCTCGCCCGTGTGCTCGCCCAGGCGGGGGGCGGGGCGGGAGAAGTCGGCGTCCGCGCCCCCGAAGGCGAGGGGGGAGGCGGGCAGCAGCGCCGGCCCGGCCGCGGGGTGGCGGACCTCGGCGAAGGCCTCGGGGAAGCGCTCCTTCACCTGGGCGACGTCGTTGATGGCGTTGACGGGCACCCCCCGGGGGATGAGGAAGTCCTCCCACTCGGCGGTGGTGCGCCGGCGGAAGTCCTCGTCGAGGATGGCGCGCAGGGTGGCGTCGTGGGCGAGGCGGTCCTGGTTCTCGCGGAAGCGGGGGTCCTCGGCCAGCCCGGGCTTGTCTAGGGCCTGGCAGAGGGCGCGGAAGCGGTTGGTGTTCGAGATGGCGAGGTAGATGAGGCCGTCCCGGGTCGGGTAGCCCGAGAAGGGGGAGACGACGGGGTGGGTGAGGCCCTCGGGCCGGGGCACCTCCCCGGTGAAGCTGTGCCGGGCGACAGGGTTCTCCATGAGGTTGACGGCCGCGCCCAGCATGGAGGCGTCCACCCGGCAGCCCTCCCCGGTGCGCTCCCGCCGCCAGAGGGCCGCCAGCACCCCCGAGAGGAGGAAGAGGCCGCTCGCGATGTCCACGACCGAGACGCCCACCCGCACCGGGGGGCCGCCCGCGGGCCCGGTGACGCTGATGAGCCCCCCCGCCGCCTGGAGGAGGCTGTCGAAGGCGGGCCGCTTGGCGTGGGGGCCCGCCTGGCCGAAGCCCGAGACGGCGCCGTAGATGAGGCGGGGGTTCCCGGCCCGCAGGGCGTCACAGCCCGCGCCCAGGCGGTCCATGACGCCCGGGGCGAGGTTCTCGACCACCACGTCGGCCCAGCGGGCGAGGCGCTTGAAGGCGGCGAGGCCGGAGGGGTGCTTGAGGTTGAGGGTCATGGAGCGCTTGCCGCGGTTGAGGCTCATGAAGTAGCTGCTCTCGCCCGCGCGGAAGGGGCCGATGGCGCGGCTGTCCTCCCCGCCGGGGCGCTCGACCTTGACGACGTCGGCGCCCCAGCCCGCGAGGTAGAGCGAGACGATAGGGCCCGCGTTGAACTGGCTCGCGTCGGCGACCCTGAGGCCTTCGAGGATTCCGCCCATGGGAGGGACAGAAGATTGAGAGCGGCTCAGCGCCGCTTGGACTTGGGCCGGGCGGCCTTCTTCGGGGAGGCCTTCTTCTTCGGGGCAGCCTTTCTCTTCGGGGCGGGCTTCTTCCGCGCGGGGGGCTTGGCCTTGCGCTTGAGGGCCGTCCGGGCCGCTTTCTTGGCGGGCTTCTTCCTGGCGGGGGCCTTCTGCTTCGGCTTGGCCTTCTTCGGCGCGGGCTTGGGAGCCGCTTTCTTCGCGGCCGCGGCGGGAGCGGCCTTCACCGCGGCCGGGACGGCCGGCGGCTTGGGGGCGGGGGCGGCGGGCCTGGGGGCCGCTCCCCTGCGCGCCGCGGGAGGCGCGGGCGGGGCGGGGGGCGGCGGGAACTTGGGCTTGCGCCGGCCGGTCACCATCTTGAAGGCGTAGCCCACCACCGTCTCGCCCGTCTCGCGCACCTCCATCTTCTGGAGGACCAGCTCGACCGGGGTGCCGGGGACGAGGAGATCCCGGAAACCCTCCCAGTCCAGGAGGACGGAGTTAATCTTGATGCCTTCCTCGAGCAGGATGACGGCCGAGGCGCGCTCCTGCCCCTCGTGGGAGCGGGTGACGGTGGCCGAGAGGAGCTTGCCGCGCCCGCTCAGGAGCACCACGCTCGTGCTGCGGGGGCAGAAGGGGTTGTCGCAGGTGGCCTTGGCCCCGGTCTTGGGGAAGAAGTACTCCTCGCACTCCTTGCACTGGGAGCCGATGAGGCGGGGCTTCTCCCGGGGGTTCGAGGGAATGGTGAAGACGTCGCGCATGAAGGGCACAACGTTCGCCTTCGGGTCCGGGACGAACGTGGCCGTTTTTTTCTCGACAGCGGTTGTCATGGCGCGCCCTGGCGGCAGATCGCAGGGGGCGGAATAAAAAAAGCGAAAACGCCCCCACAAAAGACCGGATTACCCAAGAATCTTCTAAATAACTGGCCATTTCGATGCCGGGGGCGAAACCTAGCAAGGGCGGGAGGAGGGTGTCAAGGAGCCCCGCGCGGCCCCTCGGCCGCGGGCGGCGCAGAATGAGGAGGGCCTAGCGGTTGGCGAGCGATTGGACCCTCTCGCGCAGCATGTCCAGCCGGCGGCGGTTGGCGTCGCAGCGCAGGGCCACGCCCTCCAGCTTGCCCACCATCTGCTTGGTGGCCCGCACGGTGGAGTCGCGCTCCTCGCGCAGGATGTGGTTGACCTCCTTGAGCAACGCCAGCAGCTCCTTCACGATCCTTCCTCCGTCATGGCTCCCCACAGCTGCTCCTGGACGATGCCCAGGAAGATCTGGAGCCCTCTCTCCTTGCCGGGCCCGATGACGACCTCCAGATCCTCCGCGCCCGGCGGCGAGGCCGGGACCACGCCGTGCCGCTCGCCCAGGAACGTCCGCACGTACTGGTCGAACTGCTCGCCCGAGAAGCGGGGGTACGCCTCCTCCAGCTTGCGCAACGGGAGGCTCACGCGCAGGCGCCCCGCCTCGAGAAAAACCCCCAGGCAGGGGAACTCGCGCCCCCAGCCCCGGCGGTGGACGTACTCGATGCGGCGCGCGTCCAGCAGGCGCTCCTGCAACTCCGGGACGGCGCGCTGGACCGCCTCCCTGAAATCATCGAGCAGCCCCGCGCCCTCCAGGACGCCCGCCTTCGCCAGCTCCTCCGCCCCGGCCGGCTCGCTCATCACCGCTGGCCCGCCCGTCACCGCCGGCCCGCCGGCCTCCGCCGGGGGGGGAGGGGCGGGGGCGCCCCGCTCCAACAGGGCCTGGATGCGCTCCAGGCCCTCGGCGATCCGGTCCAGGCGCCGCCTCACCCCATACAGCGCGAACGGAAGGACGGCCCAGGCCAGCGCCACGAACACCGCCAGGGAGGCGGCGAGGACGAAGAGCGGGCTGGAGAGTAGGCTCGCCAGGAAATTCTGCACACGCTCCCATCCCATGGGCTCGGCGCCTCGGCTCGGGGGCCCTCCATCTATAGCAGAGCCCCGGCCCGGGGACAACGAACCAGCGGGCGGCCCCCGCCGCGCGCGCGCCCGGTTGACCGCCCGGAAGAGGGGCTCTTATAGTTCCGTCTTGCCCTGGACAATCACTCCGGAGCGCCCATGAAGTCTCCAGGAAAACCCGCCCCGCCCGGCCAGCTGCTCCGGCACCTCCCCTCGGTGGACGAGCTCATCCCCGAGCTCCGCCGGGAGGCCGGCGGGGGCCCCTCCGACGCCGCCCTTGCCGAGGCGGCCCGCCGGGCGATCGAGGGCCAGCGCCAGCGCCTCCGCGGGGGGCAGGCGCCGGAGGGCGGCCCGGCCAACGGCCCCGCCCTCCGGGACTCGCTCCGCCGGGAGGCGCTCCACCAGGCGGGCGACATCCTCCGCGCGGACCAGCGGCCCCGCCTGCGGCCCCTGATCAACGCGACCGGCATCGTGCTCCACACCAACCTGGGGCGCGCCCCCCTGAGCGAGGCCGCCTGCGAGGCCCTGCTCGGCGTCGCACGGGGCTACTCGAACCTGGAGTTCGACCTCGAGAGCGGCAAGCGGGGCAGGCGCGAAGGCGCGATGGAGGAGCTGCTCTGCCGCCTCACGGGGGCCGAGGGGGCGGTGGTCGTCAACAACAACGCGGCCGCCGTCATGTTCGCCATCCGGCTCATGGCCGAGGGGCGCGAGGTCATCGTCTCCCGCGGGGAGCTCATCGAGATCGGCGGCTCCTTCCGCATCCCGGAGATCATGGCCCAGAGCGGGGCGCGGCTCGTCGAGGTGGGCGCGACGAACAAGACCCGGCTCGAGGACTACGAGAGCGCCATCGGCCCGGACACCGGCCTCCTCCTCAAGGCCCACACCAGCAACTTCCGCATCGTGGGCTTCACCGAGGAGGTCCCGCGCGAGCGCCTGGTCGCCCTGGGGCGGGAGCGGGGCCTCCCCGTGCTGGAGGACCTGGGGAGCGGCTGCCTCCTCCCCGTCCCCGGCCTGCCGGCGGAGCCCACGGTGGCGGCCTCGGTCGAGGCGGGGGTGGACCTCATCACCTTCTCGGGGGACAAGCTCCTGGGCGGCCCCCAGGCGGGCATCGCCGTGGGCCGGGCCGGCTGGGTCCAGAAGCTGAAGAAGCACCCCATGATGCGCATCCTCCGGCCGGGCAAGCTCACCCTGGCCGCCCTGGAGGCCACCCTGCGCGCCTACCTCGACCCCGGGACCGCCGCCGGGGCGCTCCCCGCCCTGCGGATGCTGGCCGAGGCGCCCGAGAGCGTCGGGCGAAGGGTCCGGGCCCTGCTCGACGCGCTGGGGCCCGAGCTCCGCGGGAAGCTGGACGCCCGGGAGGTGGAGACCACGGGCAAGGTGGGCGGGGGGGCCCTGCCCCTGGCCGAGCTCCCGAGCCGGGCGGTGGCGCTGGCCCCCGGCGGCCTCTCCCCCGACGAGACGGAGGAGCGCCTGCGCCGGAACGACCCGCCCGTGATCGCGCGCATCCACGAGGACCGGGTGCTGCTCGACCTGCGGTGCGTGCGGGAGGACGAATTGCCCCTGCTGGCCCGCGCCCTCCGGGCGCTGGCCGGGGCCTGAGCTTCCCCGGCCGTTTCCCGTCCCTGCATCTTCCATCAGGAGAGCGAACATGCCCGTTGTGCGGTCCGGCGGCGTGGACATCGACTACGAGGTGGTGAACCCCGGGGGAAAGGGGATCCCCGTCTTCCTCATCAGCGGCCTGGGCGGCGCGCGCGGCCCCTGGGCGGCCCAGGTCGAGGACTTCAGCCGGAACCGGCCCCTCGTCCTCCACG
>MGDP01000201.1:0-14335 GCA_001790955.1 Candidatus Tectomicrobia bacterium RIFCSPLOWO2_12_FULL_69_37
CCGGCGCGGAGGGAAGGAAAAGAATGCCCAGCAAGGCGCCTGCCGCGAGGTACTTTCTCAGATATGGTCGCATAACGGTCCCCCCTTGCGAAAGGTAACCCCACCGCCGGGTGCACGGATTCGGGACGCCGGACCCGTCGTGACCTTTCCGCGGGTCCTTCCCTCAATCATTTTTGTTCTTGCTTGCCACTCTCTCGTTGAGCGCAAGGTCAAGAACAATGTTCGGTGGATGCGTCATAGTATAATGGACGCGGCAGCCCTTGGCCACCCGCCGCAGCGTCTCGATCCGCTCCTCGGGCACGTCACCCGAGAGGACCAGCGAGAGGCGGACCTCCCCGACGCGCTCGGGGGCCTTCTCGCGCTTCCCCTCCACCTCGATGGAGAAGCTCTCGACCGGGATCTTCATGTTCTCGCAGAAGCCGAGCAGGGTTCCCATGGTGCAGGCGCCGAGCGCGCCCAGGAGGAGCTCGGTGGGCCGGAAGCCCATGCCCTCGCGGCCGTCCTCGTAGATCTGGTCCACGGCGATCCGGTTCCCCCGGGCGCTCACCTGGATGCGCTTGCCGCCCTGCCACTCCAGCTGGACCTTCAGGCTCTCTCCGCTCATGGCGTCCCCTTATCCGCCCACTTCACCCCGTTCGCGATGCCGAAGGGGCGCTTGCCCTCCGCGATGCGGTGCGCGTTCCGCATGAAGGCCTCCAGGTCGCTCACGAGCATCTCGTCGTCCCCTCCCCCCACGTGGGGCGTCGCGGCGACGCGGGGATGCTGGAGGAGCGGGTGGTCCGGCGGGAAGGGCTCGGGCTCGAAGACGTCCAGCCCCGCTCCTCCCAGGCGCCCGCTGTTGAGGGCGGCCAGGAGGGCGTCCTGGTCCACCAGGGGCCCCCGGCCCAGGTTGAGGAGGATGGCCCCCTTGCGCATGGCGGCCAGCTCCTTCTCCCCGACGAAGTGGCGCGTGGCCGGGCTGTTCCCGACGCCCACGTAGAGCACGTCGGCGGTCTTGAGCAGCTTCTCCTTCTCCAGGTACTTGGCACCGAGCTTGCGCTCGATCTTCTTGGGGAGCGGAGTGCGGTTCCAGTAGCGGATGTCCATCCCGAAGCCCTTGGCGCGCTCGGAGACGAAGCGCGCGATCTCGCCCATGCCCAGGATGCCCATCCGCATGCCGGTCACCCCCTTGCAGCCCGGGAGCTGGGTCCAGTTGTAGGCGCTCCCGTCCGGCCGCGTGGGGGAGAGGGGCCCGTCCCACCCGCCCCGCATCCGGCGGCCGCCCTCGGCCAGGTTGCGGACGAGGACGAGCATGAGGCCCATGGCGAGGTCGGCCACGGCCTGGCTGATGGGCCGGCGGAAGAGGGCCACCGCCACCCCCCGCTCGGCCGCCGCCTCCATGCCGATCCGCTCGCCGAAGGCCGAGCCGCACTGAATGAGGCGGAGCCTCTTGGCCCGCTGGAAGAGGTCCGGGGGCAGCGGCTCGTTCCTGGCGATGTAGACCTCGGCTGCCTCCAGGGCCTTCAGGCGGGCCCCGGCGTCGGGCTCCACGATGAACTCGACCTTCCCCGGGTCCAGGGCCCTGTCGATGCGCTTCTGGATCGCGGGCGAATACGGCCTCCCCTTCAGGGACATGAGGGCGGCCATGTAGCTGGCGACGACGCGGACGGGCATCACTCTCTCCTTAGAGACGCGAACAGGATGCCCGCAGTATAGGGCCACCCGGCAGGGATCGTCACGCCGCCCGGGCCTCCACGATCAGGCCGATACCTGGAGCTCCCCGTCCCGCAGGATCGCCTCCCCGTCCAGCCAGACGGTGGGGCGGCGGATGATGGCGTCGAAGTGGGTCTTGGCCTGGACCTCCCCCCCCAGGCTGGCCGAGGTCCCGACCCCGATGTGGATGGTGCCGTTCACCCCCTCGTCGTTCAGCATCTCGCCGGTGAAGTCCCGGCACTCGGGGTTCAGGCCGATGGCGAACTGGGCGATGTTGTAGACCCACGCGTCCTCCTGGGCGGCCAGGAGCTCCCGCAGGAAGGCGGCCTGCTCCCCCCCCTCGATGCGGCGCACGAAGCCCCCTTGGATGACGAACCGGGCGGGCTCCCGCATGACCCCCACCCCGTAGTAGGGGATGCTCCCGTCCACCGCGAGCACCCCCTCGGCCGTCCCCCTGGCGGGGGAGATGTTGGCCTCGATGTTGGGGACGGCGGTGAAGCCGGGCTTCTCCAGGATGCAGCAGTGGCTGTTGCCCTTGCGGCCCTCCAGGCCGAGGCGGAGATCCGTCCCAGCGGGGCTGGTCACCCGGGCCTCCCGGGCTTCCGTGAGGCGGGCGGCCAGGGCGTCGCAGAGGGGCCGCCGGGCCCGGAAGTCGGCCAGGATGCCCCCCTCGCGCATCATGCGCCCGGTGAAGGCCGTCATGGAGAGCACCCGGGCGCCCGCGGCGATGGCCTCCCGGGTGGCGCGGGTGTGGGCGAGGGCGTGGGTGACGGGGAGGAAGACCACCTGGGCGGCCCGCATGGCCGCCGCGACGGAGGGGGCGGGCTCCTCGTTGTCGATCTTCCGGGGGGGAGAGAGGACGACCGCCGCCCGGGCGCCCGCCCGCTCGGCCGCCCCCCGCACCGCCCGGGCGATGGGCAGGCGCTCCTCGTCGGTGACGATCAGCACCTCCTCCCCCGCCCTCACCCCGGCGCAGGACTCGACGAGAATCTTGGCCCCGGTCTCCATGCCGAGCTCCCTTGCCGTCTCCAGCATAAGGTCCGCCCTCACCCTCTTCTCTCTATCTGGACTGCCCCCCATTCTATCGGCCCGCCCGGCCCGCGGGCCACCCCCGCCCGGCGGCTTGATACCGGGGGCGATTTGGGAAAGAGTATGCCCTCGGCCGAGATTGCCGATTCTCATCCCGGCGCGGGCCGCGCCTTCCTGGGGAGGGGGGAAATGCCCAACGGGCCGTCGTGCAGCCTGCTGATCGGCGGGGACATCGCCCCCATGCGGGAGTCCGGCAAGGGCCTCCTGGGGGCGGCGGCGCCCCTCTTCAAGGCGGCGGACGTGGCCACCGCCAACCTCGAGCACGCCCTCGCCCGGAGCGGGAAGCTCATGAAGGGGAAGCCCTTCTTCCACCGGGGCCATCCCGAGCTGGCCGAGGGGCTCGCCGAGGCGGGCTTCGACGTCCTGACCGTCGCCAACAACCACATGCTGGACTGGGGGGAGGAATCGCTGCTGGAGACCCTCCAGGTGCTCAGGAAGCACAACCTCCCCTTCACCGGGGCGGGCCGGAACCTGGCGGAGGCCGCCGCCCCGGTGGTGATCGAGCGCAAGGGCCTCAAGATCGGCGTGCTGGCCTACTCCTCCACCCTCCCCATGGGATTCCCCGCCGGGGAGGACGCGGCGGGGGTGAACCCCCTGCGGGCGGCCACCGCCTACCGCCCCCTGCCGGGCCGCGACCCGAACGAGTACCCCGGCGTCGCGCCCGAGATCGTGACCTGGGCCATCCCCGAGGACCTGGAGCGCATGCGGGACGACATCTGGGCCCTCAAGCGCAAGGCGGACGTGGTGCTCGTCAACATGCACTGGGGGACGAGCATGACCCCCCGGGTGAACGGCTTCCAGCGCGAGGCCGGCCGCGCCGCCATCGAGGCGGGGGCGGATGCCGTCTTCGGCGGCCACCAGCACGTGCTTTCCGCCATCGAGTTCCACAAGGGGAAGCCCATCCTCCACTGCACGGGCAACCTCATCTTCGACAAGTTCGAGCCCTTCTTCACCGGGGAGACCCTCAAGACCTTCCTCTTCGGGGCCACCCTCACCAAGGAGGGGGTGAAGGACCCCTACGCCGTCCCCTGCAAGTGCGGGGTGGGCGAGCCCTGCCAGGTGCTCCCGCCCGGGGACAGCCTGGAGGGCGAGATCGTCCGCCAGCTCAACGACCTCTCGGCCCCCTACGGGGTGAGGCTGGAGCGGAGGGGAGGCCGGGTGGCGGTCCTCCCGCCGGCCTAGGCGGGCCCGGGAAAACCCAGGCGGCGGAGGAGCTTTTCCGGAGGGGAGCCGAAGCCTTGAAATTTCCCTCCGGGCGGGGCTAAAAATACAGATGCGGGATCCGCCCGGCGGAGAGGCCGCGCGGGCGACGGGGTGAATCTCTCTCAAGAGGCGGTCAGGTCATGGCTTCCCCGGAAGACAAGCGCCGGTACGTCCGCTACCACATCCCCGTCCCCGTCATGGTCCGGGCCCCGATGCTCTCCGACCTGCGGCTCATCCCCGAGGACCTGAGCGCGAGCGGCTTCCAGGTGGTGGTGCTGAACAAGCCCGCCCTGGAGATGGAGATCGATTGCTCGGTCTACGTCTATGACCACGAGCTGAAGGGGATCCGGGCGAAGCCCGTCTGGGTGGGCGAAAACGAGCTGAACCCCTCCACCTGGATCGTCGGCATCGAGTTCATCCTGCCCGAGGAGGCCCGCCGGAACTTCGAGGGCCAGCTGAGGGAATACCTGGGCGAGGGGCAGTAGCCTCCGCCGCCTCAGGAATTAGCCGCCGCGCGGCCGAGGGCGCCCTCCAGGGCCGGGAAGGACCGGACGGCGGCGAAGCAGACGGGGCCGCCGCCCGCCGCGGCGAAGCGGCCCTCGGGGACGTGGACGATGTCCCCCGGCCCGGCCTCCCGGCGCTCCTCCTCGGCCTCCAGCCTCCCCCGGATGACGTAGAGGAACTGCTCGCGCGCCCCGCCCCGGTATACAAGTCCCGGCGCGGGTGGGGTAGAATCCGCTCTCTCGCGGAGGTTTGGGATTGATCCTCGACGCCGCCCTGCTTTTCGCTTTTGGCGCCGCCCTTTCCTACGCCGTCGCCGACATGGCGGCCCGCTATGGCGTCCAGCACACCAGCCCCTTTATCGCGGTCACGTTCTCCCGGGTCGTCTCGCTGACGGTGCTTCTTCTGATTGCCCTGGCCTCGGGCGCGAAGTTTCCGCCCCCCGGGTGGCACTACCTCTGGGTGGCCGCGGGAGGGATGTGCACCCCGGGGCTCTTCACCCTCCTCTTCATGTTCGGGATTTCCAAGATCGGCGTCTCGCGCGCCGCTCCCATCAAGGGCTGCTCCCCGGTCTTCGCCGCCGCGCTGGCCATCCTGTTCCTGGGGGAGCGGCCCCGGTGGTACGGCCTGGCGGGCGTCCTGCTGGTCGTGGCGGGGATCGTGCTCCTCTCCTCCGGGAAGACGCACGGCCGCTGGAGGCGGATCGACGCCCTGTGGCCCGTCGCGGCGGCGGCGGTCTCGGGGCTCGGCGCCGTCTTCTGGCGGATGGGCCTCCCCATGTTTCCCGATGCCGCCGCGGGAGCGGCCATCGGAATGCTGGCGTCGCTGCTGCTGGTGGGGGGCTACACCCTGATCTTCATGCGCGGGGGAATATTGGAGGAAATGAGGAAGGCGTGGAAGCCCCTGCTGACCATGGGCCTCGCCGCTTCCCTGGGGGCCTACTTCTACGCGGGCGCGCTCCAGAGGGGCGAGGTGTACCGCGTGACCTCGCTCATCCAGACCTCGCCCCTCCTCACCGTGCTCTTCGCCATGCTGCTCCTGCGGCAGGTGGAGCACATCACCTGGCGCATCCCGGCCGGGGCCGTGGTCACGGTGGCCGGGGCCATCCTGGTGAATCTGAGGTGAGAGGGACAAGCCGCGAGTAGGGGCGTATTGCAATACGCCCCTACAGCACCCCTCACCCCCTTCCCCTCTCCAGGGAGAGAGGCTGCCGCTCCTCCCCCTCCCTCGGCTCGACTGAGCTCGCCGCAGGCCGGGAGGGGGCAAGGGGGAGGGAAAACCCCCTGTGGATTTTCCCCCACCCTACCCTCCCCCGGAGGGGGAGGGGGCAAACAGTCCTGCAGGGTTCCATTCCTGCGCCGCGGTGAGGGCCTACACCACCGGCGAGGCCCCCCCGTCCACGTTGATGGCCACGCCCGACACGTAGGAGCCCGCGTCCGAGGCCAGGAAGCAGGCCACGCTGGCGAACTCCTCGGCGTCCCCCACCCGGCCCAGGGGGATGGTCTTCCCCATGTCCTTCATGTACTGCTCGAAGCTCTTCTCGGGCGCCTGCCTCTTGTGGTGGCCCAGCCACTGGTCGGTGACGAAGCGCCCCACGCAGAGCGCGTTGACCAGGACGTTGTAGGGGGCGCCCTCCTTCGAGAGCACCTTGGTCATGGCCATGCCCGCCGCTCGGGTCACGGCCGTGGGGGCGCCCTCCCCGGCGGGGGCCTTGGCGGCGGTGTTCAGCACGTTGATGATCCGCCCCCAGCGGCGCTCCTTCATCCCCGGCAGCGCCAGCCGGCAGAGCCGGATGGCGGCGAAGAGCTTGAGGTCGAAGTCCGCCTGCCAGACCTCGTCGGTCAGCTCCTCGAACTTGCCCCTCACCGAGGTGCCCGCGTTGTTCACCAGGATGTCCACCTGGCCGAAGTCCTTGACCGCGGCCCGGTAGGCCTCCTGAAGCTGCCCGGGGTCGCTCACGTCGCAGGGGCAGGGCTTCACCCGGGCCCCGGGGGCGGCGGCCTCGATCTCGCGCCGGGTCTCCTCCAGCACGTCCGCCCGCCGAGCCAGGATGGCCACCTTCGCCCCCGCCTGGGCGAACTTGAGGGCCATCGCCCGGCCCAGGCCGCGGCTCCCGCCGGTGATCAGGGCCGAGCGTCCATCCATCCGAATCTGCATGCGTGACCTCCGGTGAGGAAAAGTGGAAAAGCCGGCCCGGTCCGATGGGACCACCGCGCCGGTGAGGGGTTCGGAAGCTGGGAGTATAGGATATCCGGGGCCGGGGGGAACAGCGGCGGCCCGCTATGAGCAAGCGGGGGAAGCCCCGCTTCCGCGGGGGCTTCCCCCTCGCGTCGGATGGTGGGCGGGAGAGGGCTCGAACCTCCGACATGCGCCTTGTAAGGGCGCCGCTCTGCCAGCTGAGCTACCCGCCCGGGAAGGGCAAGGCCAGAATACCACGAAGCCTCCCCGGGGCGCTCAGGCGGCGGGGGCCTCTTCCCCGCCCCGCCCCGCGGCCCAGAGGATGAGGCCCGCCAGCAGCGCCGCCGCGAGGCCGGCCAGGCCGGCGCGCGCCAGGCCGGCGCGGATGTCCCGGTGCACCACCAGGTGGAGGAGCTCGCGGCCCGTCGCCGGGTCCCGCACGCCCGAGCGGACGGCGAACACCACGCCGTGGCCTCCCCCGCCTTGGGCGCCGTTGGCCTCGGCCACCTTCCGGCCTTCGTGATCGAAGAGCGCCAATGACGCCTCCGGCTTCCCCCGGACGCGCCAGAGGGCGGAGTCCAGGCCCCAGACGGAGCCGCCCATGCGGGCGATCTCCATCGACACGCGCCGGGCGAGCGCATCGGTCTCCCGCTGCGCCAGCCGGATCTCCACGGCCAGCACGGCCAGGGCGCCCGCCAGGAAGCAGAGCCCCGCGGCCGCCCACCGCTGATTCGCCGTCATGCGCGGCACCCTCCGATGGACACCGCCTACACCAGCACTTTGCCGTTCTTCATGAACGGCCGCCCGTCCACCCGGACCTCGCCGCCCTTCCTGAGATCGCACACCATGTCCCAGTGGAGGGCGGAGTCGTTCCGCGAGCCGCTCTCGGGATAGCCCTTGCCGAGGGCGAGGTGGGCGGTGCCGCCGATCTTCTCGTCGAAGAGGATGTTCTTCGTGAAGCGCTGGATCCCGCCGTTCAGGCCGAAGGCGAACTCGCCCACCCGGGAGGCCCCCGGGTCCATGCCGATCATGCTCTTCAGGAAGGCCTCGTTCTTCCCGGCCGTGGCCTTCACCACCTTGCCGCGCTCGAAGTGGAGCTCCACGCCGTCCACCTCCCGGCCCGAGAGGCAGGCCGGGAAGGAGTAGCGGATGCGGCCGTCCACCCGCGTCTCCTCGGGGCCGGTGAAGACCTCGCCGTCCGGGAAATTGTGGTGGCCGCAGCAGTTGATGAACTTGCGGCCCCGGATGCCGACGCGCAGGTCCACCCCCGGGCCCGAGAGCTCCACGGTCTTCCGCCCCCGGAGCCAGCGCGCGATCTCCTGCTGGCGCGACTCGACCGCCTTCCAGCGGCCCACCCCGCCCGCCCGGTCGGCGAAGCAGGCGCCGAAGACGAAGCCCTCGTACTCGGCGAGGGACATCTCGGCGTCCTGGGCGTAGGCCTCGGTGGGGAAGAGCGTGAGGGTCCAGCGGAGGCCCTTCCGGCGGGTGCGGCCGTACTCGGCCGCCCGCTTCATGAAGATCCGCATGACGGGCTGCCGGGCCTTCGAGGCGGCCGCCTGCTTCTTGGGGTTCGTGCCCGAGAGGCGGCGCGTGTTGGTCTCGGAGAGGATGCTGATGAGGACGTCCACCCGCGCGATCTCGAAGCGGGCGACCGGCGAGAGGAAGGCCAGCTGCTCCGGGCCGGCGTGGCGGTAGAAGATCTCCTCCATCCCCGGGAGGCCCACCTGGGTATAGGGAAAAGCGCCCCGCCGCAGGCACTCGCGGTAGATCTCCCGGATCAAGGGGGCGGCGGCCACCCCGCCCCGGATGCACACCAAGTCGCCGCGGCCGACGCGGGCCGAATAGCGGGCGATGGTCTCCGCCATCCGGCTCACCCGGGCATCTTCCATGAAGATTCCTCCCTTGTCCGGCCCCCGTGCGGGCCCGGAAATCGCGGTTTAGGACGGCCGGGGAGAATGATATACTAGATCGGGTGTCCTTTTCTTACCGGACAACTCGTCAGCCCTCCCCCCCGCGGAGGAACGCCTCATGCCCAGGGCGAACCAGGTTCGGAAGTTCAAGCCCTACCTCATGCGTTACCTTCACTCCCATGATCCGAACTTCGAACCCGTCCTGCGGGATATCCTCGACCACGAGCATCTCGTCTACGACGAGATGACCAAGAAGCGCAAAGTCCTCAAGCGCGGCGTCCGGGACCGCGACAGCTGGGAAGTGGTGTTCACCGAGCTCTGCCAGGTCCTCACCCCCCTCCAGATCCAGCAGCTTTTCGCCTCGCTGGAGAGGGACTTCCGCGTCACCTGCCAGATGTTCCACGAGATGGCCGAGACGCAGAAGCTCCTCGATCAGGACGTCGGGGGCCCGGGGGGCTAGCTGCGTAATCCAAGCACGTTGTTCACGCCGCAGATGCCGGAGTCATTCTCCCTCCCCCACCGGGGGAGGGTTGGGGCCTTCGCCCCCCGGAGGGGCTTCGGCCCCCGAAGGGGGGTGGGGGAGCGCCCATGAGCCAAGCGGCGGGCCAGGACCGCCTGCCCCCGGGAAGCTGGGCCGGCCTCCTCCTCCTGGGGGGGATCTTCCTCCTCGGCCTCCTGCCCCCGCCGGCGGGCCTCCCGGCCCCCGCCCACCGCACCCTGGCGGTGGCGGCGGGCGCCATCGTCCTGTGGACGAGCGAGATCCTGCCCGCCGGGGTGACGGGCGTCCTGGTGGTCCTCCTCCTCTACCTCACCGGGGCCGCCCCCACCCTCCCGGCCGCCCTCACGGGCTTCGCCAGCCCCGTCCCCTACTTCCTCATCGGGGTCCTGACCCTGGCCATGGCGGTGGAGAAGGTGGGGCTCGCCGAGCGCCTCGCCTGGTTCTTCCTGCGGAGCGCCCGGGGGAGGTGCCGCCCCCTCTTCTGGCAGATGATCCTGAGCTTCCCGCTCCTCACCCTGCTGCTCCCCTCCGCCACCACGCGCTCGGCCATCCTCGCCGGGGTGTACGACCGGGCCTTCTCCCTGGGCGGCGTCGCGCGCGGGGCCCCGGTGGCCCGCGCCGTGATGATGGGCCTGGGCTCGGTCAACCGGCTGGCCTCGACCACCATGCTCACGGGGGGGATGACCCCCATCGTGGCCGCCGCCCTCATCGGCGGGATCGGCTGGGGGCGCTGGTTCGTCCTACTGGCCGCGCCCTATGCGGTCACCCTGCTCATCGGCTCGGCCTTCCTCCACCTGGGCTACCTGCGGGGGGCGGCGGAGCGCTTCGCCCCCGGGGAGGAGGAGCGCCTGCCCCTCCGGCCCGCCGAGCGGCGGACCGTCCTCGTCGTGCTCGGCGCCTCGGCCCTGTGGCTGACCGACGGCGTGCACCACCTGGACCCCGCCGTGCCCGCCATCCTCGCCTGGGCGCTGCTCCTCGCCCCCCGCCTGGGCGTCCTGGACTGGCGGGAGTTCGAGAGCCGCCTCGGCTGGGCCAACTTCTTCATCCTCGCCGCCTCCCTCTCGCTCGGCCACGCCATCGTCCGGACGGGGGCGGCGCGCTGGCTGGCCGCCGCCCTGCTGCGGGCGGCCCCGACCCAGGAACCCTACGCCCTCCTGGCCTTCCTCCTCGCGGCGAGCATCCCCGTCCGGATGCTCATCCCCAACATCACGGGCTTCCTGGCCGTCACCATCCCCATCGCCATGGAGCTGGGCCGCCAGGCCGGGCTCAACCCCCAGGCCTGCGGCCTGGCGGTGATGATCATGGGCGACACCGTGCTCTTCTACCCCGCCCAGAGCGCGAGCGCCCTGGTGGTCTACGAGCGGGGGCACATCACGGCGGGCGAGGTCTTCCGCTTCGGCCTCCTGATGACGGCGGCGGCCTACGCCGTGACGATGACCTTCAGCCTCCTCTGGTGGGAGGCGGTGGGGTTCGCCTGGCGGGGTTAGGGGTGCACAGACTCGTCCCTCCAAATGTAGGGGCAGGCCCCCGTTGCCTGCCCCGGAAGGCAACCGAACCAAGAGAGGGCGGCCCCCCCCCACCCCTACAGGGATGTGGGCCAGGCGCCCCCGCGGACCTTGAATCCTTGCCCGGGAAAGGGTAGGGTAAGGGCCATCGGGTGAGGCGTCCTCCCAAGGGGAGGACCGGGAAGCCGGTGAGAATCCGGCGCGGACCCGCCACTGTGACCGGGGACGAAAGCGGTCCAAGAGGCCACCGGCGCTCAGCCGCCGGGAAGGCCGCCGCGAGTAGGGCGATCCGGGAGCCAGGAGACCGGCCTCACCCGCCGCATGCACGTCGCGTCCTCGTGGATCGGGAAGTGCGGCGGCCGGCATCGGAGTTTCTCTTCATCCGGTGAACGCCTCCGGTGGCCTTCCGCTCGTCCGCATCCCCCGGCGCTGAAAGACACATAGCGAGGCGGAGCGTTCCGCCTCGGTGCCGATCCGGCAGGTGCCCGGGAACCCGGTGAAGGACCGGGGCTGCCCAGCAGCTGTGAGCGACGCGGCTCCCGCAGCACGCCCACTGGACCCCCGGGTCCGGGAAGGGGCGGGAGCCGGCCATCGGCGCGAGCCAGAAGACCGGCCTGCCGGATTCTCCCGAAGGCTCCCGCGAGGGCACCGCCCTCCCGCGGGAGCCCCCTGTGGCGTCTTGGGACGCCGAGGAGAGTCCGCATGCCCCGATCCCCCCGAAGCGCGCTCCGCCTGCTCCTCGTCCTCGCCCACCTGCTCATCCCCGCCGCCGCCCGGGCCCAGGCCCCGGCCGGCGCGGCCCCCCAGGAGCTCCTCCTCGACCCCCTGACGGTGACGGCCACCCGCACCCCCCGCCCCGTCAGCACGGTGGGGGACTCGGTCGAAGTCTTCACCCGGGACCGCATCGAGCTGACCCTGCCCGCCGACTTCAGCGACCTCCTCCGCGACGGCGCCGGCATCAACATGGACCAGTCCGGCGCCCGGGGCGCCACCGCCAGCCTGCGCATCCGCGGCAGCGAGAACAACTTCGGGAGCGTCCTCCTCGACGGCTTCAAGATCACCACCCCGGACGGGGACGCCTTCGACTTCGCCCACATCCCCCCCGAGTGGCTGCGGGGGGCCGAGATCCTGCGCGGCCCCCAGAGCGCCCTCTACGGATCGGACGCCGCCTCGGGCGTGGTCAACCTCCTCCTCGACACCGGGCGCCCGGGCGAGGCGCGCTCCTTCGAGCTCGGCGCCCGCCTCGGCTCCTACTCCACCTACGAGGAGGTCCTCAAGCTCAAGGGCGGCTGGGAGAAGGGCGGCTACCTCGCCACCGCGAGCCGGGTGGACAGCCAGGGCCGCTTCAAGAACGACGGCTACTTCCGCACCGCCGCCCTCATGGCGCTCGACCACTTCCCCTCCCCCGAGGCCAAGCTCCGCCTCCTCGCCCTCGTGAACCGGAACCGCCGCGACCAGACGTCGAGCGACGGCGCGGCCAACACCGACCACCGGCTCACGCCCCCCCAGACCGACCGCGAGTTCAACGCCTACCAGCTCGCCACCGACCAGATGTACGGCCTGAGCCTCGAGCTGCGCCCCGCCCGCTGGATCGAGTTCGCCCCCAAGGTCTCCTTCTACCAGCGGGACTTCCTCTTCAACGACCCCCCCGACGCCCTCGACTCCACCCGGCCCTTCTTCTCCGCCTTCAAGAGCGACAACACCCAGACGCGCTACCTCTCCGACAACCCGCTGAACCTGCGCGTCGCCGGCAAGGACATCGGCTGGGACGCCCTCACCTCCTCCGTCACCACCCTGGGCTTCCAGTGGGAGGAGGAGCGCTTCTTCCAGTTCGTGCGCGGGTCGAGCAACACCACCGAGAACCACGAGCGCCTGGCGCGCTCCCTCTACTTCCACCAGCAGCTCATCCTCCGGGAGCGCCTCACCCTGACCGGCGGCCTCCGCGTGGACGACTACGACGTGGGGAAGGACGACGTGACGGGCAAGCTCTCGGCCTCCTACCTCCTCGCGCGGACGGACACCAAGGTCCGCGGGGCCGTGGGGAGCGGCGCCAAGCGGCCCTCCTTCAACGACCTCTTCTTCTTCTCGGACCAGGGCTTCCTCGTCCTGCGGGGCAACCCCAGCCTCAAGAGCGAGCGCCAGGAGAGCTGGGAGGCGGGGGTGGACCAGTACCTCATGGGACGCCGGCTCGTCCTGAGCGCCACCTACTTCGAGAACGACCTCAAGGACCTCATCTCCTTCAGCTTCGCGGGCTTCCCGAACGGGACCAACAACGAGAACATCTCCAAGGTGGAGACCAAGGGGGTGGAGCTCTCCCTCGCCCTCGTGGACGTGCGCGGCTTCACCCTCCGGGCGAACTGGAACTACCTCGACACCATCGTCGCGGACGACCGGGGCGGCGCGGGGGGGCAGGACTTCCAGCAGGGGCAGGGCCTGCTGCGCCGCCCCCACTGGTGGTGGAGCGGCTCGCTGAGCTACCACCCGGACCGCTTCCGCGCCACCCTCAGCCTCCGCGAGGTGGGCCAGCGCCCGGACCGGGACTTCACCCCCCTGCTCGCGGGGAGCTTCACCTTCCCCCGGGTCCACAACCCGAGCTACATGCGCGCCGACCTGGCCCTGGCCTATGATCTGATCAAGGATCGGAAGCCCGCGGTCCGGGCGCTCCCCGGTGTCCAGCGCCTGACGCTGGAGCTCAAGGTGAACAACCTGGCCGACAAGGACTACGACGAGGTGTTCGGCTTCAACGCGCCGGGCATCAACTGGATGGCGGGCCTGCGCCTCCGCTTCTGAGGAGCGGGAGGAGACACGGCATGGCGAAGGAGCAGCGGATCGTCTCCCTCATCGCCAGCGCGACTGAGATCGTCTGCGCCCTGGGCTTCGGCGGCCGGCTGGTCGGGCGCTCCCACGAGTGCGACCACCCGGAGTGGGTGCGGGGGCTCCCCGTCTGCACCGGGCCCCGCTTCGACCCGCAGGGCACGAGCGCCGAGGTGGACGCCCGGGTGAAGGAGGCCCTGCGGGACGCCCTCTCCGTCTACCGCGTGGACGAGGAGAGGCTCCGCGCCCTCGCGCCCGACGTCATCGTCACCCAGTCCCAGTGCGAGGTCTGCGCGGTGAGCCTCAAGGACGTGGAGCGGGCGGTGGGCCGGTGGACGGGCGCCCCCGCCCGCATCGTCTCCCTCGAGCCGAACTCCCTGGCCGACGTCTGGGCGGACATCGCCCGCGTCGCCCGGGCCCTGGAGGAGCCGGAGCGCGGGGAGAGCCTGGTGGCCCGGCTCCAGGCCCGCATGGCGGCCGTGGCGGACCAGGCGCGCGGCCTGCGGCGGCCCACCGTCGCCTGCATCGAGTGGATCGACCCCCTCATGGCGGCGGGGAACTGGATGCCCGAGCTGGTCGGGATGGCGGGCGGGGAGAACCTCTTCGGGGAGGCGGGCGCCCACTCCCCCTGGATGGAGTGGAGCGGCCTCGCCCGCCGGGACCCGGAGATCATCGTCGTCCTCCCCTGCGGCTACGGCCTCCCGAAGACGCGGGCCGAGATGCGCGCCCTCCTCTCCCGCCCCGGCTGGCCGAGGCTCCGGGCGGCGCGCGAGGGGCGGGTGGCCCTCGCCGACGGGAACCAGTACTTCAACCGCCCGGGGCCGCGGATGGCCGAGTCGCTGGAGATCCTGGCCGAGATCTTCCACCCGGACCGCTTCGACTTCGGCCACAAGGGAACGGGATGGGAGCCTCTCTAAGACGCGCCGCGCTGGGGTTCCTGCTGC
>MGDP01000201.1:14357-14643 GCA_001790955.1 Candidatus Tectomicrobia bacterium RIFCSPLOWO2_12_FULL_69_37
GCGCCGCGCTGGGGTTCCTGCTGCTGACACTCGCCGGGTGCGGGGGCGGGGAGGAGCCCGCCCGGCTCGCCGGCCTCTCCTTCGAGGCGGACCGCATCCGCCTCTCCCTCTCCCGGATGATCTTCGCGGAGGAAGTCCAGGTCCTCTCGACGGAGGGGCAGATGCTGCTGCGCCGGGGACTCGCCGGGCGCCTGGGGCGCGAGTTCCGCGTCGAGTTCCCCTGGCAGCCGGGCGAACCCTACCGCGTGCGGCTCCTCGTCCGGAGAGGCCCCTGGGTGGAGGGGAC
>MGDP01000201.1:14883-15058 GCA_001790955.1 Candidatus Tectomicrobia bacterium RIFCSPLOWO2_12_FULL_69_37
GCTCCGCCTCCCCGCCCAGGCCGGGGGCGCGCTGCCCTTCGAGGCCGGGCTCAGGCCCGAGAGCGGCGCGGCGCCGATCCGCGCCCGGGCCGAGGTGCTCCTGCGCCCCGCCGGGGAGCTCATGCGCGCGGTGCGGCTGGAGCGCGCCGTCCTTCCCACCGACGAGGAGGGGAAC
>MGDP01000202.1:0-39807 GCA_001790955.1 Candidatus Tectomicrobia bacterium RIFCSPLOWO2_12_FULL_69_37
ATCCGCGCCCGCACCTACGACGTCCGCCAGGCGGTCTTCCGCGAGTACGACCGGAACAACTTCAACGAGCCCACCATGCGGGTGGACCGCTGCCAGACCTGCCACCTGGCCATCGACCGAGCCGGCTTCGAGAAGGCCCCCCAGCCCTTCCGCAGCCACCCGCAGGCCGGCCTCTACCTGAACAAGCACGATCCCGCGGCGGTGGGCTGCACCTCCTGCCACGGCGGCCAGGGGACGGCCATCACCAGCGTCGGCAAGGCGCACGGCTACGTCGAGTTCTGGGAGGACCCCCTCCTCAAGGGCCCCGAGACCCAGACCAAGTGCCGCGCCTGCCACGCCCAGGTGTTCAACATCCCCGGGGCGCCCCACCTCTCCCGCGGCATCTCGCTCGTCCGCGAGCTGGGCTGCTTCGGCTGCCACAACATCCCCGCCACCCAGGACCTGCGCAAGGCGGGCCCCGACCTTACCCGCATCCAGGAGAAGGTCCAGCCCGGCTGGCTCGTGTCCTGGATCAAGCGGCCGCGCGACTACAACCCCCGGACCAAGATGCCCTTCTTCAGCATCGGCGATCAGGAGGCCCTCGACCTCGCCACCTTCATCTGGGGGGCGGGCCAGCGGAAGGCCCCCGCCGAGAAGCCGGAGGGGCTGAACGACCCCGCCCTCATCCAGCAGGGGAAGGAACTCTTCGAGTCCGCCGGCTGCCTGGGCTGCCACATCCGGAACGAGGCCGATCTCAAGCTGGGTGAGCCCGTCAAGGGGGTGGACGGCCGGCCCCTCGTCTACCGCAACCGCGACTTCGGGCCCTCCCTGGGCAAGGTCGCCCAGAAGGTCCAGCCCGACTGGCTCATCCGCTGGCTGAAGAATCCCAAAGCCTACTGGCACGAGACCTCCATGCCGAGCCTGCGGCTCTCGGACGCGGAGGCCAAGGCCATCGCCGCCCATCTGCTGAGCCTCGCCCCGGCCGACCCCAAGGCGGCCTCCGCGAAGCTGGGCGGCCAGGCCGCCTACGAGCGAGGCAAGAAGCTCGTGGCGAAGCGGGGCTGCTTCGGCTGCCACGCCATCCCGGGCACGGAGAACCTCTCCAAGATCGGCCCGGACCTCTCCGCCTTCGCCACGAAGAAGAAATTCGAGCTCTCCTTCGGCAACGTGGTGGACATCCCCAAGACCTGGGAAGCCTGGACCTTCGCGAAGATCAAGAACCCCAAGATCTACCAGACCGAGCGCGAAGAGCTGCTCATGCCCAACTTCGACCTCTCGGACCCGGAGGCCACCGCCATCCGCACCCTCCTGCGCTCCATGATCCCCCATTCCGCCCCGCCCTCCGCCCTGGCGAAGATGGACGACCGGCAGAGGCGGATCGAGGCCGGGCGCAGGATGATCGAGAAGTACAACTGCGTCGGCTGCCACGTGGTCGAGAACTGGGGCGGTGACCTCCTGCGCCGCTATCCGGACCCGGCCCAGGGCCCCCCCCTGCTGAACGGCGAGGGCGCGAAGGTCCAGCCCGACTGGTTCTTCAAGTTCCTGCGCAACGTGGTCATCCTCCGGCCCTGGCTCAAGGTGCGGATGCCGAGCTTCCAGATGCCCGAGGAGGACGCCGCGGCCCTCGTGGACTACTTCGCCGCCCTGGACGACAAGCTGCGGCCCTACGTCCACTTCGACCGGGCGGCGGTGCCTCCCGCCGCGGCGGTGGCCGGCAAGGACCTCTTCCAGAAGGCCGAGTGCCTCTCCTGCCACGGGGAGTTTCCGCCCCCGCAGGGCCAGGAGCCCCCGACGGCGCCGAACCTCCGCTTCGCCAAGGAGCGCCTGCGCCCCGACTGGGTCCTGGACTGGATCCGGAACCCCAACCGGCTCCAGCCCGGCACCAAGATGCCCACCTTCTTCCCGAACGCGGGCCTCAAGGTGCCCGTCCTCAAGGGCGCCCGGGGCGAGAGGGAGGGCGAGCTGTGGACCTACGCCCTCGATGCGGCCGCCGACCCCGAGTTGCAGGAGAACCAGATCGTCGGCCTGATCATCGGCGGCCGGACCCACGTGGCCAAGGTCAAGAAAGTGGAGGGCCGGAAGGTCACCCTGACCGGCCTGGGCGACCTGGGGCGCACCATCGGCAAGGCCGAGATCGAGAATCACGGCGACCCGATCGATCCGGAGGTCCTGGGCGGGGACGCTTACAAGCAGATCGAGGTCCTGCGGGACTACCTGATGCTGGAGGAGAAGTTCGCGCCCCCCGCCAAGGCCCCCGCGCCCCGGGCCCAGACTCCTCCCGCCCGGCCCCGCGGCTAGCGCCCGCGCCCGCGAAAAGAAGAGAGGCCGCCTCCCGCGGCGGGGGGGCGGCCTCTTCGTTTCAGCTTCGGCTTGCGCTTCCCATCATCAATGAATGCCGAGCCGCCTCCGCTCCTCGTTCGCCCGCGCATGGGCGGCCCGGATGGGTTCCGGCACGCGGAAGCGCGGCGCGGCCGCCAAGGTCCACGCGATCGCCCCCTCCAGATCGATGCCGTGGCCCGGGGAGACGTAGACGGGCTTCACCCCCGCCCGCGTGCGCAGGGCGGCGCCCACCACCTCCCCGCCGGGGGCCCAGAGGGGAGTCCAGCCTCCCCGCGCCCTTGGGGGCTCCGTCTCCTCCCCCCAAAGCCGGCTCTTGGCGCACCCGGCGGCTCGGAGGCCGAGCCTGAGACCCAGGTGGGAGGCGATGCCGAGACCCCGCGGATGGGCGATCCCCTGGCCGTCGAAGAGGACGAGGCCGGGCTTGCGCGCGAGACCCAGGAGGGCCTCCTCCAGGAGGGGGCCCTCCCGGAAGGAGAGGAAGCCGGGGATGTAGGGGAAGCGGAGTTCCCCGGCCACCAGGGACTCCTCCACCACTTCGAGATCGGGAAAGGAGAGGACGACCACCGCCGCCACCGCCCGGCGTCCGAAGCGCGGCACGGAGATGTCGGCGCCGGCGATGGTGCGGGGGGGGTGGCGCATGGGCCGCAGGGAGAGACGGCGCCGGAGCGCCCGCTGGAGGGCCGCCGCCTCGGCGGGGCTGAGGGACCAGGGATGGCGGAGGGAGAGCGCCCGGCCCACCCCGCTAGGCCCGTTCACCCGGCGCGGCCGGGGTCTTCTCCTCGGACTCCTCCTCGCCGTCCCGGGGGATGTCGTAGCCCAGCATGCGCTTCATCTCCAGGGTCTGGGAGGTCTCCCCGATCACGATCATGACGTCGCCCCCCTCTACCACGTAGTCCCCCCGGGGGTTGTAGACGTAGCGCATGGTGCGGGCGGACTTGATGGCGATGATGACGAGGCCGGTGCGCTCGGGGAACGCGATCTCGCGCAGCGCCTTCCCGGCCCAGGGGCAGTTCTCCTCGGGGACGATGACCTCCTCGATCCGGATGGTCTTGTCGAGTTGGCGCAACATCTGGTCCAGGAAAGAGACCACCGTGGGCCGGATGGCCTCGGAGGCCATGCGCAGGCCCCCGATGAAGGTGCCCATGACGGTCGCGTTCGCTCCCACGCGCTGGAACTTGTGGAGGTTCTCCCGGTCGTAGACGCAGCAAATGATGCGGATGCCGGGGACCATCCCCCGGGCCGAGAGCACCACCAGGAGGTTCTCGTGGTCCGTCGGCATGGCGCTAATGAGGCACTTGGCGTGCTCGATGTTGCCCAGCGCCAGGACGTGCTCCTTGGTGGAGTCTCCCTCGATGTAGAGGGCTTCGCTGGGGAAGAGCTCCTTGAGGCGGGCCAAGTTCTTCGCGATCACGACGTGGGGGGTCTTCGTCTTGACGAGCTCATCCAGGACGTAGTGCCCCTCTCCCTCGTACCCGCAGAGAATGATGTGGCCCCGCAGCCGCTGGATCCGCTTTTGCATTTGCCGGCCCCTCAGGAGGTCCGAAAGGTGCCCCTCGACGAAGAAGGCGGTCACGGTCCCGATCCCGTAAGCGAGGACGCCCATCCCGCTGATCAGGAGGAACATCGTGAAAAGCCGCCCCTTCGTCGTGAGGGGGTTCGTTTCTCCGTATCCCACCGTGGTGAGCGAGATCACCGTCATGAACAGGGCGTCGAGGAACTTCCACTTCTCGACGATCATGTAGCCCGCGACGCCCATGGAGAGGACGAGGGACAGGAGGACAATGGGGAAGAGCAAGCGGTGACGAAGTATGTCGAGCATACGCCCCCGTGCCGCTCCACAGGCGGTGCCCGGAGCGGAGCACCCCTCCCCCGGCCTTGGAAATCCACCCCGCCAGCCCCGAACGCAGGCGGCGCGGCCTCACGCCCAGGCAGGCCTCATCGCGCAATCTAGGCCGCTATCATACGCCAACCGCCCCGCCGCGCACACTCCCGGGGCGGGCGGCGTGAAAGCGCTCACTCCCCTTCGCTGTGCTCCCGCACCCCCTCGCGCGGCATCCGCGGGCCCGTGCGGACGACCGAGAGGATGCCCTTCACGTCGCGGACCTTCTTCATGACCTCCTTGAGGTGCTCCAGGTCGCGGACCTGGACGTCCAGGTGGATGCCCGCGCGGGCGCGGGCCGACTCGGCCGTTATGCGCACGATGTTGGACTGGCAGGAGGCGATCGCCGAGCTCAGGCCCGCCAGGACGCCCGGGCGGTCCACGGCGTCCACGGCGAGGGTGACCACGTAGAGATCCTCTTTCTTGACGTCCCCCCAGGAAACCTCGACCAGCCGCTCCTCCTCCGACATGATCGGGCGCACGTTGGCGCAGCTCTCGGCGTGGACGGTCACCCCCCGGCCGCGCGTGATGAAGCCCACGATCGGCTCCCCGGGGATGGGGTCGCAGCACTTGGCGAAGCGGATGAGGATGTCGTCCTGCCCCTTTACCTTGATGCCCGGCTTGGCCTTGCCGCTCATCCGGGCCATGAGGCGGCGGAAGCGGGACTTCTCGCGCTTCTCGGTCTGGCGGAGGAGCTCCTCGGGGAGGACCTTCCCGGCCACCTGCCGGGCGGAGAGCCGCCCGAAACCCACCATGGCGAAGAGGTCCTCCTCGCTCTGGATGCCGAGGCCGCGCGCCGCCTCCGTGAGGCTCCCGGGCGTCAAGTACTCGGCCGGCTTCACCCCGAAGCGGGCGAGCTCGTGCTCGAGGAGCTCCCGCCCCAGGGTGATGGACCGGTCGCGCTGGGCCTGGCGGATCCAGGCCCGGATCTTCTGCTTGGCCCGGGCCGAGACCACGAACTTGAGCCAGTCCTGGGTGGGGGTGCGGTGGGGGTTGGTGAGGATCTCGACGATGTCGCCGTTCTCGAGGCGGGTGCTGAGGGGGGCGATCCGCCCGTTGATCTTGGCTCCCACGCAGTGGTGCCCGACCTCGGTGTGGATCGAGTAGGCGAAGTCCACCGGGGTGGCCCCGCGCGGGAAGTTCCGCACCTCGCCGCGGGGGGTGAAGACGAAGACCTCGTCCTGGAAGAGGTTGAGCTTGAAGGAGTCCACGAGGTTGCGGGGGTCGGTCTCCTCCTGGAGGCTCTCCATGATCCGGCGAAGCCACTCGAACTTGTCCGCCACGCCGGAGTCCACTCTCTCCCCCTCCTTGTAGCGCCAGTGGGCGGCGATGCCCTCCTCGGCCACGCGGTGCATCTCCTTGGTGCGGATCTGGAACTCGACCCGCTGCCCCTGGGTGGCCATGAGGGTGGTGTGGAGGGACTGGTAGAGGTTCGCCTTGGGAAGGGCGACGTAGTCCTTGAAGCGGCCGGGGATGGGGCGCCACAGGGAGTGGAGGATGCCCAGGACGGCGTAGCAGTCACGGATCTCGCCCACGATGATCCGCAGGCCGCTGATGTCGTAGACCTGGTGGAAGTCGAGGTTCTGGGTCTGCATCTTACGGTGGATGCTGGAGTGGAGCTTGAAGCGGGCCGTCACCGCGGCCTGGATACCGGCTTTCGCCAGCGATTCCTCGACCGTCTGCTTGATCTCCATGAGATAGGCCTCGCGCTCCGCCATCCCCTCGCGCAGCTTCTCGTCGATCTCGTTGTACTCCTGGGGGTGGAGGTGCTTGAAGGCGATGTCCTCGAGGGCGCCCTTGAGCCAGCCGATGCCCAGCCGGTTGGCGAGGGGGGCGTAGATCTCGGCGGTTTCCTGGGCGATCCGCTCCCGCCGCTTGGGGGGCAGGTACTCGAGCGTGAGGGCGTTGTGGAGGCGGTCGGCCAGCTTGATGAGGATGACGCGGATGTCGTGCGCCATCGCGATGAGCATCTTGCGGTAGTTCTCGGCCTCCAGGGCCTGGGTGTTGGGGAGGTCGATGCGGGCGAGCTTGGTCACGCCGTTGACCAGGGAGGCCACGTGCTCGCCGAAGAGGGTCTGGATTTCCTCCAGGGAGGCGGAGGTGTCCTCGACGGTATCGTGGAGGAGGCCGGCCGCGACCGTCTCGGGGTCCTGGCGCATCTCGGCCAGGATGCGGCCGACCTCGAGGGGGTGGGAGATGTAGGGCTCGCCCGAGATGCGGGACTGGCCGCGGTGGACCTTGGCCGTGAAGATGTAGGCCCGCATGAGAAGGTCGGTGCCGCCGGGGGCGTACTCCTCCACCAGGTCCACGATATCCATGATGCGGGCGGGAGGGCGCCCGGTCAGGACGGGAGGCATCCGAAGACCCCCTCATTCGCAGGCCCGGGAGGCTCCCGGTGGCCGCGCGGCCGCAAGAAAAGGGGGCACATCACGGAGGATTCGGACGGAAATCCCCGGCAACGGTCCCCTTCCCCAGGCCTCCCCCAGGCGGGGGAAGCGCTCCCTAAACGCTATCCGAGGGGCGAAACGCCGTCAAGGAAGGCCGCACAAACCTTTGATTTCTAGGAAAAAACCTCCCCCCATCCGGGGGAGGCCGCCGGGGAAACGCGGGAGTTGCGGGCGGGGCCTCAGTAGGCCCGCAGGGGAGCTTGGACGAACTGGTGCATGGCGGGCGTCATGTACTCGGCCTCGTCGCCGTGCCGGGGGACGAGGATGGCTCCTTTGTTGCAGATCTCCTCGCACAGCCGGCAGCCCACGCAGGTGCTCTGGTCCACCACGGCGACCATGGAGTGGTCGCGCTCGACGGCCGAGGGGGCCATGCGGATGCAGTCGAAGGGGCAGACGTCCACGCACCAGACGCAGCCGGTGCAGTTCTCCTCGAGGACGTAGGCCTTGGGCATTTCCTTGTGTTTGATGCTCTGGATGACGCTGCCCTCGCCATCCTGGATGGCCAGGGCCGGGCAGTACTTGCCGCAGACCCCGCAGTCGATGCACAGGGTGGGGTCGATCTCGTAGATGTCGCGCAGCACGCCCGAGATGGCGTCGGTGGGGCAAACGGGCTCGCAGACCCCGCACCCGATGCAGGCGTCAAAGATGAAGTGGGGCATGTCGGAACGCCTCGCATCCGGTCAACACATCGGAGCCCCCGGCGGAAAAGAGGCTCTCTTCCTTGCGTCAATCACTTCTAGGGGGTTCGGTCCGATTTGTCAAGCCGGGGCCCGGAAACAGTTGCCCGGGCCGCGTTTTTGCCCCAGAATGCCCCTGCCGGGCCCTCGCGCGGCCCGCGCCCGCGACCCCATGAGACGAGGAGCGCATGGAACACTTTCTCGAGATTTTGACCAAGCCCGACAACATCCCCATCGCTATCATGATTCCCCTGGTGGGGTTCTGCGTGTGGTGGGCCATCTCCCAGGGCATCCGGCACGACCGGCTGATCAAGCAGGGCAAGAAGGATGGCGTCTACGACGAGATGATCCGCTGAGCGGGCGCTCCCGAAAGCCGCGCCCCCCTGCCCTCCCCTGGGGAACCCCATGCTCGAGCTGATCGCCTTCGCCCTGATCATGGGCTTCATCGTCATCCTCTTCGTCCGCCGCACCAGCTCCAACATCGCCCTTGAGGCCGACGCCGAGCGGACGCGGGACGACCGCGAGATCCAGATCCTCCGGCGGATGCCCGCCCGCTCCTTCGAGCACATGCTCCACGAGCTGCTCGAAAACATGGGGATGCGGATCGTCGAGACCCGCTGGGTGAACGAGGAGGAGATCGACATCCTCGCCCACAACCCGGCCCCCGTGATCGGGGGGGACTACATCGTGCACGGCATCCTTGTCCCGGAGGGAGACTTCGTCACCTCCATCCGGGTCATCGGCCTCTCGGACACGGTCCGGGCCGAGCGGGCGCTCAAGGGCATCCTCATCACCACGGGCTACTTTACCGAGGAGGTCCAGAAGTACGCCGAGGGGGCCCCGATGGAGCTCATCAACGTCTCCCGCTTGCGGGAGATCCTCAAGGAACACGGCATCCTCTGGCCCGCCGCCTAGCCCCCTCCCTCCCGGCGAAAAAAAACCGCCTCCCCGGGGGAGGCGATCCGTCGGCTTTCCGGTTCCCGGCCTAGGACGCGCTTCCGCTCACGCCCGCCACAGGTAGAGGGCTGTGGCGGCCGCCAGGGCCAGCGCCGCGAGGCGCAGGCCGCACGCATCCCACCACAGGTGCTTCCGCTGCCTCCCTTCCTGGGTCATGCCGCCACCTCGAAACCCCTAGATGTTGAGCCAGGGCGTGACAAGGATGTACTTCACGTTGAGGAAGATCCGCAGCACCATCTTGGCCACGAGCCCCATCATCGTCACGAAGAGGAAGCTCTTGATGGCGAAGCGGACGACCCCCACGTTCACCAGCGCCTTGCGCTTCCAGACGTACCAGGCCGGGATAGCGGCGTACCACGCCAGGATGCACGCCGCCCCCACGGCCGCCTGGGCCCAGTAGCCCCGGAAGCCCAGCAGGTAGGGCAGGTCCACGTTCGTCAGGGCGACCACCTTGTGGGGGTCCCACTCCTCCCAGGGCATGAAGAAGTTCCAGCCCGGGCCCCGCAGGAAGGTGCCCTGGATGACGAGCCAGACCCAGAGAACCAGGAAGCCGAACTGGAAGGTGAGGATGGCGAAGCGCCGCTCGCCGAAGGTGTAGTAACCGTTCCCCTTGGGGTTCACGTCGATGAAGGGGATGGCCATCAGCCCGATGATGATGAAAGTGGGGAGCACCACGCCCGCCATCCACGGGTCGAAGTAGACCAGCATCTCCTGGAGACCCAGGAAGTACCAGGGCGCCTTCGAGGGGTTCGGCGTCGCCGAGGGGTTGGCGGGCTCCTCCAGCGGCGCGTCCACCAGGATGGACCACGCCGTGAGCATGATCGTCACGATGATCGCGCACATGAACTCCAGGCGCGTCAGGTAGGGCCAGACGTGGACCTTGTCGTTCACCCGCTCCCAGCTGGTGCGGGGGAGATCCTCGGAGGTGCCGACGATCTTGTCTTCTCTCGCCACTTCTTCACTCTCCCGAGACGGTCCCCGGGGCCTAGAGCGGCCCCGAAATACCCCCGTCCTTCCGGATGCGCCAGAAGTGCACCATCATCAGGACCGAGGCGATCAAGGGGATCACGATGCAGTGGAGCACGTAGAACCGCAGCAGCGTGGGCGGACCGACGATGGTGCCCCCCAGCAGGGCGGAGCGGGCGTCGAAGCGGGGCGTCACCCCCACCATCTCGGCGAAGGGCCCCTCGTGGCCGAGCAGGGGCGTTGCCCGGGCCATGTTGGTCCCCACCGTGACCGCCCAGATGGAGAGCTGGTCCCAGGGGAGGAGGTAGCCCGTGAAGCTGAGCAGCAGGGTCAAGGTGAGCAGCATCACGCCGATCACCCAGTTGAACTCCCGCGGGGGCTTGTAGGAGCCCGTCATGAACACCCGCATCATGTGCAGCCAGACGGCGATGACCATGGCGTGGGCAGCCCAGCGGTGCATGTTCCGCATGAACATGCCGAAGGGAGCGTCGAACTCGAGGTACTTCATGTCGGCGTAGGCGTACTCGCCCACCGGCCTGTAGTAGAACATGAGGATGACGCCCGTCACCGTCAGATAAAGGAACAGCAGGAAGGTGATGCCGCCCATGCACCAGGTGAAGCGGATCCGGATGGCGTGGCGGCGGATCTTGGTCGGGTGCAGATGGAGCCAGAGGTTGTCCACCACCATGAGGACCCGGTTGCGCGGGGTGTCCTCGTAGCCGTGGCGGAACATGGATCGCCACACTTGCGAATCCAAGATGTTGCGCTTCATCTGCTCCAGGCTGAAGCGCTCCTTGAGGCTCGGCATCCGAATCCTCCGTCGTCCGGGGCTCGCCCCCGAATCAAGGCGTCAGGCCAAAGCGGCTCAGATGTTGAGGAAGGCGTCCGAGCTGGACCACTCCCCCTTCTCCTGGCGGAAGGATTTGCCCTTGTCGATCAGCAGCTGGCCGTCATCGGCCAGCGCGATTCTCACCCGCTCGAGGGGCCGCGGCGCGGGGCCCTCGAAGTTGACGCCGGTGCGCCGGAACCCGCTGCCGTGGCAGGGGCACTTGAACTTGTTCTCGGTGGCGAGCCAGGCGGGGGTGCAGCCCAGGTGGGTGCAGATGGCGGAGAGAGCGTAGAAACCGTTCTCCTCCCGTATGATCCACACCCGCTGGGAGGCCACGAAGCGCGTGTCCACGGCCCCCACCGCGTAATCCGCCGGGAGGCCCGCCTTGAACTGCGTGGGAGGCTCGAAGAGCACCCGGGGGAAGAGGAACCGCAGGAAGCCCAGCAGGCTGACGGCGAGGCTCCCCAGGATCCCGAGCCAGCCGGTGTAGTTGAGGAAGCGCCGGCGGTCCATCCCCTGGGGCTGCCGCTGGGTTTCGGCCTCGTACTCCGCGGGCAGCTTGACGTTCGGGGCCTTCAATCTCGTGGGACTCATGCTCTCCTCAAAATGATCACGTCCGGCCGGAGGGCGGCCCGCCGCCCCCGCGCCCGGAGAACCGCATCCCGGAGGGCGCTCTCTCCTGGCGGCCATCCCCCGCCCCTCCGCGGGCGGCGGACGGGAGAAGGTCAGGCCAGGATCGACGGCCCTGGCTGCAACGGCCCCTTGTGCTTTCTGTTCTTACGGCCACCCAGGGGGCCTGTCAAGGCCGCGCGCCCCCGTTGTGGCGGGCGATGGCCTCGGCGATCTGCCCGGCCGCCTCGGACAGGAGGTTCTTCAGGCTCTCGGCCATGGCCTCCACGAACCCCTGGGGCGGCTGGGACTTGGCCTCGGCCGAGTGCGAGAGCTGCCGCTGGAGAAGCACCTTCCCCGAGCGCCGCTCGACGAGGAAAATCTCGACCTGGGCCAGGGCGGAGAACTTCCCGTTGGGCGAACCCACCTCCTCGAAGCGCTTCACCCGCCCCCGGACGAGGTAGTCGGAGGCGGCCCCGCCCGAGGCCCTTACGACTTCCTTGAAGCGGCGGGAGGCTTCGAGATGGTCCAGGAGGCGGTCGGTCACGAACTCGTCCGGCCGCGCTCCCCACCGCTCATAGGGGTAGAAGTCCACCCGGTAGGGCACCTTGCGGTACACCATCCGGTCGGTGCGGTAGACGGCGTCGGAGCGGAAGCTCTCCACCCCCACCGTCACGGGGAGCGCCTGCCCCGCTTGGGGGGCGGCGGGCACGAGGTAGTCGATCACGAAGAAGCGGGTGTCGGGGATCTGGCCCCCGCCCACCCCGCACCCGCCCGCCAGGAGGGCCGTCAGGCAGGCGGCCGCCCGGGCCAGGCGCCCGAGGGGCGGAGCGGGCACGGTCCGTCTTGCAGCCGGGGTCGTCATCACTCGCGGAACTCCCGGGGAGCCGCGGGCGGCTTGAAGATGACCTGGGAGGGCCGCTCGCGCAAGGTGGTGGTCAATTCGCTCAGGTTGCTGGCCGTTTCGCGCAAATCGGTGATGAGGAGCTCGATGTCCTCCCGGTGGCTGGCGACGGTCTCGTCGAGCCGGCTCATCAGGGAGCGGGCGCGCTGGAGGGCCAGGCGCAGTTCCTCGGCCGCTCCGGAGAGGCGGGTGCCCTCCTTGCCGCCCGCGACCTCGGTCAGCACTTTGTTCACCCGCTCGGATACTTCGCTGAAGTTGACGACGATGGTCCGCAGCTCCCGTCGGTTGGTCTCGAAGAACTCCAGGACCTTCTTCGACACCCCCTCGATCGCCCCGAGGGCGGACCCGAAGTCCTTGCCCCCTTCCCGCAGGGTCTGGCGGGCCTGGTTCCCCACCCCGCGGATTTCGCCCCGGAGGGCCTCGCCCGTCTCGCTCACTTCCTTCTGGAGGAGGCGGTCGAGGGGCTCGATGCGCTTCTGGAGGTCGGAGACCAGGGTGGAAGCCTGCCCCGCCAGGCCGGAGTAGGCCTGGGCCGTGCGGTCCACCTCGCGGAGGGACTCCCGGGCCCGGCGCAGTGTCTGATTGACCTCCGTGACCATCGGCTCGATGTTCTTCTCCAAGCGATCCGAAACCCGCGCCACCGCTTCCAGGAAGCGGTTGATGTTCTGCTCGTTGCGCGCGCTGAGGATGCTCTCGGCCCGGGCGAGCACCCGGTCGGTGGTGGCGATGACCTTGCCGGCCTGGCTCCGGACATCGTTCATCAGCCCCTTCGCGTCGTTCGCGACGGACTCCACCGTCTCGCCTAACCCCCCCAGGATCTTGTTGACCTTCTCCGCCGCCCCGCGGGCCTCGTTGATCACCTCCTGGAAGCTGGCCGCCTCGATCCCGCGGATGACCACCCCGGGTTTCAGCAGGGGCGCCTTGGGGGTGCCGAGGGTGAAGGAGAGGTACATTGAGCCGGTGATGCCCACCGAGGTCACCTCGGCCTTGCTGTCCTGGCGGATGGGGGTCCCGCGCTTCACCCGAATCGACGCTTCCATCATGGAGGCGTCCGCCTTGGCGATCCCCACGCCCTCGACCCGGCCCACCTTCAGGCCCCCCAAGGCCACGAGGCTCCCGTTCTCCAGGCCGGCCACGTTGCGGAACCGCACGCGGTACTCGTCCTCCCCGCCCGTCACGGCGATGCCGGTGAGGACGAGGATGAAAAGGGCCAGTATGGCGAGGCCCGCGGCCACGAACACCCCGACCTTGACCTCGTGCGCCTTGTTCCTGGGCATGCGCTAGAGCTCCCTTCTGCCACCGGCCGTCAAGTAGTCCAGATACTGCTTCGGATCCACCCTCTCCTCGTCGGCCTGGCGGTGGAAGAACTGCTGCACGCGGGGATGGGTTTGGCGCATCACTTCCTCCAGCCTGCCCACGGCCACCGCCTCCCCCTTGAAGAGCATCAGCACCCGGTCGGCGATCTTCTTGACGCTCTCCATCTCGTGGGTGACGACCACGATCGTCATGCCGAAGGTGGCGCGGAGCCGGAGGATGAGCTCGTCCAGCCCCGCCCCCGCGATGGGGTCGAGCCCCGCCGAGGGCTCGTCGAAGAAGAGCACCTGCGGGTCCATGGCGATGGCCCGCGCCAGCCCGGCCCGCTTCTTCATGCCGCCCGAGAGCTGGTCGGGCCGGAGACGCTCGAACCCCGCCAGGTCCACCAGCCCGAGCTTCATCCTCACCTGGATGCCGATGTTGGCCTCGGGCAGGTCCGTGAACTCCCGCAGCGGCAGCGCCACATTGTCGCCCACGGACATGGAGTTGAACAAGGCGCCCCCCTGGAAGAGCACCCCCATCCGGCGGCGCAGCCTCTCCCACTCCTCCTCATCGTAATCCACCGTCTCGTGGCCGAAGATCTTGATGGAGCCGCTCGAGGGCCGGAGCAGCCCGATGATGTGCCGCAGGAGGGTGGACTTCCCGCTCCCGCTCCCCCCGAGAATGACGAATATCTCTCCCTTGAGGATGTCGAAGCCCACGTCCTTGAGGATGTGGCGGTCCCCGAAATACGTCTCGAGGTTGCGCACCTCGATCACCGGCTCCCCGGCGGGAGCGGCCCCGGCGGAAGCGCCCTGACGCCCGGCGGCCGTCTCGTTCATCGCCTCACTCGATCACGTAGAAGAAAGTAGTGAATACCAGGTTCGCGAAGATGACCAGGAAGATCGAGACCACCACGGAGTTGGTGGTCGACCGCCCTACCCCCTCCGCCCCGCCCTCCACGTGCACGCCCAGGTAGCAGCCCACGGTGGCAATGATCCCGCCGAAGACGCAACTCTTGGTGAGGCCCCGCATCACGTCGCCCATGTCGATGGCGTCGGCCGTGTGCCGGAGGTACTGCCACGAGCCCAGGTCCACTACCGTGACGGCGACGAGCCACCCGCCGAAGATGCCCATGAAGTCCGCCAGCAGGGTGAGCAGCGGGACCGCGATGGCCATGGCCAGCACCCGGGGGACGATGAGGAAGCGGGTCGGGTGGAGGCCCATGGTCGAGAGGGCGTCCACTTCCTCGGCCATCTTCATGCTCCCGATCTCGGCGGTGAAGGCCGAACCGCTCCGCCCGGCCACGATGATCGCCGTGAGGAGGGGCCCCAGCTCACGCGTCGTCGAGAGAGCCACGGCGTTGGCCACCAGGAGGAGTTGCCCGAAGCGCTTCAGGAGGGAGGCGCTCTGGAGGGCCGAGATCATGCCCACGAAGAGATTGATGAGGACGACGATGGGGATGGCGTCCCACCCGATCCGCACCCCCTGCTCGATCACGCTCTCCCACCGGATGCCCGCCCGCTGGCGCTTCCAGGGGGCGATGAAGAGCCAGAAGGCGATGTCCTTGAGGAGGAGCCACACGTCGCGAACCACGTCCACGGTGTGGATGGCGGCCCGCCCCAGGGCGGCCAGGGTCTCGTCCCGTCCAGGCACGGCCTAGAGCCCCTCTTGCGCGCTCGCCAGGTCGGCGAAGATCTCGAAGACGTCGGTCAGCCGGGCCAGGTCGAACACCTGCTTCACCTTGGGCGTCAAGGCGGCCAGGCGGAACTTCCCCCCGTAGCCCATCGTCTCCTGGAGCCCCTCCACCAGGGTGGCGATGCCCGAGCTGTCCATATAGGTCACCCCGCCGAGGTCCACCAGGATGGCGGGCGCCTTCTTCTTGGCGAGGCCGAGCAGGATGTCGCGGACCTTGGGCGAGTTGGACATGTCCACCTCGCCCGACACGTGGACCAGGGTGGCCTTGCCCATCTCCTTCGTCTCGATCTGCATCCTCACCCCTTCCTGGCCGCTGGAAGCCGCTTGCGCATGGTCAGGCAGGTCCCCTCGGCGCCGCAGTCCTCGAATTCCACGCTGTCCATCACCTTCCGCATGAAGTGAACCCCCAGCCCGCCCGGCCGCACGTCGGCGAGGTCGCGCGGCTGGATGCGGCCGGGGTCCACCTTCCTGCCGAAGTCCCTCAGGGTGAAGGCGACGGCCCCCTCCTCAAGCTTCCCCTCGCAGATGATTGGCTTGTCCGCCGCGCCGCCGTAGCTGTGGCGGATGATGTTGGCGCACGCCTCGTCCACGGCCAGCACGATCATGCACCGGCCATCCTCGTCCAGCCCGCCCATGGCGCAGAGCGTGTCCACCGCGGTCCGGACCATCCGCAGGAAGGCCGGGTCGGACGGCACCTCGATCTGAAAGCGCCGCACCCGCTCACTCCCCCCAGGAAAGGGAAACCATGGTCATGTCGTCGGCCTGGGGGGCATCCCGGGTGAAGCGCTCGACCGCCTCGTGCACCCCGGAGAGAAGCCCCGAGGCGCCGCGCGGCGCGCCCGCGGCGGCCGCGAGGAGACGCTCCTCGCCGAAGAGCTCCCGATCCTTTCCCCGCGCCTCGAGGATACCGTCCGAGTAGATCAGCACGGCGTCCCCCGGCGAGAGGTTGAGGGCTTCCTCCCGGAACTTGGCCCTGCCCAGCATCCCAATCGGCGGCCCGGCGGCTCCGCCCACGAAGCGCGCTCCCCCCCCTTTCTCCGCCAGGATCAGGGGCAGATGGCCCGCGTTGGCCACCTGGAGGGCGCCCGAGGCGGGATTCAGCACGGCGTAAGCGAAGGTGACGAACATCCCGCGCATCCCCCCCTGGCTGAGGCTCTGGTTGAGCGACTCCAGCACCTCGCCCGCGGGCGCCCCGCCGGAGCAGAACAAGCGGAACTCGCTCACCACCCGGGCCATGTAGAGGGCCGCCGGGATGCCCTTTCCCGACACGTCCCCCACGCAGGCGCCCAGGCGCCCGTCCGGAAGGCTCGTCACGCAGTAGAGGTCCCCGCCCACCTCCTGGGCCGAGCGGCTGAAGGCCCCCAGCTCGAACCGCCCGGCCCCGTCCACGGGCAGGGCGGCCGGGAGGAAGCTCTTCTGTATGGAGGCGGCCATCTCCATCTGCTGGTCGAGGAGGTGGCGCCGCACCTCCGCCTTGTGCAGGCGGGCGTTCTCGATGGCGACCGCCACCTGTCGGCAGAAGCTGAAGAAGAGCTGCAGGTCCAGCTCGGTGAAGGGGCGCCCGTCCATGTGGTTGAGGACCTCGCCCACGCCGATCACCTTGTCGTGGACGATGAGGGGCGCGGCCAGGATGGAGCGGGTCACGAAGCCCGTCTTCTCATCCGCCTGCGCGAAGAAGCGGGCGTCCTTCCTCACGTCGGCCACGAGGAGGGGCTGGCTGGATTCCATCACCGAGCCGGCGATGCCCTTGCCCTTCGGGACGCGGATGGTCTTCAGCTCCTCGACCCCCACGTCTCCCACCGAGGTCTGGAACTCGAGGCACTGCTCCGCCTCGTTCCAGAGCATGACGGAGGCCGCCTCGGCCCCCATGATCTCCTTGGCCAGCTTCATGACGCGCTGGAGGACCTCGTCCAGGTCCAGGGTGGAGGAGATGAGGGCGGTCACTTCCATGAGGTGGGCGAGGTTGTCCACCCGCTCCCGGAGGGCGCGCATCTGTTGCGTCTTGCCGGCGGCCCTCGGGCGGGCGGCCCGCTTCGCTCCGGCGGCGGTGCGCATGGACGCGATCCCTTCCGCGCGGGAGACTCCCAGCGGGAGCCCCCAGGGAACAGCCGCGGCGCCTCGGACAGCGACCCGCCCGGAGGCGGGCGGGCGGCAACCGCTTGAAAAAAATCGAATTGAGGGAAAATCCCCAGGCCGATGCTACCAGATGGGGCGCCGGGGGGCAATTTCCCCACGGCGCCCCGTGACGGGGATTCTCGCCAGGCCCGCCCCGCCCTACTTGGGCGGGATGATGGGCAGCATCAAGTAGGCGTCCCGGCCGCCCCCGGCGTGGAGGGTCACCTTGCCGCCGAAGACGTCCTTGGGGCGGTTGTCGGGGTCGTTGTGGGTCATGCCGCCGGTGCCCCGGGTACCGTAGTGGAACTTCTTGGCGAACTCGCTCAGCTCCCCGGTGTACTCGTAGTCCTTGCTCCGGACCGAGAGGGCCAGCTTCCAGCCCTTGGGCACGACGATGCACGAGCTCACGATCTCCACGTCGCACTCGTAGACCTCGCCGGGCCTCAGCGGCTCAACCTTGTCATGGGGATGATAGGGCCGGTAGGGCTTGGAGAGCTTCGGGTCCAGCGCCCGGTGGGAGGCCCGCAGCCAGCCGTTGGCGATGGGGGTGTTGGGGTCGGTGGAGCCCATGAAGGTCAGCTCCTTCCCCTGTGGGTCGAACACCCGGACGACCAGGAAAAGGTCGGCGTCCCGGGTGGAGGAGGAGAGAAAGACCTTGGCCGCCATGGGGCCGGTGATCTCGGTGTCATTCTCCGTTGCCGGGAGCCAGAAGGTGAGGCCGTCGCCCAGGGCTTCGTACTCCGCCTTCAGCGCCTGGGCGGGGGGCTTGGTGTCGAGGCTCAGCCTCTCCGGGTTGAGGTAGAACTTAGTCCACTGGGTCCGGGCGATGGGCCACTCGTTCTCGTGCCGGAGGACAAACCTGGGGCCGGGGCGGCGGATGTTGAGGGTCACGGGCGGGGTCTTGTCCCAGCCGTTATCGACGCCCTTGAGAAAATGGTCGAAGAACTTCTTCTGGAGGGCCAGGCCGTAGTTGCTCGAGAAGAGCGACCAGTGGGAGTCGCCGTGGGCCTCGAGCCACTTCTGCTTGGAGGCCGCTTCGAGGTAGCCGTTGAAGTTCCCCCGGGGGTGGATGCCCTGCCCGCCCCAGTTGGCGCAGGAGAGCAGCGGCACCTCGACCTTGGAGAAGTCCGCCCGGCGCGACTTGTGCCAGTCGTCGTCGAGGGGGTGCTTCTTCAGCTCCTCGAAGGCGTTGACGCGGTTCTTGGCCAGCTCCTCGTCCGAGAGGGTGACCGGGCCGGCGGCCGGCTCGCCCGTGTTCGGGTTCCGCTTCCCCCTCTCCCCGTACCCGTGCTGAACGTGGGCCACCTGGACCTTGGACCACATCTCCGCGAACTGGCTCAGGATGCCGCCGTGGTAGCCCGAGTCGCGGTAGGGGTCGTTCCCCCCCTCCCAGGGGATGATGGCCGCGAGGTGGGGCGGCTTCTGGGCCGCGACGCGCCACTGGTTCCGGGAGTAGTAGGAGATGCCGAGCATCCCGACCTTGCCGTTGCTCCAGGGCTGGGTGCCCGCCCACTCGATGCACTGGTAGAGGTCGTCGATCTCCCTAGGGCAGTTCACGTCCAGGAAGCCGGGCGACCAGCCGGCGCCGCGCGAGTCCACGCGCACGCAGACGTAGCCGTGCGGGATCCAGCGCTCCGGGTCGGTCACCTCCCAGTTCTGGTACTTGTTGGTCGAGCCCTGGAGGATCTCGGGGTAGTCCTCGGCCATCTTGTTCCACTGGTGGGGGTACCCGTCCTGGTAGGCCACCCCCTTCCCGTACACCCCGTAGGTCAGGATCGCCGGGTACCTGCCGTCCGGTACGGGACGGTAGACGTCCGCGCGGAGGACGGTGCCGTCGTCCACCGGGATGCCCTGGTGCCAGGTGATCTTCATGCCGTCCCGCACCTCGGTGCGCTCGTTCACCTTCGGGGCTTGGCTCATCGGGCTCTCCTCTACACATGATGAATCCGGGATGAAACGCCGCCGGGCGCCTAGAGCCCCGCCCGGCTCTTGCCCTTGACCGCCTTGTTCACGACGTTGACCGGCCACTCCCCCGTGAGCACCCGCCTCACCTCGTTCGGGGCCCCCGCCTGGAGGCCCACCATGGCCTGCTCGCTGTACCAGGCGGCGTGGGGGGTGATGACGACGTTCTCGCGTCCCCGCAGGGGGTGGGGATTGGGGAGGGGCTCGGGGTCGGTGGTGTCAAGGGCGGCGCCAGCGATCTTCTTCGCGTCCAGCGCGCGCACCAGGGCGTCGGTGTTGATGATGGGCCCACGGGAGCAGTTGACGATGAAGGCCGTGGGCTTCATCAGGGCGAACGTCTCGTCGTTCATCATCCCGCGGGTCTGGGGGATGAGGGGGGGATGGACGGAGACGAAGTCCGCCTCCCGGAGCAGGCCGTTCAGTTCCACCTTCTTGCCGGGGGCCGGGAACTGGCCCGCGCTCACGAAGGGATCGGTGAACAGGACCTTCATCCCGAAGGCGGCGGCGCGCACCGCCACCTCGCGGGCGATGTTCCCGAAGCCCACGAGCCCCAGCGTCCGCCCCGCGAGGCGGAACATGGGCTTGCCGGGCGGCACCTCCCAGCGCCCGGCCCGGACGATCCGGTCGTAGAGCGGGATCTTCCGCGCGCAGGAGACGAGGAGGGCCATGGTGTGCTCGGCCACCTCCTCGATGCAGTAGGTGGGATTGTTGGTGACGATGATACCCGCCTTCGTGGCGGCGTCGAGGTCGATGGTGTCCACCCCGATGCCGTAGCGGGCGATGATCTTGCACTTGGGCATGCGGGCCATGGCCTCGGCGGTGATGGGCCCGGCGTAGGTGTTGAGCAGGGCGTCGCAGTCCGCCGCCTGGGCGAGGAACTCGTCGGCCTTCTTGGTCTGGAGGGCCACCAGCTCCGCGATGCCCTCCAGGGTCTTCTTCTCCACGTCCAGCGAATCCCAGACGTAATCGGTCAGGACCACCTTCGCCTTCGCGGCCATGGCTTCCCCCTTCTTTCCACCGGTTCATGCGAGCGGCGCGCGCGGCGCCCTAGGGAGGGCGTGAGATCAAACTGGTGCGGATGCTATCGCAGCCCACCGGGCCGATCAAGGCGTTGACCCCCCGCGTGCGCTGTGGTACCCCCTACCCACTTTCGCCCGCCGTGCCGGAGGCCCGATGAGCGACATCCAAGCCCTCCGCCTCACGCCGGCGGAATGCGTGCTCGTCGTGGTGGATGTTCAGGAGCGCCTCATGGCCGCCATGCCGGAGGAGGTGCGGCGGCAGGCCATCGGCCGCATCCAGGTTCTCCTCGCGGCCGCCAAGCGGCTCTCCTTCCCCGTGGTCGTCACCGAGCAATACCCCAAGGGCCTGGGCGCGACCGTGGGCGAGGTCGCCTCCGCCCTTCCTCCCGGTACGGCCCCCCTGGCCAAGATGGCCTTCAGCTGCTGCGGGGCCGAGGGCTTCATGGCGCGCCTCCGGGGCCTCGACCGCACCAAGGTGCTCCTCACGGGGGCCGAGACCCACGTGTGCTGCTACCAGACCGCCCTGGACCTGCTCGAGCACGGCTTCATCGTCCACGCCGTGGCGGACGCCCTCTGCTCCCGCTCCAAGCTGAACTGGCGCACGGGCCTCGCGGCCCTGGAGCGGGCCGGGGCGGTGCCCACCACGACCGAGCAGGCCCTCTTCGACCTCCTGCGGGTGGCCGGGACCGAGGACTTCAAGGCCCTCTCCCGGCTCATCCGCTGACCCGCCCCCGCCCGCAAAGGAACGGCCGGCGACATGACAGGCGAGCCCAGGAAGCGGATTTGCGTGATCTTCGGCGGCCGCTCTGCCGAGCACGAGGTGAGCCTCGACTCGGGCCGCTCGGTGATGGAGGCGCTCGACAAGGGGCGCTACGAGGTGGTGCCCCTGCTCGTGAGCCGGGAGGGCCGCTGGCTCCTCCTGCCTTCCCCCAAGGCGGCCGGGGAGGAGGGCCGGGAGGTGATTCTCTCCCCCGCTCCGGGCCGGCCCGCCCTGCTGCTCGCGGAGGGTGGCGGGGAAGCCGCCCGGGTGGACGCCTTCATCCCCATGATCCACGGCACCTTCGGGGAGGACGGCACCCTCCAAGGCCTCCTCGAGCTGGCCGACATCCCCTTCGTGGGCTCGGGCTGCACCGCCTCGGCCGTCTCGATGGACAAGGGCATCACCAAGGCCGTCCTGCGGGCCGCGGGGCTCCCCGTCCTCCCCACCCTCACGGTCACCAAGGGCCGCTGGGAAGCGGACCGGAGGGGTGTCCTCTCGGAGGTGGAGTCGAGATTCACCTTTCCCGTCTTCGTGAAGCCCGCCTCCCTGGGGAGCAGCGTGGGCGTCCACCGGGTGGAGAGCGGCGGCCGCGCGGAGAAGGCCATCGCGGACGCCATGGGCTACGACGTCAAGGTGCTCGTCGAAGAAGACGCCCAGGGGCACGAGGTGGAGTGCTCGATCCTGGAGGGCCCCGCGGCCGGGGAGATCCTGGCCAGCCCCCTGGCCGAGATCCGGCCCAAGACGGGCTGGTACGACTACCGGGCCAAGTACACCCCCGGCCTGACCGAGATCCTCATCCCCGCCCCCCTGGACGAGAGCGTGGCGGAGCGCATCCGCGCCCACGCGCGGACGGCCTTCCTGGCCCTGGGTTGCTCGGGCCTGGCACGGGTGGACGGCTTCTTCCGCGAGCGGACGGGCGAGACCTACATCAACGAGGTGAACACCCTGCCCGGCTTCACCCCGCTCAGCGGCTATCCCAAGATGATCCAGGCGGCGGGCATCCCCTACGCGGCCATGCTGGACCGGCTCATCGCCTGCGCCTTCTCCCGCGCGGAGCAGTCGCGGGCCCGGAGCTTCCGCCGCCTGGGCTGAGGGGCGGCCCTTCCCGGGTCCCCGCTTCCCCGCTATCCTGGGCGTCCCTTTGCGGCTGTCCGCGCCATCTGTGGGAGGCGGCGGCGATGTGGCTGCTTGAGGCGATTCTCTACCTCGTCATATTGCTGTTCATCCTGTTCCAGGTGATGACCTACTCCATCCGTTGGCACGATGAGGCCAGGCTCCGGGGGGAGGAGCGCAGCATCTGGGAGTGCTCTCCCCGCCTGCTCCTATCCGTCCTGGCCGAGATGGCCTGCTACGCGCTCATGCTGCTCCTCCTCGGGGCGGACCTCATTATCTTCCTGGTCCGGGCCGTCCTGGGCCGCTTCGGGTTCGCGCCCGGCTCCAGAGGGCAGCGGCCTCCGGCCCCGCCGGCCGGCCGGCCTGTGGTGCTCCTGCACGGGCTCGGGATGCGGGGCCTCACCGTGTGGCCCCTGGCCCTGCGGCTGCGCTGGGAGGGCAGGACCGCCCACATCTTCACTTATTGGCCCCCGGGGAGGACGGTCGAGGACTTCGCCCGGCAGCTGCACGGCTTCCTGGAGGGACTCCGCCGGGAGCGCGGCTGCGAGGACTTCGACGTTGTGGCCCACAGCCTGGGGGGCCTGGTCGCCCGCTGCTGCATTCGGATGTACGAGGGGGACCACCGCATCCGGCGCCTCGTGACCCTGGGCACCCCCCACGGGGGGAGCGAGCTCTGGCGGTTCTCGATGTACGGGCCAGGGCGGCAGCTGCGGCCGGGGGGCGAGCTCCTCCGCGCCCTGGACGAGACGGGCCTCCCGGCAGGGGTGGAGGCCTGGGCGATCGCCTCCGATTTCGACGAGATGATCATCCCCAACGCGAACGCCCGCTGGGAGGCCCCCGGCGTCACCAACATCGCCGTGGAGAACCTGGGCCACGCCCGGATGATCTTCAGCGGAAAGGTCTACGGTCACATCCGCGAAGCGCTCTCCTAGCCCCCTTCACCCGCGCACCCCGCCAGGAAAGCCGCCGCCCGCCCCTCCGCCCAGTAGACCGGCGAGCGCGGGCTGCGCCCCGACACGAAACCCACATGGCCGCCCCGCGGCAGGAGCTCGCCCGTGAGCCAGGGAGAGCCTTGGACCGCCTCGTCCGGGAAGGTGGAGGCCGGGACGATGGGGTCGTCCGCCGCGCTCAGGAGGAGCGTGGGGACCCGGATGCCCGGCAGGTAGCCGAGGCAGCTGGAGCGGGCGTAGTAGTCCTCCTCGTCGGCGAAGCCGTGCAGGGGAGCCGTGTACCAGCGGTCCAGCTCGGCGATCGTGCGGATGCGCAGCACCCGCTCGGGGTCCAGGAGGCCCGGGTAGCGGCGCGCGACGTGGCGGCACTTGGGCCGGAGGCTGGAGAGGAGGCTCCAGCGGAAGAGCGCCCCGCCGGGCGAGTCCAGGCGCCGGGCGGACTCCCCGGGAGCGAAGGGAACCGAGATCGCGGCCGCGCCCCGCACGGCGGCGGGAACCTCCCCGCCCCGCTCCCCGAGCCATTTGAGGAGCACGTTCCCCCCCAGCGAGAACCCCGCCAAGAGCAAGGGCCCGTCCAGGTGCTCGGTCAACCGCTCGACGACAAATTGGAGGTCCCCGGTCTCGCCGCTGTGGTAGAAGCGAGTGGTGAGGTTGGGCTCGCCGCTGCAGGAGCGGAAGTTCAGGGCCGCCACCCCCCATCCGTGCCGGGCGGCCTCGCCCGCCATCCCTTGGACATAGTGGGAGCCGGAGGATCCTTCCATGCCGTGCAGGACCAGGAGGGTGGGGGTACCGGGGCGCCGCGGATCCAAGAAATCGAGGTCGAGGAAATCCTCGTCCGGCGTCCTCCAGCGCTCGCGGCGCCAGGGCAGGGGCCGGGGCCGGCGGAAGAACGACCCCCACGTGCTCTGGAGCATGGGGCCGGAGCAAAACCAAGCGGGGTGGAAAGGGGCTGTCCCCTCCATCAGCACCTCGGCGGAGATAGGATCAGGCGCCGATGCCCCGGCGGACGCCGTCCGGGCGCAGAAACTCCCGGTAGACGTCCTCGCGGGTCAAGGGGGGATCGAAGCAGCGGCTGACCTGGTGCTTCTGCATGAGCACCTGGTAGAGGCCCAGCGACCCGGAATAGAAAGAGGCCGAGGAGGAGGCGAGCCAGACCCGGTAGACGCGGTACTTGCGCTCGCCCACGAGCCGGCGGATGCGCTCCGCGTTCTCCTCCAGGCGCTCGAGCCAGTGGCGGCAGGTCCGGGCGTAATGGAGGCGCAGGCTCTCGACGTCGAGGATCTCCCACCCCTGGCGCTCCATCACGTCCATCATGTGGGTGATGTTGTCCAGCTCTATGTTGGGAAAGACGTGCTTGAGCAGGAAGTCCGTCTGGCTCGTGTGCTTCCAGAACTTGTTGGCGGTGATCCCGTGGTTGAGGAAGAGGCCGCCGTCCCTCAGCCGCTCGCGGACGGAGGCGAAGAACATGGAGTAGTTCGCGATGCCCACGTGCTCGATGATGCCGATGGCGGAGATCTTGGAGAAGGTGCGGTCGCGGGGGAAGTCCCTGTAGTCCATGTGGTGGATGCGGCAGCGGTCCTCGACCCCCTCGCGGCGGGCCCAGTCCTGGCCGTACTCGGCCTGGGCGCGAGAGAGAGTGAAAGCCGTGGCGTTCACGCCGCAGTGCTTGGCGGCCCAGATGGCGAGGCTGCCCCATCCGCAGCCGATGTCCAGGTAGTCCTCCCCGGGAGAGAGGCGGAGCTTGCGGCAGACGAGGTCCATCTTGTCCCGCTGGGCCTGGGAGAGGCCGCCGTCGGGCTTCCGGTAGTAGGCGCAGGTGTAGACCATGTTCTCGCACAGGAAGGTCTTGTAGAACTCGTTGGAGAGATCGTAGTGATGGGAGATCGCCTGGGCGTCGAACTCCTTGCTCCGCGTCTGAAGCATAGCGACCCCATGCTCTTTCATGCGGACGCCCGCGCGTCCGGAAGATCCCTCAATGTACCACGAACTTCCGCAACCAAGAGTTCCGCCACACCACATTCCCCAGGGCCCGGAAGACGCTCTCCGGCAGGCGGCTGGCCAGCCTTCCGATCCAGTTCTCCTCGCCGCTCCCGTAGAGCGCCACGACGGCCTTCTCGTACTCCAGGAGGCTCCGGCCGGACTCGATCCAGCCGAGGATGACCTCCGCCGCTTTGCAGGCGCTCCGCACGGCGGGTCCGATGCCCTCCCCGCTGAAGTCGCGCGCCAGGCCCGCCGCATCCCCCACGAGCACGAACCGCTCCCCCGCGATCTGGCGGGGGGCGCGCCTTCGCACGGAGTAGGCGTGCCCCCTGAACGGCGTCAGGTTCGCCTCCCGGGGGAGCCGCTGCACCCGCCTTAAATGCGCCAGCAGGGCGTCCAGCCGATCATGGATGTTCGGCGTCTTGGCGAAGCGGCCCACCCCGATATTGAGGAAATCCCCCTTGGTGACGTACCAGGCGTAACCCTTGAAGTCCGGCTCAGGGAACAACTCCGGGAGACCGTAGTAGGGCGTGAACTTCCGCAGGCGCTCGGCGCCGATACGAGTCTCGCTCTCCTGGGTCAGGACGACCGTCTCCCCGTCTGAAACCTCGCCCAGCGTCCGCGCGACCGGGCAGGTGTGCCCTCCCGCCCCGACGACCACCGGAGCCTCGAAAATCTCCCGGCCCGCATCGACGCGGGCGAGGTCCCGCCCCGCCTCGACACCGCGGACGCGGACTCCCTCGCGCACCGTCGCGCCCGCGGCCTCGGCCCGGCACAGCAAGAAGGTGTCGAACTCCTTCCGGATGATCCCGTAGTTGGCGGGCTCTTTCCACCGGGTTTCCTGGTAGGAATCCCCGACGCCGAAGTACACCGCGTCCCACGGCTGGATGGTGTGGGGGTAGTCGCCCGGACGGATCTCGAGATCGGCGAGCGCCTGCTTCGTCACCCAGCCCGCGCAGAGCTTCACCCGGGGGAACGTCGCCGCGTCGAGAACGAGGACCTTCTTCCCCGCCCGGGCAAGGCGCCAGGCGGCCGTGCTTCCGCCCGGCCCTCCGCCCACGACGATGACGTCCCAGGCGCTCATTCCCCGATCCTTCTCAGCTTCAGGGCGAGCGCGATGCGCCGTAGCAAGGGGATCGTGATCTCCTCGAAGGCGTCCGCCGCCCGCATGGACTCGATCATGTCGCCGTCCATTTCCAGATCGCCGTCGCAGTAGGCTTCGGCGAATTCGCTGGCGGTGGGGTTGCGGAAGACGCGGCGGAAGGCACCGGCGGAGCGGAAGGTGACGGTCAGGGGGCAGACCTCCCGGCCTGTCCGGACCTCGGTTCCATCCCAGAGGCGGAACGTGACCCCGTAATCGGCCGACGCGAGCACCTCGCGGAGGATCTCGGCCGCCCCGGCGGCGGGGGAAGCGGGCACGGCGAATTCTCCTTTCAGAAGGGGGCAAGCGCGACGGCCGGCAAGGCGTCTCCCCTTCCCGGTATTCTCCCCTTCGCTGCCCGCCCGGGAGGACGGGCACACCGGCTTCCCAATACCGTCTTCGATTATGGCGGGAAAGGCCCCGGTGTCAACCGGAGGGACGCGCCCACGCGGCCCCTTAGCGGTTCGAGGTCACCAGCACCACCCCCGCCACAATCAAGACCACGCTCAACGCCAATCTCAGTGTGATTCTCTCCCGTCCCCGGAGGAGGATGGGGGTCAGGAAGAGGGTGAACAGGGGAGCGGTCGAGACGACGGGGGAGACAACGGCCACCATCCCCCCCCGGAGCGCGTAGAGAAGGGTCATCTGGGCGGCGGCTTGGCTCAACCCTGCCAGGACGAAGAAACCCGCCGACCGGGGGGGCAGGGCGAAGGGCCTCGCGGCGCCGCCCATCCGGAACAGCAGGGGCGCCGCGACGGCCGCGGCGAGCCCCTGGAGAAAGGCCTCGAACAACAGGGGCTCGTGCCCCCCGAACCCCAGCTTGCGGAGGGTGTGGGCCAGCCCGAAGCACGCGGCCGAGGAGAGGGGGAGGAGCATATCCCGGGGCCGCACCCGGCCAATCCCTCCGCCCGAGAGGAAATATACCCCCGCCACCACCACCGCGATGCCCAGCCAGATGACGGGCGCGGGCCGCTCCCCCAGGATGAAGAAGGCCCAGATGGCCCCGAAGAAAGCGTTCACGTTGCAGAGCGAGCTCGTCGGCGCGACCCCAATCTTGTCGATCGAGCGGAACATCAGGAGAAGGGAGAGCGCCGGGGAGACTGCCCCGGCGGCCAGGAACGCCCCCCAGTACCACGAGAACCCCAGACCGGAGAAATTGACCGTCACCAGGGAGGCCGTGAAGAACAGGAAATTCACCTCCACGACCAACAGGCTCCCCGTCTGGGGGTTGCTCCCCTCCATCCCCCTCCGGGTCAGGATGCCCGACAGCGCGAAGAAAAAAGCCGGGATTACCGCCACCAGTTCGAGAGGCACAAAGCTCTCCGGGGAAATGCGCTACCGCTCCGGGCGGGCGAGCGCCTCCGGGTTCACCAGGTTGACGGGGCGCCGCCCGGCGAGGGCAAGCTGCATGTTCTCCGCCGTCCGGTCCATGGCCGCCTGCTGGCACTCCGGCGTCCGGGAGGCGTGGTGCGGGGTTATGAGGACGTTGGGAAGGGAGCGGAGGGGATGCGCGTCCGCCAGAGGCTCCGGGTCGGTCACGTCGAGGCCCGCCGCCGCGATGACGCCCGCGTGGATGGCTCTCAGGAGGTCCTCCGTCACCACGGCGGGGCCGCGGGAGACGTTGATGAGGATGGCCTCCTTCTGCATCCTGGCCAGGGTCTGGGCGCGGATCATGCCTTGGGTCCCGGCCGAGAGGGGCATGCAGAGCAGGAGGAAATCGGCCCGGGGCAGCAGCTCCTCGAAGGAGAGGAACTCCATCGCGACGCCGGGGACGTAGGCCGGGTCCGGGGTGCGGGTGTTCACGAGGATCTTCATCCCGAAGCCGTTCCCGATGCGGGCCGCCCGGCGCCCGATGTCCCCCAGGCCCACGATCCCCAGGCTCTTGCCGGCCAGCTGGACGTGGGCCATGTGCTCCCAGGTCTTCTGGTCTTCCTTCATCCAGGCGTGGCGGGCGAGGTAGAGCATCATGAAGAAAGCGTGCTCGGCCACTGAGAGGCCCCGGACGCCCTCCGCGTTGCACACCATCACGCCTCGCTCGGTCGCGGCTTGGGTGTCGATGTTGTCCACGCCCGCTCCGGGCTTCACCACTACCTTGAGGCGGGGAGCGGCGTCCATCATCTGGGCGGTCACCGGCTTGAAGACGGTCAGGATGCCCTCCACCTCCCCCAGCAGCGGCATGATAGCCTCGGGAGTGTAGGCGGAGGGACGGATGATCTCGTTCCCGGCCCCGAGCCAGTCCTTCCCCACGTTCCACTGCGGGGTCTCATAGAGGGGGTCGACCAGGATCACTTTCGCCACCAGGGGCTCCTTCCATGGCCTGAGTGAATGGCTTCAGTCGTGATCGAGAGTCTCTTCCACGGAGACGGTCCGCCGCTCGGCATGGCTCCTGAGAATGCTCCGCATGATGGCCAGGGCGCGGATGCCGTGGATGCCGGTCACTTCGGGGTCCCTTCCCTCCCGGATGCTCCGGGCGAAGTCCGTGAATTGCTCCCGGTTCGCCTGGCCCCGGCCCTCGACGAAGCTGCATCCCACATCGAGGGTCTCAGCCTCGACACGACCAATCTTGTCTACGGAACGCAGGAGCCGGGGCATGGCCTCGGTCGAAAGGCTCAGGTTCGCCTCGGTCCCGTGGATGGAGTACAGAAAGTTGAAGGGAGCGATGTAGCTCCCGGCGATGGTGCCGATGAGCCCGCTGCGGAAGCGCAACACGGCCGCCGCCGCGTCGTCGGTCGGGCAGGGGCCGCCCACCTTGGCGATGGCGGCGCTCACCTCGGCAATCTCTCCGAAAAGGTACTCCAGGATGTCGCCAATGTGAATGGTGTAGCTGTAGAGGGGACCGCCCGGGTTCTCGGCCGGGTTCCAGCGCATGCTCTGGGGGCCGGCCGTCAGGCCGTGGTTGCTGGAGAAGGAGGTCACGACCAGGCTCAGGAGGCCGAGCGTCCCCCGCTCGACCACCTCCTTCGCTTTGCGAAACATGGGCCAGCGGCGGAAGTTCTGCCCGATGTGGAGGCGCACCCCTGCCTCCCGGCAGGCGGCGTCGATGGCCTTGGCGTCCTTGATGCTGAGGGCCATGGGCTTCTCGAGGTGGATGTGCTTGCCGGCGCGGGCGGCCGCCACGGCATGCTCCCGGTGGACGCTGTTCGCCGAGACGATGACGACGGCTTCGGTCTCGGGATCCTGGAGCATCTCGTCCAAGGAGCCGAAGTTCCGCCCCCCGTACTTCTTCACAAAGGCCTCTCGGCTGGCCGGGGTGCGGGCGAACCCCCCCGTCACGCGGACCTCCTTCGAGGCGAGAGCCGCCTCGGCCAGCACCTCGCCCCACCAGCCCAGCCCGATGAACGCGACGCCGATCGGCCCTTTCCCGCTCATCTGCCCCTCCGCCTTTCCGGATCACGAAATACGCCCGCAGCCCCTCACGGCGCAACCGCTCTTCAGACTGGAGCGCAGGGAACTCTAACCGATGATCTTGAGCTCGGGAACCGAGAAGGGGGCCGAGGAGTTGTGGATGGCCACCTGGAGGGCCACGTTGCGGGCCGCCTCGCGGAAGGCGCGCGCGACCGAGCTCTCGGGCTCCCCCGCCACAATGGGCGTACCCCGGTCGCCCCCGAGCCGGATCTGGATGTCCAGGGGAACCGAGCCCAGGAAGGGAACCTCGTAGCGCGCGGCCGCCCGCTGGCCGCCGCCCGTGTCGAAGATGTCCTCGCGGTGGCCGCACTGCGGGCACTGGTAGTAGCTCATGTTCTCGATGATGCCCAGAATGGGCACGTCGGTCTTGCGGAACATCTGGAGGCCTTTGCGGGCGTCCAGCAGGGCGATGTCCTGCGGGGTGGTGACGATGACGGCCCCGGCCAGGGCGACCTGCTGGACGATGGTGAGCTGGGCGTCCCCGGTCCCCGGCGGGAGGTCGAGCACCAAGTAGTCCAGCTCTCCCCAGAGGGTGTCGCCGAGGAACTGGACGAGGGCCTTCATCACCATCGGGCCTCGCCAGATGACGGGAGAATCCTCCCCCACGAGGAAGCCCATGGACATCACCTTCACGCCGTGGGCCTTGAGGGGATAGATCTTGTTGTCGTCCGCGGCGAGGGGCCTTTCCCCCTGGAGGCCCAGCATGAGGGGTTGGCTGGGGCCGTAGATGTCGGCGTCCAGGATGCCCGTCTTGGCTCCATCCATGTGGAGGGAGAGGGCCAGGTTCACCGCCACGGTGGACTTGCCCACCCCGCCCTTCCCGCTCGCCACGGCGAGGATGTTCTTCACCCCGGGGATGGCCATCTTCCCCTGGACGGCGGGACGGGCCGAGACGTGGCTCGTGAGCCGGACGTTGACGGTTTTCACCCCGGGCAGGGTGCCCACGGCCAGGCGGCACTCGTCCATGAACTGCTCCTTGCGGGGATGGGCGGGCGTGGTGAGCTCCAGGGTGAAAGCCACGGCGTCGCCGCAGACGTTCACGTCCTTCACCATCTTGAGGCTCACCAGGTCCTTTCCCAGATCGGGATCTTTCACTTTTTTCAGGGCTTCAAGAATTTGATTTTGCGTGACTTCTGCCATGGGACACATCTCCCCGGGTCATTCGGTCGCGAAATCAATCCGGATGGCTCCTTCCGGCCGCGAAAAGCCTTGGTCCGCAGGGGCCATGCGGCGCAGGGCATCTTAGGAGGGGGCCCTTTTCGCTGTCAATCGGACGAATCCACTCCGACACGGGTGTCCTCCGGCGGTTGACGCCGGATGGCGCCCCCCCGTAACTTCCTACCTGTAGGTCCGGTTTACATATTCGCGACAAGGGAAGGCTTCAGGAGCCCCCCAGCCTCCGGCTCCGGCCCGCCGAGGCACCGACGAGGAAGGAGAGCCGAGCAGTGGATATTGTCGTCTGCATCAAGCAGGTGCAGGACCCGGACATCCCCCCGCGGGACTTCAAGGTGGACGAGGAGAAGATGATGGTCGTGCCGCCGGCCAACGTGCCGCCGGTCATCAGCACTTTCGATGAGAACGCCATCGAGGCGGCCATCCAGCTCAAGGAGGCCAAGGGCGGGAAGATCACCGTCGTCACCATGGGCGGCGACAAGGCCAAGGACTCCCTCAAGAAGTGCCTCGCCATGGGCTGCGACGAGGCCGTGCTCCTCCAGGACCCGGCCTTCGACGGCTCGGACGCCTTCGGCGTGGCCCGGGCCCTGGCCGCCGCCGTCCGCAAGATCGGGAAATTCGACATCCTCATGTGCGGCCGGCTGAGCAGCGACTGGAGCTACGGCACCACCCCGCTCGCCCTGGCCGAAGCGCTGAACCTCCCGAGCGTGACCCAGCTCCAGAAGATCGAAGCGAGGGACGGGGGCCTGCGCTGCGAGCGGGCGCTCGAGGACGGGGTGGAGGTGGTAGACGTCTCGACCCCCTGCCTCCTCACCGTCAGCAACGAAATGAACAACCCCCGCCTCCCCTCGGTGAAGGGCATCCTGACAGCCTCGCGGAAGCAGATCCCGCTCTGGAAGGCCGCGGACCTTGGGGTGGACGCGGGCAGCGTGGGGGCGGGAGCGGCCACCCTGGAGCTCACCAAGCTTTACAAGCCCGTCTTCACCGGGCAGTGCGAATTCATCACCGGCGAAACGCTGGAGGAAGCGGCTGAGAACCTCGCCCTTCGCCTCCGGGCGGACAAGATCATCTGAGGAGGCTTCGGGAATGGCCAAGGATGTACTCATACTGGCGGAGCGGGCGGAGGATCGCCTCGCTCTGGTGAGCAGCGAGCTGTGCGGGGTGGGCCGCAAGCTGGCCGGCGAGACGGGGGGCGCCCTCGTCGCCGTCCTGCTGGGCGGCGCGGGCACTCAGGAACTGGCCAAGGGGCTCATCGCCCTGGGGGCGGACAAGGTGATCGCCGCCGAGTCCAACCACCTCAAGGGCTATACCAACACCCTCTACACCCAGGTGACCGACGCCGCGGTGGGCCAGGTCTCCCCCTCCATCTTCTTGGTGGCCAACACCTCCATCGGGCGCGACGTGGCCCCGCGGATCGCCTTCCGCCGGGGGGCGAGCTACGCCTACGACTGCACCGAGCTCTCCATCGAGAACGGACGCCTCGCCGCCGTGCGGCCCGTCTTCGGGGGGAGCGCCATCAGCCACGTGCGCTCCCGCACCGAGGCCCTCGCCGTGGCCTGCACGCGGGCGAAGGCCTTCCCCCTCGCCGAAGTGCAGCAGGGCCGCAGCGGAGAGATCACCTCCCTCGAGGTGAAGGTCGAGTCGGGCGCGGTCAAGATGAGCTTCGTCGAGACCAAGTACGTCGAGGCCGAGGGCGTGCGCCTCGAGGACGCCGAGATCGTGGTGAGCGGCGGCCGGGGCCTGGGCGGAGCCGAGAACTTCTCCTACCTCCAAGCCCTCGCCAAGGTGCTCAAGGCGGCGGTCGGAGCCAGCCGGGCCGCCGTGGACGCGGGCTGGGCGCCCACCCAGATCCAGGTGGGCCAGACGGGCAAGATCGTGGGCCCCAACCTCTACATCGCCGTCGGCATCTCGGGAGCCATGCAGCACATGGTGGGGGCCGGGCCCAGCAAGAACATCGTGGCCATCAACACCGACCCGGAGGCGCCCATCTTCCAGCGCGCCAAGTACGGGGTGGTAGGGGATTACCGGAAGGTGATCCCCGCCTTCACGAAGAAGTGCGAGGAGCTGCTGAAGAACTGATGCGACGCCGGAGGCGAGAAGAAGCGGGGGGCGGTCCGCCGCCCCCCGCTTCTTCTTTCAGACGAAGGGCTGGTAGGCCCAGACCACCCGGCCCACGATGCGCTCCTCGGGATCCTCGTCCGGAAGGTCCAGGTGAGTGACCGGCTCCTCCCGGTTCTCGGGGATGAGCCAGAGGCGGGGGGGGGTCCACTGGAGCCGCTTGAGGGTGCAGCCGCCCGCCTCGTCGCGGACGGCGTAGATGCCCTCGGGCTTGATGGCCTTGTCCTTGCGGTCGATGGCCACGACGGCCCCGGGCTGGATGAGGGGGAGCATGCTGCGCCCCATCTCCCGGCTCACCCGGACGGCCACCAGGTCCTTTCGCCGGCCGATTTGGGAGACGTGGATGAGGGCGTACTCCTCGATCGCCTCCTCCACGATGCGGCTCTTGCCGGCGGCGATGGCGCCTGCGACCAGAGGGACGGCCCGGAAGTCGGGGTCCGCCACCCGCCCCGGGCCCTGGACGCCGTCCGCCACCCGGACCGCCACGTCGAGGGGGCGCGGCTCCTCCCGCTCGGGGGCCCCCCGCCGGCCCAGGAGCCAGTCCACTGTCACCCCGAGGACATCTGCGATGCGCAGGAGCCTCCCCGCGCCGGGCTCGTTCTTGCCCTCCTCGTAGCGGACGAGGTTGGCCCAGGAGATTCCCGCCCGCCGGGCCAGTTGATTGGGGTTCAGGCCCCGCCGCTTGCGGGCCTCGGCGATTCTCTTCCCCATCTGCTTGGAGTCGGAGGGCTTGGCCATAGGCAGGAAGGCGATCGCCTATCCCCGGGCGGAGGGGAAGCCAGGAAATTCGTTCTCGCTATCCTAGCATGGCGGACAAAAAGCGAAAAGGCGTTTTTTTAATCTCCTAGCCCCTAGAAAAAGCACCGTCCCGCCTAGTCGTTCAGGATAGCCACCGCCCGGATGGGGCTGCCGGTTCCTTCCTTGATCTTGAGAGGGAGGCCGATGAACTGGAACTGGCCCTTCCCGATGAGCTCCTCCAGCTGGACGAGGCTCTCCATGTGAGTGATGCCCAGCTCGTGGCAGGCCTTGTGGACGAGGGAGTTGACGTTCCCCTCCGGGCCCGGGCGCATGGAGTCGATGCCGAAGCTCACGATACCCTGCTTGGCCAGCCACTCGGTGGCGGCGACGTTCACGCCGGGGTTGTCGGTGTTGTAGGCCGGCTTCGGAAAGGTGCGCGCGTGGTGGCCCGTGCACAGGAGGACGGTGCCCCCCTTCGGGATCGGAGCCCCGGCCTTCGCCGCCGCCTCCTCGAGGTGCTTCGGGGTGATCTCCGCCCGGGGCGCCATGTGGCGCAGGTCGAGGCACACGCCCGGGACAATGCACCTCTCCAGCGGGAACTTGTCGATGCTCGTGCCGGTCTTGTGGAAATGGCGCGGGGCGTCGAGGTGGGTGGTGCCGTGGTCCGGCATCGAGAAGTACATGACGGCGTTGCCCCACACGTTGCCCGAGTCCCGGAAGGCCTCGTCGTGATCTTTCCACACCCCCACGATGATGGAGGGCTGGCCAGGGTACTGGGGAGTGCGGTGGTAGATTTCGCGGCTCAAGTCGATGATCTTCATTCGCCCTCTCCTTGGGGTCCGCTCCTAGGCGGTGCAGCGAAGGATATGGAGGCCGTGGTTCTTGTCGGTCAGGTAGATGAACCCCCGCCGGTCCACCAGGACGTCCTCGCTCTGGGTGACGAGGGCCTTGGGGAGCATGCCCAGGCGCCTCCGAGGGTCCGAGGGCACGTAGTAGGCGATCTCCCGGGGATGGACCGGGTCCCGGAGGTCGTACACCCGGAGGCCGGCGTTGAAATAGGTGAGGTACACCCGGTCGTCGCGCTGCTCCATCCAGGGGAGACCCTGCGGGTGGTGCTGGTTGTGGGGGCCGAAGCGCCCGCCCCGCTCGCAGAAGTTCTTGTGGCTGTAGCCGGGCGGGGGGTCAGGCACCGGGAAGAGGCTCATGAGGCGCGGGTTCGTCTCGTCCTTGATGTCGATGACGGCGGCGTAGTTGAGCGGCTCGTCGCAGTTCTCCTTGAGGGCTTCGCTGTTGGCGATGGCGATGCCCCGCTTCACGAAGGGGTACACCGTGTGCATGGCCAGGGTGCTGCCGAGAGGGGGGTGCACGTTCAGCCGCCCGACGAACTTGGGCGAGGCGATGTCCTCGATGTTGAGGATGACCATCCCGCCCCCGGCGTAGGGGACGTAGGCCCGCCCGCCCTCGGCGTGGGCGGGGCCGTGGTTGAAGACGCGCCTCCCTTCCCCGCCCCCGTGGGTGACGCCCCCTCCCCCCTTCTCCTGCTCGGGCAGCCACCAGCGGCAGACCTCCGCGGGCTTGGAGGGGTCCTGGAGGTCGATGACCCGGTAGATGTTCCCGTCGTAGCCCGGGCAGTAGGCCGAGAGATGGGCGTAGCGGCCGCCGTTGTAGAAGTTGCGGTGGGTGCCCTGGGCGCCGGTCTCCCAGTGGGAAAGGAGGCGGGGGGAGGCGGGATCCTTCCCCACATCCCAGATGAAGACTCCCTCCTTCTCGGGCGGATCGTCGGGGCGCGGCCCCCAGCCCGCCGGAATCTTCTCGAGCGAGGTGACGAGCAGGCCGTCGGCCGCCTGCACCTGGAGGGTCCAGGTGTTGTCCGGGCCGGGGATGAAGCGGAGGTACTGGGGATTCTCCGGGTCGGTGACGTCCAGCACGCTCCAGCCGCTCACCCAGAAGCAGGAAAGGTAGAGGTAGAAGCGGCCGTTCGTCTCCTGCATGGCGATCTTGAAGGCGGGCCGGTCCTCCAGGCCGTGGTAGCCCACGAACTCCATGTTCCAGGCGGCCAGGGCGGCCGGCGCCTGCGCTGACGTCATCGCCCCCTCCCTGCGGGCGCGCCTCGGTGGCACCCCCGCCCCCGGTGATCTTCTTCGCATGATCGCTGCGCGGTGCCCTCCCCATATGTACCCCACCGGCGCGCGGTGGTAAAGTAGCCGGGCCTGCCTCCGGCCCTCGCTCTTCCTGGAGAGCGCCGCTGTGGAATTCCCCTACTATCCCCTCAACGACTTCGGCCCCGCCATGAAGGGGATGGTGATCGGGGGGCTCGGCATCTTCCACGTCTTCCTCGCCCAGTTCGCCATCGGGGGCGGGATGCTCATGTGCTACTTCCAGTGGCTCTCCCAGACGGGGCGGGAGCCCGCCGCCCGGGAGGCCCTGGACGGCTACTTCAAGTTCCTCGTCCTTGTGAGCTTCGTGGCGGGCGCCCTGACCGGGGTAGCGATGTGGTTCACCACCATTCAGATCAGCCCGCGCACCATCGGGATGATGGTGGAGGAGTTCCACTGGATCTGGGCGACCGAGTGGACCTTTTTCTGCCTGGAGGTGGCGGCGGGCTACGCCTACTACCGCTGCGGCGGGGGGCTCGCCGACCGCGCCCGCATGACCCTGCTCGCCCTCTACTCCCTGGCGGCCTGGTTCAGCCTCTTCTGGATCAACGGCATCCTCTCCTGGCAACTCACCCCCGGGGGGTGGACACCCGCCGGCAGCGTGTGGGCGGGCTTCTTCAACCCGAGCTTCTGGCCCTCCCTCTTCTACCGGACCTTCGCCGCGATGAGCATCGCCGCCCTGGTCGCCTGCGTGGTGGTGAACGCCCATCCTCGGCTTAGCCTGGGGGAGCGCGACGCCCTCATCCACCGGGCGGCCCACTTCCTCATCCCGATGGCGCTCATGCCCGTCCTGGGGCTGTGGTACCTCTACGCCATCCCGCCCGACAGCCGGGCCTGGGCTCTCGGGGGGAGCGCCGCCATGACCCTCTTCACCGGGGTGGCGGCGGGAGCCTCCCTCTTCGTGGGGCTCTACGCCCTGATCGGCCTGAACCTCCAGCGCGTCACCATCAACGGGGCGACGGCCACCCTCCTCTGCGGCCTGGCCTTCGTGGCCACGGGGGGCGGAGAGTTCGTCCGCGAGGGGGTGCGGAAGCCCTACACCGTCCGGGGCGCCCTCTTCTCCAACTCCATCGCACCCTCCGAGGTCGCCGAGCTGCGGCGCGTGGGCTCGGTGACCCGCGACCCCTACCCCCTCCGCCATCCGCAGGCCTATCCGAACGACCAGGTGCGGCTCGGGGCCAAGGTCTTCCGCTTCCTGTGCGGCGTCTGCCACACGATGGACGGGGCGAACGGCCTGGTGCATCTCGCGGGAACCTGGACCCTCGAGCAGCTGCGCCTGAACATCGCCAAGCTCCAGCTCACCAAGCCCTTCATGCCCCCTTTCGCCGGGACGGCGGACGAGCTGGAAGCCCTCGTCCAGCTTATCTCCTGGACCCGGGCTGGGCGCCCTGAGGATTGGCCCCTCTCGAACGAGGTTCCCACCATCGTCCAGATCGACCGATGGCTCCAGGAGGCGGGGATTCACCCGGCCTCCCAGCGGGAGGGGAAGCGGTGAGCGCCCCCTTCCCGTTGGGCTTCCCTGCGCCGACCGCCTTCTACCTCTCCTTCTACGTCCTCACCCTGCTCATCCACGTCATGTTCATGAGCTACGTTCTGGCGGGGACGGGATACCTGGTGGCCGTCCATTTCCTCCCCGGCGGCTTCGCCGGCTCCCGCCACCGGGCGCCCCTGGCCGAGATCCTGCGGGACTGGATGCCCTTCGCCCTGAGCGGGGCCATCACGGCGGGGGTGGCGCCGCTCCTCTTCGTCCAGATCCTCTACCAGCGGGCCTTCTACACGGCGAACATCCTGCTCTTCCACAGGTGGATGGCCATCCTCCCCGTCCTCATCGCGGGCTTCTACCTGCTCTACCTCCTCAAGATCCGCTGGGTCACCGAGGGCCCCCCGGCGCGGGGAGGCTTCATCGCCCTCGCCGCCTGGCTCTGCTTCGGCTTCACCGGCTACTCCTGGACGGAGAACCACCTGCTGAGCCTCCAGCCCGCGGCCTGGCCCGTCTTCTTCGGCGCGGACTCCCTCTTCTTCTGGACCGGGGCCCTTCTCCCCCGCCTCGGGCTGTGGGCCGCGGGGACCATTCCCGTGATGGCGCTCCTCCTGGGATGGCAGTTCCGCCTCACCTACGAAGGCACTCCCTACGTTCCCCCCTATGAGATCCGCCGCCTGGCGCTCGTCGCCCTGGCGGGCCTTCTCCTGAGCGCCCTCGCGGGAGTGGGATACGGCTCCTTCCTCTCGCCCGCCGCCCGGGAGTTCGTCCAGGGGGCGGCGGGCGAGCCCTACCTCGGCCTCGCCCTGATCGGCTGGCTGATCCAGGCCGCGATCTGGCTCACCGTCTGGAAGAGGGCCTCCCTCCGGCCCGGGCTCCTCGGGGCGGCCTCGCTGGGGGCTTTTCTCTCGGTGCTGGGGATGACGGTGCTGCGCGAGGGGGTGCGGATCACCTCCCTGCCCGCCGGGCGCCTCTACGCGCTTCACGAGCGGGCGTCCCAGGTGGGGGGCCTGCCAGTCTTCCTCTTCTTCCTCGTCCTGAACGCCGCCCTCGTGGGCTGGTGCATCGTCCTGGCGCGAAAGGCGAAATCCTCCCCCGGGCCGGGGGAGGATCTGCGGGACCTGCTGGACCGGCGGTGAGCGCCTAGCGCACGGCGTTGGTCTCCCCGCCGTCCACGGTGATGGACTCGCCCGTGATGTAGCTCCCCATGTCCGAGCACAGGAAGACCACCAGCTTGGCCACGTCGTCCACCCGGACGAAGCGCCCCATCGGGATGGCCGCCAGCCGATCCCGTGCCACGTCGTCCACGCTCGTCCCCGTCAGATCGGCGATCCGCTGCTGCTGGATGGTCATCCGCGGGGTCTCGGTCACGCCCGGGTTCACCGCGTTCACCCGGATGTTCCAGGGCGCTACGCGCCGCGCGAGCTGGTGCTTGTAAGGCAGCAGCATGCCGTTCGACATGCAGCCCGAGCCGTGCCAGACCGAGGTGTGGACGTGGGCGAGCCCCAGGGTGAAGACGATGCTCCCCCCTCCCCGGGCCTTCATGTGGGGGACGGCCGCCTTGACCAGCCGAACCGCAGCCCGGACCTTGAGGTTGATGGAGAGGTCGATGTCGCCGTCCGTGGTCTCGGCGGGGTCGGAGCGGCGGGCGGTGCCGGCCACGTTCACCAGGAAGTCGAGCGCGCCCAGGCGCTGGACCGTTTCCCCGACGGCCCACTCGGTCCTGCCCGGCTCGGTCAGGTCCGCTGGAAGGGCCTCGGCGCGCCCACCCGCCCTCCGGATATCCTGGACGACCTCATCCAGGTTCTTGCCGTTGCGGGCCACCAGGGCCACCGCCGCCCCGGCCCGGGCGAGCCACTCCCCGCAGCCCCGGCCGATGCCCTGGCTCCCGCCCGTGACCAGGGCGCACTTCCCGCTCAAGTCGATGGAAACCGCCATCCGTCCCCTCCCTCCCGATTCCGAGCGCCCGGACGGCCCCGGCGCGCGGGGGACCTCCCCGGCCGGATTCCGTCCAAAAGATGTGCCGAAACACCCGATTTTACCTATATTGAGTTTCAGGAAGCCAATCGGCCTGAATCATTCCCCCGCAACCTTATCCTCTAGAGAGAGCGACATGGCCAAAAAGACGATCGCGGGCATCGACGTGCGGTCCAAACGGGTCCTCATGCGGGTGGACTTCAACGTCCCCCAGGACAAGGGCGGCGCCATCACCGACGACCGCCGCATCCGGATGGCCCTGCCCAGCATCCGGCACATCCTCCAGGGAGGGGGCCGGCTCATCCTGGCCAGCCACCTCGGCCGCCCGAAGGGAGACGACCGGGAGGCCAACCAGCAGTGGACCCTCGCCCCCGTGGCCAAGCGCCTCGGGGAGCTGCTCGGCCAGCCGGTGGCCTTCGCCCCGGACTGCGTGGGCCCCGAGGCCGAGAAGGCCGCCGCGGGCCTCATGGACGGGGGGTGCTGCCTGCTCGAGAACGTCCGCTTCCACTCCGCCGAGGAGATCAAGGACAAGGACGGCGCCAAGGACCCGGCCCTCAAGGAGAAGAAGGCGGCCTTCGCCCGGCAGATGGCCGCCCTGGCCGACGTCTACGTGAACGACGCCTTCGGCACCTGCCACCGCGACAACGCGAGCATGCTCACCGTCCCCCAGGCGATGGCGGGCAAGCCCCGGGTGGCCGGCTTCCTGGTGGAGAAGGAGCTCAAGTACCTGGGGGACGCCCTGAACAGCCCGAGGCGGCCGTTCGTGGCCATCCTCGGGGGGGCGAAGGTCTCGGACAAGATCGGGGTCATCGAGGCGCTGCTCGCCAAGTGCGACCACGTGCTGATCGGGGGCGCGATGGTGTTCACCTTCATGCGGGCGGCGGGCCAGAAGACGGGCAAGAGCCTGGTCGAGGAGGACAAGGCGGCCGAGGCCGCCCGCCTGCGGAGCCTCGGCGGCGCGAAGCTCCAGCTCCCGGTGGACATCGTCGCGGCGGCGGAGATCAAGCCCAACGCGCCCTCCCAGGTGACCGAGGGGGACATCCCCGGCGAGCTGATGGGCCTGGACATCGGCCCCAAGTCGGTGGAAGCGTTCTCCCGCCTCATCGCCGGGGCGAAGACCGTGGTGTGGAACGGCCCGATGG
>MGDP01000202.1:39869-42230 GCA_001790955.1 Candidatus Tectomicrobia bacterium RIFCSPLOWO2_12_FULL_69_37
GCGACGGCCAAGGGCGCCACCACCGTCATCGGGGGCGGGGACAGCGCGGCCGCCATCGAGCAGGCGGGGCTGAGCGACCAGGTCTCCCACGTCAGCACGGGCGGGGGCGCCAGCCTGGAGTTCCTGGAGGGCCGCCCCTTCAAGGCCGTCGAGGTGCTGGACGAGGCCTAGCCCGGCATCCGATCAAACGAATGGGAAATGCCGGTTTATGCCGATCCGCATAAGATGCCATAATAAGGCAAAGAATCGGACGCAACCGGCTGGGACGGAAGGGGTTATCGCGGCCCCGCCCGATGGATCAACGGCATGTGATGCGGACAGCCAAAATAAATTCCGCAGCTTATGCGGATCGGTCTAATTATTGTTATAGGGGACCAGCATGAACAGAATCGGAGATAGCCTGTTTTGCACAGGGAAAAACGAACAAATCGTTCGAGCCTTCGTGTCAAACGGCGTGGAGTTCGCAGTCGTCGGTGGCCTAGCTGTGTCCTGGTATTGCGCGAGTAGACAAGCAGATGACATGGATCTTCTTGTTAACCCCACTGGAGCAAACTCAGGGAAAATTGAGATTGCGCTCCGGGGTCTCCGTTTAAGAGAGCTGAGGACAGGCGCCTTTGCCAAGGATGGCGTGAAACTTCAATTAAAAGACGAGCACTACGCTGACATTCTTACACCGGCTAGAGATGGGCTCACATTTGAAGAAGTCATCAGCCAGTCCACATCGGGAAACCTGTTCGATCTGCCAGTTCGCATCCCGTCCGTGGCTAGCCTTATTAAGCTCAAGGAACAAGCCGCCGCGTCAGAGAAAGCCCAACTCGAAAAACATCTGAAAGACATTGAACTGCTAAAAGAACATACCGTATAATTTCTCATTCCACCGGACCTGCGCGAAAAGCCACGCAGGCCGGTGAATTCAAACGTTAGAAGCCACAAGGGATACGAACGTGAGCGACTATGAGAAGCGAATTGCCGCGACGTTCCTCAAGTATTGCTCGCCCGATAAGGCGTATGAGTGGCTATCTGCGAAATCGGTGTCAACGGAAGGAGCGAAAGGTAGTTTTTCGCGAAGGTGGGAACCAGAAAGGGAACGAAAAGTATTGGAGTATTTGCTCCTGCGGAAGAAGGACCCTCTGATTGATCTGGGTCTAGCGCAATTTGGGTGCACGCCGTATGTTCTGAGAACCGTCTTCGCCCGTGGCGGTGCAGGCGTTCGTTGCGCTGTTCTTGTCAACCCATTTCTGTTTGGACTTTTTGATTCAGTGATAGATTTACGCGAGGTCGTAATTCGAGGCAACCGCCGCGAATTAGAGGCACTTGCCTTAAATGCGCACCTTCCGGACCAGTTCTACGAACATTTGATAAGTCGTACCGAGTATTTCGCCGAAATCGACGATCGTAATTACAAGTTTATGCTTTTTCACATAGGGGACAATGCTCGGCTTTCGGCTCCATACGACGAAACCATTCTCGATGGTCATAGCAACTACACGTATCACAAGGTTTTCACCGCTGCTTGGCAGTTATGCGCCACTGTGCCGACGACCCAAGAATGGGCCGCCGTACTCGATCATTTGCTGCATAAGGCCCAATCACCTGTTGGCTTCAAGGAAGTCGAACAAGTCATAGAAAGATGGCGAATTGACCCACCTAAGAAGGAAGACGACCGTTACTACAATCCCGGTTACGGATTCGATCTGCGGTTTCGACTCGCCGGTCTACTCGAAGCCGATGAGAAACTTCTAAACTCGCCAGATTTGGCTCTTCGGCAGTCGTTCTACCGTCGCTTCTCTCCTTGGGAGTTCAAGAATTGGCCAGAGTTTCTTGCGAGAGACGGCGAGGAATTCGTCGAGGAAGCCATCCGCGGAAACTTGAGCCTGTGGAAATCCCATGAGGAGCGGGACAGATTGCGGCAGGTAGCCTGGGATTGTCCAGATCCACACTCCGACATGATGATGCCAAACATTTACCGAGCAGGCGAGAAATCTCATAGAGAGGAACATCCGGAATGGTTTCACGAGGAGGAGGACGAATACAGTTCAGATCCAAGCGCTGTGGCGCGGAGAATGGAGAAGCTTTTGAAGTCGATTGCCGAGAAGCTGGAAACCATCCTAGGAGGTCACTTCTAACTACTGCGTGCACAGCGACGCACCGCAAGCGGCGCGCGCCTGAAGCTGAACGTTATGCGCAGAGCCAATACGTATGCCCGTGAACTCCTTCAGCCCGTTGGAGCACTTGCCTGAAAGGCTGCCTGGGAAATCCCGGCTTACATGAAGAATTTACGGTCTTTCAGGTCCGGGTACATCGAGGCCACCCACTTCCCGTAGCCGTTGTAGAGGAGGGTGGGCCGCTCCTCGTCCGTCC
>MGDP01000203.1 GCA_001790955.1 Candidatus Tectomicrobia bacterium RIFCSPLOWO2_12_FULL_69_37
CGCATGGTGGGCTCGTTGAAGTTGTTCCGGTCGTACTCGCGGAAGACCGCCTGGCGGACGTCGTAGGTGCGGGCGCGGATGGCCGCGAGGCGGCGCTCGAGGTCGCCGATGTCCTTGCCGGCGTCGCGGCGCTCCCGCTCGAGGTCGGTCAGGGTCTTGCGCTTGGCGGCGACCCTCGCCTCGGCCTCGGCCAAAGCGGCCTCGGCCTTGTCCGCGATGGGCTGGAGTCGGTTGAGCTCCTTCCGGGCCTCCTCGACGTGCCGGCGCTCGCGGGTGGTGTCGTGGCCCTGGCGGATGGCCTCCTGGTACTCGAAGAAGGCTTGGTCGTAGACGGCCTTGGCGAAGCCGAACTCCTGCGCCTTCTCGAAGGTGCCGATCTTCTGCTTGTCGAGGCCCTGGGTCAGGCGCATGAGCTCGGCGTCGCCGGCGAGGTTTTTCGCGAGGCCGGCGATCCGCTTGTCGATCTCGGCGAGCCGGGCGGAGGACTTCTGGCGGGCCTCGGCCAGCTGCTTCTCGGCCAAGCCCTGCTCGTAGGCGTTGAACTGCTTTTGGATGGCCTTCCAGGGCCGCCGGGTGAAGGTCTCGTCCCAGACGGTCCAGAAGGTGAAGGCCACCATGATGAGCCCGAGCACGAAGAAAGTGACCGGGCTGGTCCTCTCCTCGGGGGGCTTGAATTCTCTCGACGGCATGAGAAACGGCGCTCCCGGAAAGTCCGAGCGGATGAACGGGAATTCGGCCAAAGACCCGGCGGATTATAGGTTTGGCACCCTCCCGCGTCAACCGGGAGGAGGCGGGAAGAGCCCCCGCCAGGGCCTATTTCTCCGTTCGGGCGAGGGAGGCGCGGAGGTGGTCCTGATTGCGGATGATGGAGGCCAGCTGCTCGATGATGGCGACGGAGATGGTCGGGTGCTCCTGGATGAGGAGGAGCAGGGGATCCTTCTCGATGCCGAGGAGGGAGGCGTCCTGCGCCGCCCGGGCGCCGGCCGAGCGGCCCTGGTTCCCGAACAGGGCCATCTCGCCGAAGGAGGCGGTCGGGCCGAGGGTGGCCAAGACCTCCTGGTGCGAGGTACCCGGGTCGTTCACGATCTCGATCTGGCCCTCGATGATGACGTAGAGGTAGTCGCACGGATCGCCCTTCTCGAACAGCACCTCCCCGCCGGCCACCTGGATCTCGCGCGAGATATTGCTCAGGATGCGCAGCTGGTCGGCTGTCATCGTCTCGAAGAGCTTGACGCCCTTCAGGAAGAGGGCCTTCTCGATGGTGGACAGCATCTTCCCAGCTCCTCCGTTCAGATCCGCTCCCCCGCCCAGGGCCCGGAGCAGCCGGCGCGCCTGGAGCCGGACCCGCGGGTCCCCGTCGTCCTGGGCGGCCTGCCCGAGCGCGCGGCCCTCTCCCTCCGCGCCGCCGAGGCGGCCCATGAGGGAGAGGGCCGCTTCGCGGGCCAGGGGGTCTTCATCATAGGCCAGGGTCCGGAAAAGGGCGAGCCACCCCTCCCGCTCCGGAGCGGGGAGGTGGGACCAGCGGTGGGCCAGGTGCCGGCCGGCCGCGTCCGCCGCCACGGCGCGAAGCCAGGGCTCCGTCGAGCCCATGTAGAGGCGCAGTACCGGCTCCAGGGAGGGCTGGCCCAGGTTCCATTGCTTGCGGCCCTCGGCCACCTTCTCGGCCGTGCTGCCGGGGGCCAGGAGGGGCTCCAGGAGCAGGATGAGCTGGCGGGCGGGGCCGGCGGTGCTGGCCGTGGTGAGGGTCTCGATGGCGAGGGCGCGGAAGGAGGTTCCTCCCTGCGCGAGCGACGTCGAGACGGTGTCCACCGTCTTCTCGTCCCCGATGACGCCCAGGAGCTCGATGAGGAGGCGCTGGCGCTCGTTCACCTTGTCCCAGAGCACCTTCCGCAGCATGAAGACGTCGTTCAGGTCGCCCTCCCGCTCGATGGCGTCGAGGTGGCCGATGACCTCGTAGACCTCGCGCAGGTGATCGAGGGAGAAGGCCCCCAGGCCCTGGATCAGCTCCTCGGCCGGGAACTCCTTGGCGCGGCCGTTCGCCGGCAGGGGGAGCCATCGCCCCAGGAAGGCGAACAGGGGCCCTCCCTCGAGGTAGAGGGCCCGGGCCCGCTTCATCGCCTTGAGGCATCCGACGGCCTCGTAGCGGACGAGGGAGTCGGGATCGGAGAGTGTGGCCAGGAGACGCTGGAAGTCCAGGCGGCTCCCCCGCGCGCCCATCAGGCGGACAGCGCAGCGGCGGACGGCCGGGAAGAGGTCCGGGAGGGCGGCCCGCAGCACCTCCTCGAACTGGGCCGCCTCGCCCCCGTCCGGAGGGAGGAGATGCTCGATGGCCCGGACGGCCGCCTCCCGCACCTCGGCGTGAGGGCTGCGGAGGTAAGGGATGAGGCGGCGAATGAGGCGCGGGTTGCCCAGTTCGGTGATGCACTGGAGGGCGGCCACCTGCTCGGTGGCGGATCCCTTCTCCAGCATGGCGTGGAGGGTCTGGAGGCCCGCGGCCAGCCAGAACAGGTCGTCCGATCGGACCAGGAGCCGCACCGCCCGCACCCGGACCTCGGGGGAGGGGTGGCGCAGGCTCTCCTGCGCGCGCTCCAGGGAGTCCTCGATGAGGCCGAGCCGCTCGACGGCGTCCATGGCCGCCACGCGCTCCCCGGCGCCCCCGGAGAGGAGGGCGTCCAGCAGCAGGCCGCGGGCGAGGGTGTTCTCCTTCGCCCCGGGGGCGCCGCCGAGGAGCCGCAGGAGCTGGGCGCGCACGGCGCCCTGGCGGCGGGGGATCTCCTCCAGGATGGCCGTGAGGGCCTCGGGCCGGTCGCTCTCGGCGAGCATGCCGGCCGCGAATAGGCACAGCTCGCCGTCGCCCTCGCGGAGGTTCTTGAGGAGGAGGGCCATGCTCTCGGCGTCGATGGCGCCGAAGCCCTCCTGGGCGTAGCGGAAGAGGCCGAGGGTCCGGTCCTCGAGCATCTTCCGCAGGGCGGCGCCGTACTCGCGCCGCATCACGAAGCCGGCGGCCAGGTACGCCAGCCCGATCACGAGCGAGAGGACGGCCACCCACCGGAGGCTCAGCGGGAACAGGGCGAAGCCCGAGGGCTTGATGGCCAGGAGGATCACGCCGCTCAGGATGCTGGCGAAGGCCACCACCTGCCCCGAGACCAAGGCGCCGATCCGGCCTCGGATGCGGGTCGGCACGGCGTTGTAGAGCAGGGCGTTGATGGTGTTGCGGATGGATTCCTGGATGTTGCGGTTGTTGAAGCGCAGGAAGACGGCCGGCAGGAAGGTCGGCGAGACGGCCATCACCCCGAGCCCGATCAGGGTGGTGAAGGGATAGATGAGGTTGGCCGTCCCCAGCCCCAAGCGCCGGATGAGGCGGGGGGTGATGAAGGTCTGGATGAGGAGGGCGATCGTGTTCCCGATGGCCGTGAAGTAGGCCAGGAAGGTCGCCAGGTCCCGGCGCTCCGGGAAGGCCTCGCGGAAGACGATGGAGTACTGGAAATCCTGGAAGGTGCGGAGGATCACGACGATGAAGCTGAAGAGCGCGAAGGCCGCCACGTAGCGGTTCGTCCTCACGAGGGCGAGGTTGCCCTCCCGGGAGGCGGACGGCTTCTGCCCGGAGCGGCGGCGGGGCGAGGGCTCCTCTTCGAGGCGGCGGCTGCGGAGGCGGACGTCGATGAAGTAGATGAAGCCGATGCTGACGAAGATGGTGCCCGCCCAGAGGAACAGGAGGTTCGCCACGCTGCCCATCACGGGCAGCAGGATGGGGATGAGGATGCCGCCCACGATCCCGCCGTAGCGGCCCCCGGTGAGGATGATGGGGACGAGCCGCTTCGACTGAAGCACGTCCATGTAGAGGCCGTAGTGGGCCCGGAAGTTGTTGGGGATCATGTTGGTGAACATCACGTTCAGGGTGTGGAGGAGCGGGATGGCGATGGGGAAGGCCAGCACGCGCAAGTCGATGCCGATGAGGAGCCGGACGGCGAGGATGAGCCCGACGAAGATCGCCAGCACCCCGGCGAACATCCCCGAGACGGAGAGCTTGTCCGTATAGGCGGTGTAGACGGCGCTCGCCATGATGATGATGACGGCGTTGAAGATGTACATGTAGGGGAGGAACGACGGGCCCACCTCCGAGAGGAAGAGGGTCTCGGCGATCGTCAGGCCCAGCGAGAACTGGACGCCGATGATGAAGTAGAAGGCGAAGAAGGCGCCGAAGATCGCCATCTCGTCCGGGCGGATGTTGAACAATCGCTTGAGGAGATTGGCCATGCCGGGTCAGCCGTCGCGAAGGGCAGGGAAGGGATGGTGCCCATCCCGGTCACGTTGTCCGTCGGGTCGGGGGGAATAGTACCTCATCTTCCCCCGGCTTTCCAAGAATAATAGGCGAGGGCGTCCTCGAGCCAGGCCTGGGAGTCGGCGCAGAAGCGCTCCCAGCGCGTGTTGGGGCATTGGGCGCGCACCGGGTCCGCGTTCCCCTCGGCGATGAGGCCGTTCAGGGGCGAGAGGTCGAACTCGGCGCGCACGGGCAGGGCTATGCGCTCCTCGGGCGGGAGAAGCCGCACGTAGCGCGCGAAGGCGTGGAAGGCCCCGCGGAGCCGCTTCGCCAGGGCGTCCACGCCCCCGGCCGCGGCCGCGAGGGAGGGGTGCAGGGGCGCGTAGCGGTTGAACTCCATGCCCCCGCCCGTCCGGTTGGTGATGCTGTCCACGCCGATGGTCCCGATGCTCTGCTCCGTGAACTCGATCGGGAAGAGCCGCGCGTAGAGGGACTCCAGGACGGGTCCGCTGCGGCTCATCCGCAGGTGGACCCGCAGGCTGAAGAGGCCGAAATCGATCCATTCGCACAGGAGCGGCCGGTAGCGGACCTCGAAGAGGTCCTCGTAGTTCTCGATGGCGCGGGCGAGCCGGCGCTGGGCTTTCGGGAAGGGTTCGGCCGCCGCGCGGAGGTTTTCCATCAGCGGAAGCCGGCAGTGCCGCAGGAGGCCCGCCAGATGGGCCGTGCGCGCCCCTCCCTTGGGCAGGGAGGGGAGAGGGCTGCTGTCGAGGTAGGCCCGGGCCGTAGCGGGGCTGGCGGCGAAGCGGTCGGCCACGAAGGCGAGGGCTTTCAGGTGGCTGCGGTCGGCGGGGTCGAGCGGCAGGGGGAGGGGGCAGGACCGCTCCGGGGGTACGCCCAGCCGGCTCAGGTCGGGCAGCGAGAAGCCCTCCGGGAAGATGTCGAGGCGGAAGGCGCCCCGCCCGCCGCCGCCCTCCTGGGGCTTCACGAAGAAGGCCGTCTCGCCCCACTTGCGCGCGAGCCGCTGGGCCTCTTCGAGGATGGCCCGGGCCGTCGCGGCCGGGCCGTCGCTGTCCACTTCGATGGTGTGGTAGCGGGCCGCCAGGCGGGCGGGATGGCCGTTCGACCCCTCCGGGTGGCCGTTGTTGAGGAGCTCATAGGTGGTCTTCTTGTTGGAGAGCGGCCCGCCCGGCGCCGTGATGGGCCCCGGCACCACCACCACCCCCCGCTCGATCAGGGCTTCGGCCAAGTGGCTGTCGTAGAGGCTCCGCTGGGCCGTCTGGCTGAGGACCAGAGTCTCCCGGGGGGAGCGGGCCACCCGCTCGAGGAGGGCTTCGCGCCGGTTCACCACCTGGACGGGGATGGCGGCGCCCCGCTCGGCGAGCCAGGCGGCCACGACGCGGGCGGTCTCCGGGGCCAGGGGCATGCGGCTCGGGGAGCCGTCGAGGAGGAGGATCTCCCCCGGCAGGCGCTTCCACCCCTCCTTGCGCAGGCGGAGGCCGGCGAAGGCCTCCTCGCGGGCGGCCCAGCCGTTCATCCGCTCGATCATCTCCTCGGTCAGGTTGCCGGGGGAGGCGTCGAACTCGCGGGTGACGCGGAGGAGGTCCCACTGCCCGCCGCTCGCGTCCGGGCTGAGGCGGTAGAGGGAGGACTCCCGGCGCAGGGGCCGGCGGGCGGTTTTCGAGGCAGGGGCGGCGGCGCGCATGGGGCGATCCTCAGGCGATCACGCGCCGGCGCGACATGATGTGGCGCAGCACCCAGTCGGCCAGGGCTCCGCCCGCCGTCTTGCCCCCGAGGGCGGAGAGCCCGCTCGGCGAGGTGCAGTTCACGAGGACCGCTCCCGTCATGCGCTCGGCCTCGCGGCGCAGGGCCGCGTCGTTCGCCACGACGCCGGAGATGAGGATGTCCTCCTCCTCGATCCCCATGTGGCTGCGGATCCAGTGCACGATGAGGGTGGAGCCCAGGGTGTCGCAGGCGCAGATGACGAGGCCCCGCTGCCTCAGCCAGCTCAGCAGCCAGGGGTCGGTGGCGGCGGCGATGCTGCCGTCCGCGCAGGGCGCGTCGGCCACCTCGGCCACCACGACCTCGCCGTGGAGGGCGGCGTGGCCGAGCAGGAGCCGGGCGTGCCAGCGGAGCTCCTCCCCGGGGATCTCGAAGGTGGTGGCCAGGCCCGTGTCCACGAAGTCCCAGGCCAAGCGGGCCGAGTCGAAGAAGCCGGTCGCCCGGCCGTAGTTCACCCGCATGAGGTCGCGCATGCGGCCGGTGCCCGTCAGCTTGGCGTAGGTGACGCGGATGCCCGCCGCCCGCAGGGCGAGGGCGAGCGAGGCGGCGCAGGTCGTCTTGCCCACGTCCATGTCCGAGCCCGTGACGAGCACCAAGGGGGTGCTTGGGACCGCGTCCTCGTCCACGGGGACGCCCACGCCCGGGATGGAGATGAGATCGCGCATGAGGGCCGCCCGGCCGCCCCGATCCACCCCGCCCAGGATGCGGAGCTTGACCACCGGGCCGTGGGGGGCGCTGCACAGGCCGGTCACCCCGCCCACGTTCAGGAGGTCCAGCTCCCCCCCGGGCGGCACCGGGCGCTCGGGCCCCCGGCCCGAGAGGCTCCGGCTCGCGGAGCGCCCGCCCAGGGCGACCACCAGCCGCCAGCCCGGCTCGAGGGGAGTTTCCCGCGTCCGCCAGGCATCGGCCGAGCCCGCGAGGGGCTCGATGACCTCCAGGCGGTCCACGGCGCAGCCCTCGGGCGCCGAGACCACCTCGGCCACGGCCACGGCCCCGCTGGAGAGGGGGAGGGGAAGGAGGGGCACCTCCCGCGATTCCCTCGGGAGAGGATGGGGGGCGAGGAAGAGCCCCCGGACCGTCGTGGCGAAATGGTCAACCTTGATCGTCTCGGCCACCTTTGCCCGCTCCTAGCCCGCGCCCGAGAGTCCGAGCCCGTGGGTGAAACCCCGCACGGCCTCCCCCACCCAGGGGGCGATGCCTGTTACTTCCTCGTCGTAGAGGGTGCCCAACCCCTCCAGCTTGAAGAAGACGCCGCGCGGCTCCACCACCGTACCCCGCTCGGGCGGAGAGCACGCCAGCAAAACCTCTCCGGGCCCTTGCAGGTCGGAGAGGCGCTCCCCCGCCCGCAGGAAGCGTGGGTGCGCGCCTAAGCTACCATAAATTCCGGGCTTTAACGATGAGCCCACCCGGAGGAGGGTGGGGCCGGTGTTCCGCAGGAGGAGCTGGAAGCCGGCCAGCCGGGGCCGGGCGAGCCCGGGGATCCACTGGCGGGCTTCCTCCCCGGCGACGAGGCCGAGGAAGCTGGCGAGATGCCAGAAGACGGTGGGCGGCGCGCCGCTCTCGCGCCGCTCCAGCTCGGTCAGGAGCTGGGTGGTCCCGAGCATCCGGGGGTTGAGTTCCAGGGCGTAGGCGTCCCCCCCGTGGGCGATGAAGTCCACCCCGAAGATGCCCGTATAGCCGGCCGCCGCCGCCCACTCCCCGATCTTCAGGGTGGCCTCCTCGACGCGGGCCTGGACGGAGCGGGGCAGGCGGAGGTAGGCGCCGTAGTCGCTGCCGGCGTAGTCGAAGCGGTGCATGGCGCAGCCCTCGAGGCCGGTCACCATGACCGAGGGATGGGACATCCACGCCCGGCCGCCGTAGATGAGGCCCGTCGCGCCGACCGCGGGCCCCGGGAGGAAGGCGCTCACGATGACGGGGGCTCCCGCCCCCAGCTTCGCGACCAGCTGCCCGCGCAGGCGCCCGACCTCCTCCGCGCTCCCGGCGAGGTGGGTCTGGTTGCCCGAGGAGCCGATGCGCTCGGTGACGACGAAGGGCGCCCCCCAGCGCTTGAGGAGCCCCGCCTCCAGGCCCTTCGCCTCGACGATCTCCCCGGGGGGCACCCTGAGCCCCCGCCCCTGGGCCTCCTCGCGGAAGGCGATCTTGTCGTCGAAGCGGGTCTTGAGCGCGAGGGGGTTGGCGAGGATGGAGAGCTGGCCGCCGCTCTCCCGGGCCATCCGGGCGAGGAATTCGGTCGAGCGGTAGGGGACGACGAAGCGGGGGAGATCGTCCCGCCGCAGGAAGGCCCGCATCTCCTGGCCCAGGGGGCCTTCGTAGGCCTCGACCAAGGAGGCGTGGGTCCAGACGATGCGCCGGCTGAGGCCGCGCTCGACGGCGAAGTAGCGTAGGCGGGCGTCCCAGCGGGGGCCGTCAAGCCCCCAGTCGCAGGCGATGAGGAACTCGAGGGGGAGGCACTCCTCCACGGCGATGGCGTCGGCGGCGCGCAGCCCCTGGAAGCCGAAGCGGGCGGAGGGGGAGGCGGCCGCCGAGAGGCGGCTTCGGAGGGTCTCGGCGGAGAACGGGGACAAGCGGCGGGCCTCCCGGGCCAGCGGTGCGTGGACCCCCGGGACGGACCCGGGGAAAATTCGGGCGATTCTATGGATATCCCGCTCCTCCTGCAATTCTCCGCCCGTGCGCCATCGCTCCGCCACAGGCTGGGGGGCAGGAAATTCCGGCCTGTGCTAGTATTCCGGCTGCCTGTCGACAGGGATTTGGCTGAGCGAAGGGAGGATCTTCTTGCCCATGGTCCGGCAGGAGGCCCCGGCACTCCCCGACGAAGAATCCGCCTCGCTTGGCCCCGAGCGGGTGGGCCTGGGCCAGAGCCTCCGCCGCTACAAGACGGCGCTCGTGGGCCTGGTGTTCCTCTCGGCGCTCCTGCTGACGGCCCTGGGCGCCCCCCTCATCGCCCCCCACGACCCCCACAAGGTGAGCGTCGCCGACCGCCTGAGGCCCGCCGCCGGGATGCGCGGCGGGAGCCGCGCGAACCTCCTCGGCACGGACTCCCTGGGGCGCGACATCCTGAGCCGCCTGATCTACGGCGCCCGGGTTTCGATCCTGGTGGGCCTCGCCTCGGTGGTCATCTCGGGCATGGTGGGGATCACGCTTGGGCTGCTGGCGGGCTTCTTCGGGGGGAAGCTCGACGACCTCATCATGGGGCTGGCGGAGGTCCAGCTGGCCTTCCCCTTCATCCTCCTGGCCATCACGGTGATGGCCGTGCTGGGGCCCGGGCTCTTCAACGTGATCGCCGTGCTGGGGGTGAGCCGGTGGGTGGCCTACGGCCGGGTGGTGCGGGGGCAGGTGCTCACCGTGCGGGAGAAGGAGTTCGTCGAGGCGGCCCGCGCCCTGGGCTACCCCGTCTACCGGGTTCTGCTCTTCCAGATCCTGCCGAACATCACCTCCCCCCTCATCGTGATCGCTACGTTCGCGGTGGCGGGGAACATCATATCTGAGTCATCGCTGAGCTTTCTGGGCTTGGGCGTGCCGACCTCCACGGTGACGTGGGGGAGCATGCTCTCCGAGGGCAGGGAGTACCTCCGCGTCGCCTGGTGGCTGGCCACCTTCCCGGGGCTGGCCATCATGCTGACCGTCCTCAGCATCAACCTCATCGGCGACTGGCTCAGGGATTTCTTCGATCCGAGGCTGCGGGACCTAGCCTAGCGCGCGGCCGCGCCCATCGAGGGAGAGCCCGTTATGCCCAAGAGATTCCTTCCGGCCGCCCTGCTCGCGCTCGGGGCCGCCGTTGCCCTCTCGGGCTGCGGCGCGAAGAGCGGGGAGAGGCCGCTCACCATCCTGATCTCGGTCGAGGCGAACACCCTCGACCCGCACTTCGCCACCTCCACCATCGAGTGGACCATCCTCATGAACGTGCTGGAGCCCTTGGTCGCCCGCGCGGACGACATGCGCGTAACCCCCGCCCTCGCCGAGCGCTGGGAGGTGGACGCCTCCAGGAAGGTTTGGACCTTCCACCTCCGGAAGGGGGTGAAGTTCACCAACGGAGAGCCCCTGGACGCCCGGGCGGTCCGGTACACCTTCGAGCGGATGCGGGACAAGAAGCTCCGCCCCCGCAGCACGGTGCCCGGCCGCATCGCCCTGGACCGCGTGGAGGAGGTGGACGCCCACACGGTGCGCCTCCACACCCGCACCCCCATCGCCATCGTCCCCGTCTGGCTGGTCAACGCCTTCATCCTCCCGCCCAAGCACTACTCCGCCACTCCGCCCAAGGAGGTGCTCTCCCAGCCGGTGGGGACGGGCCCCTACAAGCTGACCGAGTGGGTGAAGGACAGCCACATCCGCATGGAGGCGAACGGGGATTGGTGGGGCGGCAAGCCGAAGATCCCCACCGTGGTGTGGCGCCCCGTCCCGGAGACTTCGGCCCGCCTGGCGGAGCTCGAGACCGGCGGGGCGGACCTCATCACCAACATCACGGGCGATCAGGCAAAGGTGCTCGATGGCAAGAAGCCGGGGTTCCAGAGCTTCAACGTGCAAGGGGGGCGCCGGATCTACATCGGAATCCGGACCGACTGGGGCCCCTTCGGCGACAAGCGGGTGCGCCAGGCCATGAACCACGCCGTTAACTTCGAAGTCGTCATCCAGAAATTTCTTCACGGCCACGGCGCCCGGATGGCGAGCGTCGTCCTGCCTCCCAACAACAATCCCGGCGTGAGCTCCTACAAATTCGATCCGGCGAAAGCCAAGGCCCTCCTCGCCGAGGCGGGCCTGAAGGACGCGGACGGGGACGGGGTGCTCGAGGCCAACGGCCGGCCCCTGCGGATCAAGATGGACGTGCCCGTGGCCCGCTACCTCCAGGGCACGGAGCTGGCCGAGGCCGCGGCGGCGGACCTGCGCGCCGTGGGCATCCACGTCGAGGTCCAGCCGCTCGAGTGGTCGGTCTTCCTCTCGAACCGCCGGAAGAAGACCCTCTCGCCGCTCTACCTCCACGGCTTCAGCTCCGCCTTCAACGAGGAGACCGACCTGGGGGTGCTCCGGCCCTCTCTGTTCGCCAACCTGACGGCCTGGAAGCACCCCCAGTTCGTCGCCTCCTACCGCGACCTGCGCACGGCGTTCGACGCCGAGACGAGGAAGAAGCTCAGCTACGGCCTCCAGGCCCTGGTCCGCGAAGAGGCCCCGTGGATTTTCCTCTGCTACCAGCGTGATTATTTCGCCGCGAGCGCCCGGATCGCATGGAAGCCGCGGCCCGACGAGCGCATCTTCATCCCCGCCATCCAGATGAAGGAAGCAAAACCCGTCAAGTAGGGAGGGCGTGTGGGCGCCTATCTGGTCCGGAGGGCCGTCCGCGCGGTCCTCGTCATCATCGGAGTGAGCTTCATTTCGTTCGCTGTCCTCTTCCTCTCCGGCGACCCGACGGACATCCTCGTGGGAGAGGACTGGACGCGCGAGGAGGTCCAGCGGCTGCGCCGCGACATGGGGCTCGACCGGCCCTGGATCGTCCAGTACGCGCGCTACGCGGGCCGGGCCGTGCGGGGTGACTTCGGCGAGAGCCTGCGCTACCGCCGCCCCGCCTTCGACCTCATCGCCGAGCGCCTGCCCGCGACCCTGGAGCTGGCCCTCGTGGCCCTGCTCCTCTCCGTCATCCTGGCCCTCCCGGTGGGGGTGCTGAGCGCCATCCACCGCGGCTCCCTCATCGATCAGGGAGGCATGCTCTTCGCCCTGGTGGGGCAGGCCATGCCGGTCTTCTGGCTGGGCCTCATGCTCATCCTCATCTTCGGGGTGGACCTGGGCTGGCTCCCGGTGAGCGGGAGAGGCACCCTGGCCCACCTGACGCTACCGGCCCTGGCGCTCTCGACCTACTCCATCGCGCGCAACACCCGCGTCATCCGCAGCTCCATGCTCGACGTCCTCGGGAACGAGTACATCACCACGGCCCGCGCGAAGGGCCTCTCGGAGTGGATTGTCGTCCACCTCCACGCCCTGCGGAACGCCATGATCCCCGTCGTGACCATCATCGGGCTCGAGTTCGGCCACCTGCTGGGCGGAGCCGTCATCGTGGAGACCATCTTCGCCTGGCCGGGCATCGGGCGGCTGATGATCCAGGCCGTCTACGCCAAGGACTTCCCGCTCGTCCAGGCCTCGGTCACCATCACCGCCCTCATCTTCGTCACCCTGAACTTCATCGTGGACCTGCTCTACTCCGTCCTCGACCCCCGCGTGCGCCTGAATTGACCGCCTATTACTGGGACGCGGCCTCCCTCGGCCACGACACGGGTGATTTCGTCGAGGGCATCCCCCGGCTGGAGCGCCTGCGGCCGGATCGGCTGGGCCGCCTCGTCCCCGGCCTGGATCACCGGCCCCTCCGCCCCCACGGGGCGGAGGGATGGGTGCTACGGGTGCACGAGAAGAGCCATGTCGAGCGGGTGCGGAGAGCGTGCGAGCGCGGCCCCGGCCTCGTGGACAACCCCGACACCCCCGTCGGCGGCCCCGGGAGCTTCGCCGCCGCCCTGGCCGCGGTGGACGCCGCCCTGACCGCCGCCGACGCCGTGGCGGCGGGGGAGGCGGAGAACGCCTTCTGCGCCGTGCGCCCGCCCGGACACCACGCCCTGCCGGACTACTCGATGGGCTTCTGCCTCTTCGGCACCATCTCCATCCTGGCCCGCTACCTCCAGGAGCGGCACGGGCTGCGCCGCCTCGCCATCGTGGACTGGGACGTCCACCACGGGAACGGCACCCAGGCCGTCTTCTGGCGGGACCCGGACGTCTTCTTCGCCTCCCTCCACCAGTATCCCCTCTACCCGGGCACCGGGGCGGCCCGGGAGCGGGGGGAGGGCCCGGGGGAGGGGACCACACTCAACATCCCGCTCCCCGCAGGGACGCCCGTGGAGGCATACCTCGCCCGCTTCGAGGGGGAGGTGCTCCCAGCCGTCGAGCGCCACGCCCCCGAGGCCATCCTCCTCTCGGCCGGCTTCGACGCCCACCGGGCGGACCCCCTGGGGGGGCTCCTGCTCACCGAGGGAGCCTTCGCCCGGATGACGCGGGAGCTCAAGGAGGCGGCGGGGAGGTGCTGCGGGGGGCGCATCGTGAGCCTCCTGGAGGGAGGCTACGACCTTGGCGCCCTGGAGGCCTCGGTGGCAGCGCATCTCCTTGTTCTCGCCGGATAAAATCTAGATACAAGATTCAGTTGCAATATGTAAAATATTGAAACTAATGCTGGTATAAAATTTTTTATCTACTTAGTTGACTGACTAACTAAATCGATATATATTCTCGCCCAGGAGGTAAGACCGATGGCGCATGGAGCGGTGGCGGCCGGAGCGGAAAAACAGGGCACGCGCGAGAAGCTCATCCTGGCGGCGGCGGATCTCATCTACCGCCAGGGCTTCAACGGCACCTCCCTCGACATGGTGGCGGGTGCTGCGGGGGTGAACCGGGGGAGCCTCTACTACTTCTTCCGCTCCAAGAAGAACCTGGGGCTGGCCGTCATCGCCCACTACGAGGCCCTCCTCCACGGCCATTTCCTCGATCCCTCCTTCGGGGGGGAGGGGGCGGGCCGGGAGAAGCTCGCCCGCTTGGCCGACCTCTACTCCCACCTCCCGCTCGCCGCGTCCCCCTGCTGCGGCTGCCCCATCGGGAACCTCTCGCTCGAGCTGAGCGGCCTCGACGAGGAGCTCCGCCTGCGTCTCAAGGAGGTGTGGGAGGGGGTGTTCGCCCGGGTGGCCGGGGCCGTCCGCCAGGCCCAGGCCGAGGGGGAGCTGGACCCGGGCGCCGATCCTGGGGATCTCGCCCGCGCCTTCTTCGCCCAGATCCAGGGGGCGCATCTTTTCGCGCGGACGTCATTGGATGGGGACGCCCTGGGGCGGGACTGCCGCCGGGCGCTGGATGCCCTGCCGTGGACGGGGAGGGAGGGGCGGTCATGACCCCCGAGGCGCCCGCTTACGGGCTGTGGTCCCTGGTCCTGATCAACTCGGCGATCTTCATCCTCTTCGCCCTGAGCTTCGCCCGCCCCCGGACGGGGCGCGACTGGCGCTCCTTCGGCGCCTTCTCGGCCTTCCTGGTGGCGCTCTTCACCGAGATGTACGGCTTCCCGCTCACCATCTACTTGCTCTCGGGCTGGCTGGGGGGCCGCTTCCCGGAGGTGGACCTCCTCTCCCACAACGCGGGGCACCTCTGGTCCACCCTGCTGGGCGGGGAGGGGGACCCCCACTTCAGCCCCCTGCACTTGCTGAGCGGCCTGCTGATCGGGGGAGGCTTCATCCTCATCGGGTGGGGCTGGCGGGTGCTCCACAGGGCCCAGCGGGAGCGCCGCGTGGCCGCCTCCGGCCCCTATGCGCGCATGCGGCATCCCCAGTACGCGGGGTTTATGATCATCATGCTCGGCTTCCTCCTCCAGTGGCCCACGCTGCCGACGATGCTGATGTTCCCTGTCCTGGTCCTCATGTACGTCCGCCTAGCCCGGAGGGAGGAAGCGGAGGCCCTGGCGCAGTTCGGGGAGGAGTACGCCCGCTACGCCAAAGGCGTCCCGGCGTTCCTCCCCCGCCTCGCGCCCCGGGCGCACGGAGAGACCCTGTGACGCCTTCGCGCGGCCCGCGCGAAGGAAGGAGAGGATTCTGATGACGACGGAACAGACGCCGGCGCACGAAACGCTGGAGCTTCCCGTGGGGGGCATGACGTGCGCCTCCTGCGCGGCTCGGGTCGAGAAGCAGCTGAGCGGGCTGGAGGGCGTCATCTCGGCCGCGGTGAACCTCGCGACCGAGCGGGCCACCGTGGCCTACGACGCCCGCAGGCTCACCCCCGCCCAGATCGCCGGGCGCATCGAGGACACCGGCTACACCGTCCCCGAGGCCCGGGTGGAGCTCGCCATCGGGGGGATGACCTGCGCCTCCTGCTCGGCGCGGGTCGAGAAGGCCCTGAACGGGGCGGAGGGGGTGGTCTCGGCCTCGGTGAACCTCGCGACCGAGCGGGCGATGGTGCGCTACAAGCCGGGCGCGGCCACGGTGGAGGGCCTCATCCGCCGGGTGGAGGAGACGGGCTACACCGCCCGCGAGGCCGCCGCCCAGGACGAGGACGCCGAAGAGGCTGCGCGCGCCCGCAAGGCGCGCAAGGACTTCTGGATCCTCATGGGCGCGATCCTCCTCTCGCTCCCCTTCGCCTGGCAGATGAGCTCGCTCCTCCCCTGGAGCACCGGGCACTGGGAGTTCCCCCGCTGGTGGCAGCTCATTCTCGCCACCCCCGTCCAGTTCGTCGCGGGCTGGCGCTTCTACCGGGGCTCCTGGCACGTGCTCAAGAACTTCGGGGCGAACATGGACGTGCTGGTGGCCCTGGGCACGAGCGCAGCCTACTTCGAGAGCGTGGTAGTGACGGCGCTCGGGGCGGCGGACATCCACGTCTACTTCGAGGCCTCGGCCGTCATCGTCACCCTGGTCGTGCTCGGGAAGTTCCTGGAGGAGCGCGCCAAGGGCCGCACCTCGGCCGCCATCAAGAAGCTCATGGGCCTTCAGGCCCGCACCGCCCGCGTGCTCCGGAACGGGGAGGAGCGCGAGATCCCGGTGGACCAGGTGATGGTGGGCGACCTCGTCCTCGCCCGGCCGGGGGAGAAGTTCGCCGTGGACGGGGAGATCGCCGAGGGCCGGACGGCGGCGGACGAGTCCATGCTCACGGGGGAGAGCCTCCCCGTCGAGAAGGGCCCCGGGGACATGGTTATCGGCGCCACCCTGAACAAGAACGGCGCGGTGCGCTACCGGGCCCTCAAGGTGGGGAAGGACACCGCCCTCGCCCAGATCGTCCGCCTCGTCCGCGAGGCCCAGGGCTCGAAGGCCCCCATCCAGCGCCTGGCGGACCAGATCTCGGGCGTCTTCGTCCCCGCCGTGCTCGTGGTCGCGGCCGCGGCGTTCGGCGCCTGGTACTACGTGGAGGGTTTCACCCCCGCCCTGGTGAACGCGGTCGCCGTCCTCGTCATCGCTTGCCCGTGCGCCCTGGGCCTGGCTACCCCGACCGCCATCATGGTGGGGACGGGAAAGGGGGCCGAGGCGGGCATCCTCATCAAGGGGGGCGAGTCCCTGGAGACCGCCCACAAGATCGAGGCCATCATCCTGGACAAGACGGGCACCCTGACGCGCGGCAAGCCCGAGGTGACGGACATCGTGCCCTTCGACGGGGTGGGGGAGAGGGACCTCCTCGCCCTCGCGGCGAGCGCCGAGCAGGGCTCGGAGCACCCGCTGGGGGAGGCCATCCTGGAGCGCGGCAAGGCGGAAGGGGTGGAGCTCCTCCCCGCAGAGGGCTTCACGGCCGTCCCCGGCCACGGGCTCGAGGTGAGGGTCGGGGAGCGCCTGGTGCGCTTCGGCAACCTCAAGCTCATGGCGCGGCACGGCCTCTCCCTCGACGGCCACGCGGGCGCCGTGGAGAAGCTGGAGGGCGAGGGCAAGACCGTCATGTTCCTCGCGGACGAGAGGCGCGTCCTGGGCGCGGTGGCGGTGGCCGACACCCTGAAGGAGAGCTCCCCGGCGGCGGTCCGCGCCCTGGAGAGGATGGGGATCGAGGTCTGGATGCTGACCGGGGACAACCGCCGGACGGCCGAGGCCATCGCGGCCCAGGCGGGCATCACCCGCGTCATGGCCGAGGTGCTCCCCGAGGAGAAGGCCGCCAAGGTGGCCGAGCTGAAGGCGGCCGGCAAGGTGACGGGCATGGTGGGGGACGGCATCAACGACGCCCCCGCCCTCGCCGCGGCGGACGTGGGCTTCGCCATCGGCACAGGCACCGACGTGGCCATGGAGGCCTCGGACGTGACTCTCATGCGCGGGGACCTCATGGGGGTGGCCGACTCCATCCGCCTCTCCCGGGCGACGCTGCGCAAGATCCGCCAGAACCTCTTCTGGGCCTTCATCTACAACGTCCTGGGCATCCCGCTGGCGGCGCTGGGCTTCCTCAGCCCGGTGATCGCCGGGGCGGCAATGGCCCTGAGCTCGGTCTCGGTCGTCTCGAACGCGCTCCTGCTCAAGCGCTGGCGGCCCCAGCGGTAGGAAGCGGCGGGACAGCGGAAAAGCCGCCATAGGAGGGCCGTGAGATGTTCGGCGAGTGGCGGTTCACGCGGAGGAAGGTGCTGGATTTCTTCCTGGGGGGCGGGCTGCTCGGCATGCTGGCGAGCATGGCGTATCCGGTCCTGCGATATCTGATGCCGGCGAAGGCGGCCGCGGTCAGCACGGGCGACGTCCGCGCGGCCGGGGCGGCGGAGCTGAAGCCCAACTCCGCCAAGATCTTCCGCTTCGGGAGCGAGCCGGCGATCCTGGTGCGGACGCCCTCGGGAGAATACCGCGCCTTCAGCGCGGTGTGCACTCACCTGTCGTGCACCGTGCAGTACAGGGCCGATTTGGAGCACATCTGGTGCGCCTGCCACAACGGGCACTTCGACCTCTACGGCCGGAACATCGGGGGCCCGCCCCCGCGCCCGTTGGCGGCGTATCCGGCCGCGGTGCGCGGGAAGGAGATCTACGTTTCGAGGAAGGCGTGAGCTCGGGCCGCCGCTCCGGGATCTGGGAAGAGGGCAGTCTTCGGCCGCCTCGGCGGCGAGGGAGGGGAGAGAGATGGACTGGGTGTGGATCCTGGCTTTCGCGGGGCTGATGCTCGTGATGCACCGCTTCGGGGTGGGCTGCTGCGGGGGCCACGGTCACGGGGACCGCAAGGATCACGAGGGGCGCGGCGAGAAGCCGAAGGCCGACGACAAGGGCAGGCAGGCGGCCGCCCAGGGCGGCGGAGGGGGCGGGGCATGAAGCTCGGCTCGAGCGCCTGGGTGCCGGCGGCCGCCGGCGCGGCTTCCGCGGGGGCCCTCCTGGGGCTCTTCATCGGGGCGCTCACCCTGGCCAACAAGTTCGAGTACGCCCTGGAGGAGTTCGAGCGGCTCCGGTGGTGGCTGATCGCCCTGGTGGCGGGGTTTGGAATCCAGGCCGCCCTCTACACCCGCGTCAAGCTCGCCGCGCGCGCCCGGACCCAGGCGGCGACGGCGGAAGTGGCGGCCTCGGGGGGCGTCTCGGCGGGGGCCATGCTGGCCTGCTGCTCCCACTACCTCACGAACATCCTGCCCATCGTGGGCGTCTCGGCCCTCTCGATGTTCCTGACGAGGTACCAGACCTCCTTCCTGGTGCTGGGCATCTTCTCGAACCTCGCGGGGACGGCCTACATGCTCTACTTCATGCAGCGCCACGGCCTGCTGCCCCGGTTCGCGGGAGAGGGCGCGCTCGCCCGGTGCAACATGAAGACGGTCCGGAACGTGACCCTGGCAGTGGGGGCGGCTGCGGTGATCGCCTCCTTCTTCTTCCCCGGGCCCTGATCGGCCCCCCGGGATTGCACCCACGGCGTACTCTCACTCAGGAGGCGGGGCCATGCGGCGGGGATGGATCGGGATCATGGTGGCGGTGCTGGCCTTGGGGGCCGGGAGCGCCTGGGCGGCCTCGAAGAAGGACCTCACCCGGCGGGACTCCGGGGCGGCGGTGACGGTGAGCGTGACCTACCTGGACCCGCGGGAGAAGGGAGCGGAGGACACCCTCGACTTCGCGGTGGAGCTGAACACCCACTCGGTCGGCCTGGACGGCTACAAGCTGGAGGAGATGTCCGTCCTCCGCGCGGGGAAGGCCGAGGTGAAGCCGAAGGAGTGGGCGAACCCGAAGGGAAGTGGCCACCACCGCGAGGGCGTGCTGCGCTTCCCGGCCAAGGATTCTTCGGGCAAGCCCCTCCTGCCCGGGGGCAAGGGCAAGATCGAGCTGCGCATCAAGGGGGTCGGCGCGCCGGCGGAGCGCGTGTTCACGTGGGAGCTGCCGGTGAAATGATGGGGGAATTTTTCCCCCAATGGCAGGTTTTCCGTAGGGGCGTTCCATGGAACGCCCCTACAAACAATCATCACCACGGAGGATAGACCACATGGCAAGCGCGAAGATCATCGTGAAGGGCATGACGTGCGGGGGCTGCCAGTCCGCGGTGCAGCGGGCGCTGGGCGGGGTGGCCGGGGTCTCCAAGGCCCAGGTGGACCTCGCGGGGGGCGTGGCCACGGTGGAGTACGACGCGGCCAAGGCGGCCCTCCCCGAGCTCCAGAAGGCGGTCGTGAAGGCGGGGTTCCAGGTGGGGTAGATTTTTTCTTTTCCCCCTCCCTCCGGGAGGGGGTGGGGGGAGGGAAGGGCCTGCGCGGCGGTTCTGCGTATTCCCCCACCCCAACCCTCCCCCGGAGGGGGAGGGGGCGTCCGCCCTCCGTTTGACGAGAAGGATGACCCCGCATGCCCCGCCTGATCGCCTCCCCCGCCGTCATCGAGGCGGCGGGGACGAAGCCCAAGCGCATCGAGGAGTACGCGGGCCGGGTGCGCTCGGGGCACGAGCGCGCGAGCGTGGCCCGCATGGTCTCCCCCGAGGGGTGGATCGAGCCCGGCCAGCGGCCCGAGTTCGAGGAGATCACGGTGGTCTTGAAGGGGATGCTCCGGGTGGAGCACGAGGGCGGGGCACTCGACGTGAAGGCGGGCCAGGCCGTCATCTGCGCCCCCGGGGAGTGGGTGCGCTACTCCACCCCCGCCCCCGGCGGGGCG
>MGDP01000204.1:0-16482 GCA_001790955.1 Candidatus Tectomicrobia bacterium RIFCSPLOWO2_12_FULL_69_37
CCCGAAGAAACACGCGGGGCCGGGCGCACCCCCGCCGCTGGCGAAGATACTCCCTCCGCCGGGAAAACCCCTTACCTCAAATTCCCTCAAGTTCCGTGCAGGGGGGAAAAACAAAACCGGGCGCTGGGGGCGCCCGGCCGGGACACTCAGCCCGGCAATCCCTCCAGGATTTCCTCTACATCCCGCCTGAGCTTGGGCAAGTCCTGGGTCACGGCGTCCCACACCTGCCTCGGATCAACGCCGAAGTATTCGTGCACGATGATGTTCCGCATGGCAATCGCAGCCCGCCAGGAGACCTCGGGATTGCGCTCGCGCATCTCCCGCGACAATCCCGCCGCCGCCTCGCCGATGATCAGAAGATGATGGCGCATCCAAACCTGGATGAGCGGGTCTTGAAAGAACGCTTCCCTGCCTTTGGCGGACTGTTGTTCGATCTGGGCGATGGAATCGAGGATGTCGAGGAGCCGCAGCCGGTCGTCCCGCATGGGGCTCACAGGGGGACGGCCTCCTTCATCACGCGCTCGCGCACGCGGGGGCGCAGCCCCCGCTCGCTCACGAGGTTGACCTTGCACCCCAGGAGCTCCGCCAATTCTTGCTCAAGCTCGACGTGCCGGAACAGGCTCATCCCCGGCCCGGGCAGGATGAGGAAGTCCACGTCGCTCTCGGGGCCGAAGTCCCCCCGGGCGACCGAGCCGAAGAGGCGCACGTTGCCCGCCCCGTAGCGGGCCGCGAGGCGGAGGATCTCTTCCCGCTTCTCCTTGACCAGCTCATCCAGCCTCACGCCGGTGCCCATGCGGCTTTACCCCCGGAAGCAGCGGAAAACCGTGGATAGAATAGCACATGCGCTGTAGGGGCGGTTCGCGAACCGCCCCTACAGACCCCGGGAATACCTGCCCTGCCCCCCCAAAAAAACAAAACCGGGCGCTGGGGGCGCCCGGCCGGGTGGCTCTGCTGGGGGTGCGGCTAGTACTTCTCGCCCTTCCGCCTGAGGCCGGCGAGGACGGCCGAGAGGCCGCGCTTGGCGATGGTCTTCAGGCCCCGGGCCGAGACGCGCAGCGTCACCCAGCGCTTCTCCTCGGGCAGCCAGAACCGCTTGACGTGGAGGTTGGGCTCGAAGCGGCGGCGCGTCTTGCGGTTCGAGTGGCTGACGGCGTTGCCGTACCTCACCGTCCGGCCCGTCACGGCGCAGCGGCGGTTGGCGAGGGGCTTCTTCGCGGCGGCCATCTACTTGGTCTCCTTGAAGGGCACGTGCTTGCGGCAGAACTTGCAGTACTTCTTCCGCTCCAGCCGGTCGGTGGTCTTGCGCTTGTTCTTGGTGGTGGAGTAGCGGTACTTCTTGCACGCGGTGCATTCGAGCTGGATGATCTCGCGCATGGCCTGTGCCCTTCAGCCTGCCAAACCCTTGGAATTTCCAGCGGTTAGGGGCCCGCTCGCGCCCCCGCCTTGCCGGAAGGACGGAGAAACATAACCGAGCCGGGCGGAAATATCAACCCCCGGGGGGAATCACCCCTTACGCCCCACCACCAGCGCGTCCCAGCGCAGGACGGTGAGGGCCGCCCCCTCCCCCTCGGGGGCCATCCAGCTCCCGCCCTCGTCCCGCAGCCGCTCCACCCCGGCCCGGACGAGGGGGACGCTCGCCGCCTCCGTCCCCGCCCCGGCCATCCAGTTCTCGAAGCTGTCCCGGCGGCTCATGGACTCGGCCCGGACGACCTCCAGGCCGCGCTCCGCGAAGAGGGCGCGCATGTCCTTGAGGGAGAGGATGCGCACCATGGCGGGCTCGCGGACGCGGTCGATCTCCTCGATGCGGGCGCGCCCGGCGGCGTCGTCCGGGTAGCAGTGGTCCATCAGGATGACGTGCCCGCCGGGCTTCACCACGCGCGCCATCTCGCCGAAGACCTCGCCCGGGGCGGCCAGGTGGTGGAAGGTGTTGCGGCAGACGGCGCAGTCCACCGCCCCATCCGGGAGCGGCGCCCGCTCGCAGAGCGCGAGGACGAAGTGCGCCCCGCGCGCGAGGCCCTCCCCCGCCAGGCGCCTGCGGCCCGAGCGGATCATGGCCGGGGTGAGGTCCACCCCCAGCACCCTCCCGCCCATCTGGAGGAAGGGGACGGCCGAGTTGCCCGTCCCCACCCCGAAGTCCGCCGCCCAGCGGCCCGGCCCGAAGCCGATGGACGCGGCCGCCCGGGCGAGCGGCGGGATGTTGTCCCCCCGGGTGCGCTCGGTGAAGCAGTCCGCCCGCCGGGTGAAGCTCTCCAGGTTCACGCGGGCGGCGTCGGCGGGATCGGGGGGCATGGGAACCCTCGCTCAAAGAGATGGTCCGTAGGGGCAGGCCCCCGTGCCTGCCCCCTCGACAGGGACGGCCACAGGGGGCCGCCCCTACAGATTCATTCGGAGCCTTCCCCCTCACGTCGCCTTCTTGAACACCCCCTCGATGGGGAGCCGGGTGCCCACCCCCCGCGCCTTGGCGCGGCGGTAGAGCTCGGCCCCCAAGGCCACGTCTTCGATGGCCACCCCCTGGCTCAGGAAAAGGTTGACCTCGTCCCGGGAGGCCCGGCCCGGCATCTGGCCCGAGGCGATGAGGCCGAACTCGGCGACCTGGCCCCACTGGATGACGTTGGCGCGCACGGCGGCGATGAGGTCCCCGCTCTCGAAGCGGGAGCCCTCGATGTTGTCCGTCGCGATGCGGCCCCGGGCGGCCCGGCGGAAGGTCTCGTCGTCCACCTCGCGGTTGGTGCCCCGGTTCGAGCCCGCCGCGATGACGGTGGTGCCGGGATCGAGGTCCTTCCCGTCGAAGACGGGGTCCTTGGCGTTCGTCATGGTGCACACGATCTGGGAACCCTTGACCGCCTCGGCGGGGGAGCCTGCCGCCACGAGCTGGGCCTTCACCCTGGGCTGCATGGCGGCGACGAACTTGTCCCTCTTCTCGGCGTTCCGGCTGTAGACCTTCACCTTCTTCAAGGGCCGCGCGCAGCAGAGGGCCTCGAGCTGGGTGCGGGCCTGCCAGCCCGTGCCGAAGAGCCCGGCCTCGGAGGCGTCCTCCCGGGCCATGTAGCGGGCGGCCACCCCGCTCGCCGCGCCCGTCCTGAGCTGGCCCTCGATGTTCGCCTCCATGAAGGAGAGGAGCTCGGCCGTCTCCGCGTCCCACAGGATGAAGATGAAGCGGGTGCCCAGCCCCGGGAAGGTGGTGTAGGCCTTGACGCCCAGGTAGGCCTCGCTCCCGTCCACAAGGCCGCCCGACATGGCGTGGAGCGTCCCCTTGGGCATGAAGATGCGCCGCCTGGGCTGGTTCGGGGCCTGGCCCCGGCCCTGGAGCTTGAAGCACTTGTCCACCGCCTCCATCACCTCCGGCATGGTGATGAGGCCTTCGATGTCCTTCTCGTTCAGGTAGAGCACGCGCTGCCTCCTTTTGGCGGACCGCTCGCGGTCCGCGTTTCCGCGGGGGCGTATGGCCATACGCCCCTGCGGATAGCCCGAATGGTCAACCTAGCCTTTCCCCCTCCCTCCGGGAGGGGGATGGGGGAGGGAGAATCGAATCCCCGAAGCCAAGAATCCCCCACCCCAGCCCTCCCCCGGAGGGGGAGGGGAATTCTAGGCCATCGTTATCCAAGTTCCTGCCGTTCATCCGATCGCCACGCTGCAGAAGGTGACGGTGCCGTTCGGGTCGGGCCACTGGCTGTAGCGCAGCACCTCCCCCCGGCAGCCGTCCAGGGTGCGCAGGAGGGTGTAGATGGGGGCGAGGCCGCACACCTTGCGGGCGTCCCCGTCCTCCGCGACGCTCCACCAGAAAGCCTCGGCGTCCCCCCGGCAGGCCGCGTCGAGGGAGGTCCAGTCCGCCCGCTCCAGGGCGGCGAGCCTCTCCCCGTCCACCGGGCCCTCGTCCCCGAACTGGGGCCCGACGTGGGCCAGGTCTACGCTGGCCACGAGGCAGGGGCGCTTGCCCGCCGCCCGGGCCTCCTCCAGCGTCCCGCGCAGCGCCCCCACGAAGCCCTCCACCCGCGCGTCCCCCCGGGGGGAGCGGCCCTGGATGACGAACTCCCCGAAGGAGCCCACCAGGAGGGGCACGAACTTGACCGGGCGCCGGCCCCCGTAGAGGTACTGGAGGAAGACCGCCTGGAACTCGATGGAGTGCTCGGCGCGCTGGGTGAACTCGTCCCGGAAGAGGTCCCCCGGGGCGCGCCGGGCGAGGGCCCGGATGAACTCGCGGTCGGTGTCCAGCGTGCCGAGCGGGGTCTCGAAGCCCTTCTCGGTCAGGGTGTAGAAACCCTGGGTGGGGGCGTGCACCGTGCCCAGCACGACGAAGAGGTCCGCGCCGCCGCGCTCGGCGAGCGCCCGGTAGCTCCAGGCGAAGGTGGGCCCGCCGCGGTGGAAGTCGATGTGGGGGGCCACCAGCCCCCGCAAGGGAGCGCCGTTCGCGCCGTTCAGCTGCGGGAGGCCCGGCCCCTCGGGATCGGTGAAGAAGCCGTCCAGCCTCGCGCGGAGCGCCGCCGGGTCGGCCTCGTAGCTCTTCCCGGCGAGGAAGCTCGGCCGCACGGGCGCGGCGAGGAAGGCCCGCTCGATGGTGCGCCGCCAGCCCTCGAAGCCCTCCCCGTCGAGAAAGTGCGCCTCGTCCAATTGGGAGACGATCTGCCGCAGGTTCGCCTCGGGGATGTCGATCCGGTGCTCGCCCAGGCACTCCGCGCGGACCTGCTCCAGGGTGTGCTCCCCGTCCAGGCGCTGGAGGACGGGGATGAGCGGGATGGGCACCACCAGCACCGCCTCGCTCAGGCGGAGCGAATCGCGCAGGACGATCACGCGCCGGCCCTGGTCGTCCAGGCTGGGGATAACCTCCAGCGGGCGCAGGCGGGGGCGGTCCACGGGCTCCCTCCTAGAACTCCAGCCCCAGGGCCTCGAACACCGCCGTCATGGCGGGGACGCTGCCCGGCTGGAAGCGGGTGTCGGCGTGGAGGACGCTCCCGCCCTCCCCGATGACGAAGACGGCCCGGCGGTGGCGCCTGGAATCGGGGTCGTCCACCCCGTAGGCCCGGCCGACCTTCAAATCCACGTCGCTCGCCAGGGGGAAGGGGAACCCGCCCGCCCGCTCGGCGAAGGCGCGGTGGCTCGCGAGGCCGTCCCGGCTGATGCCGATGACCCCCGCCCCCAACTCCCGGATCAGCTCGTACTCCGCCTTGAAGCCCTCCAGCTCGGAGGCGCACGCGGGCGTGCCGTCCTCGGCGTAGAAGGCGAGCACCACCTTCCCCCTCCCCGCCCACTCCCCCAGGCTCACCTCCCCCTCGGTGCTCGGGAGGCGGAAGTCCGGGGCCGGGGCGCCGGGGCGGGGGGATTCGCCGCCGCTCAAGGACCTCTCTCCTTTGCGCGAAGGATCGGACGCGAGCGGGATCGATTGTAGCGGGAAGCCCCGGGCCGGGCCAGCCGGGAGGGCTCCCTCAGCGGGGCTTCCCCGGCGGGGCGAAGAAGGGGGCGGCGAGGGCCGAAGCGAGGGAGAGGAGGGCCAGCGCGTAGAGGGCCGGGCCGAACCCCCCAGCCAGGTCGCGCGCCACCCCGGCCGCCCAGGGCCCCACGAAGCCGCCCGCGTAGCCCACCCCGATGATGAGCCCCGCCGCCGTCCCCGCCTGGGCCCTCTCCACCCGCCGCGCCGGGAAGGCGAGGCAGAGCAGGAACCAGAAGTTCGTGGTGAAGCCCAGCGCCGCCGTGCCCAGCGCCGCCGCCCAGGCCCCTCCCCCGGGCAGCACCGCCAGGGCGAGCGCGGTCGAAAGGGCGCAGGCGCGGATCATGTTCCGCTCCCCGCCCAGGGCCGCCGCGGCGGGATGGGTGGTGAGCACCGCGACGATCCCGAGCCAGGGCACAAGGGAGACGACCCAGCCCGCCCCGGCCGGGCTCCAGCCCTTCCCCGCGAGGAGGGCGGGGAGCCAGCCCAGGCTCGTGAAGAAGACGACGTTGTTGACGAAGAGGGAGGCCGCCACCCCCCAGACGGCCGGGTCGCGCAGCACCGCCGGGGAGGCGGGCGCCTCCTCCGCCTCCTCCGGGGCGGCCCCGCCGAAGCGCCGCCACAAGAGGAAGGCCGCGAGCAGGAGCAGGGCCCAGCCGAGGTAGCCGCCGCGCCAGGCGCTCCCCCCCGCGAAGGGGAGCCAGCCCCCCGCGAGGGGCGTCGCCGCCACCCCGAGCGCCGCCCCGCTGATCACCGAGACGGTGTAGAGGGTCGCCCCCAGGCCGCGCTTCTCCTCGGGCGCCGTCCCGCTCACGATCTTGGGCAGGACGGGGTAGATGAGGCCCAGCCCCACCCCGACGAGGGCGGTCCCCAGGGCCAGCCCCCAGAAGCCCCCCGCAAAGGCGCGGCCGCCCCCGCCCGCCAAGGCGAGCAGCGCCCCCGCCGCCAGCACCCGCCGCGCCCCGAGGCGGTCCACCACGCGCCCGCCGGCCAGGGCGAAGAGGGAGATGAGGGCGAAGGGCGCCGAGAGGAGGAAGCCCCCCTGCCCGAAGCTCAGCCCCAGGTCCCGGCGGATGAGCTCGATGAGGCCGCTCGTCGAGACGAGGGAGCCGAAGCCGGCGGCGGCGATCAGGCAGGCGGTGGCGAGGCCGGGGACCCAGGGCGCGCTCACGCGCCGATCCCCAGGAGCCGGGCGGCGTTCCCCCCCATCCACTTCTCCCGTACCCCGGGCTTGAGGGGCAGGGCGCGCGCCTCCCCGGCGATCTCCCTCATCCCGATGGGCATGAGGGGCCAGTCGGTGCCGAAGAGCACCTTGTCCTGGAGGACCGAGTTCCCGAAGCGCATGAGCATCTCCCAGCCCGAGCCGGGGGCCGCGAGGTACTTCCAGCGGTGGCCCGAGGGGTCGATGTAGAGGTGGGGGTGCCTCCAGGCGGCGGCCACCAGCTCCGGCACCCAGGGCCACCCGCCGTGCCCCGCGATCACCTTGAGCGCGGGCAGCTCCCCGCACAGGCGGTCGAGCGCGAAGGGATGGCCCAGCTCCATCGGGTGGGCGGGGGACCAGTTCACCGAGGTGTGGACCCAGGCGGGGACACCCAGCTCGGCGCACTTCTTGAAGACGGGCCGGTAGGCCGGGGCGCCGGCGGGCAGGCCGTGCAGGAAGGGCACGAGCAGGGCGCCGTGCAGCCCGAGCTCCTTCACCCCGTGCTCCAGGGCCCGCGCCGCGTCCGGCTTGTTCGGGTCGAGGCCCATGAAGGCCATGATCCGCGAGGGATGCGCCGCCACCGCTTGGGCGAGCACCCCGGGGTCGAGGGGCGGGGCGCCCGTGGTCACCTCCTGGTCGATGCTGAAGACCACCGCCCGGTCGTAGCCCGCCGCGTCCAGCATCGCCACGAACTCGCCCGGCGTGCGCCCCCGCGCGGCGGAGACCTCCTCGATGAAGGCGCGCGCCTCCTTCCCCCCGCCCAGCGCCCGGCGGCGGAACTCCTCCTCCGCCACCCCGCAGAAGGCGGCGAGCCCCTTGGCGAACATCCGGAGGTAGCCCGGGATGGCCGCCCAGCCCAGGAGCCGGGCGCGGTAAGAAGCCTCGGCCGGGAGGAAGCTGCACACGTCCACGATCACCGCGCGGCGCCCTCCGTCCGGGGGGGCCGGACGCGGGAGGCCTCCTCCACGCCCGCCCGCACCCAGCCGGCCGCGACCGCCACGACCAGGAGGAGCGCCACCGCCGTCAGGCCCGCCCGGGGGGCGCTCCCCCTGCGGCGCAGGGCGCTCACCGCCACCTCCAGGAGGATGATGAGCGCGGCCACCAGCAGCGCCACGGCGGCCATGAGCGGCCGCCCCCCGGCGTAGAAGGTCCCCTTCAGCCAGGCGGGGCCCCTCGCCCCCAGCCAGGCGACCCCCAAGAGAAGCTGGAGGGCCGAGGCGGCCAGCACGCACCCCGCCCCCCAGCGGATGAGCCGGGCGCCCGAGCTCACGGGCACCGGGCTCTCCCACCGGAAGGCCCGCCGGCCCGCGAGCATCAGGGCCGCGCCGCCCGCCGCGCCCGCCCCCAGGAGATGGTGGAGGGTGAAGAGCGCCGTCCCCCGCAGCCGGAAGAGCGCCCAGGGATCCTCCTCCACCCGAAGCCAAAGCGCCGGGTCCGGGAACGCCAGCGCCGCCCCCCACACCGGAAGGAGGAGGACGGCCAGCACCCCCGCCCCCGCCGCGCAGGCGGTGCCCAGGAGGGGCGGCCGGGCCGCCCACCGGCCCCCGCCGTAGAGGAGCACCAGCCCCGCGTAGCCCGCCCCTGCCAGCCAGGCCCAGGGCCACACCCGCGCCATCCAGACGAGAGGCGGAAGCAGGGTGGCCGGGTGCCGGATCAGGGCCAGGAGCGCCGCCCCCGCCGCCGCCGCGGCCAGGCATATCAGGTTGACGATCGCCGCCTCCCCGAGGCGCGCCGCCGCCTCCCGGTCCTCCGGCCTCCCCCGCTTCGCGCCCCAGTACTCCAGGTGGGCCGCCACGAGGGGAAGGGCGACCCCCAGCCACAGCGTCCCCGCCAGGAACACCCCGAAGAGCACATCGAGAGCGCGCCCCACCTCAATCCCCGGAAGGAGGGGGGTCATGGCGAGGGCACCTCCGGGCTGCCGCTCCCGCCGCCCGCCGGGGGCGCGGAAGGAGCGGGCGGCGCGGCGGGTGGAGCCCCCGCCTCTTTCTTCACCTCACTCCCTCCCGGAGCCCCCCCGGGGGGAGGCGAGGGGGGCGCGGCCTGGGAGGAGGGGCCGGGCCGCGGCGGCTCGGGCTTGGGCTCCTCGCGCCTGGGCTCGGGGGGCTTGGGCGGCGCGGGGGTCTTCGTCTCAGCCTCCGGCTTGGGCGCAGCCGCAGGAAGTGCCTCCGGCGGCTTCCCCTTCGGAGCCTCCTTGGGCGGGGTTTCCTTGGACGCTTCCTTCGGCGTTTCCTTGGGCGCCTCCTTGGGGGCTTCCTTGGGCACCTCCTTGGGCGCCTCCTTGGGGGCTTCCTTGGGCACCTCCTTGGGCGCCTCCTTGGGGGCTTCCTTCACCGCTTCCTTCGGCGGAGCGGCCGGGACAGGCGCCGGGCGGACCTCCTTCTTCTCCGGCTTCTTCGGGGGGGCCTTGGGCGCGGGGGGGGCGGGGGCGGCCAGCGTCACCCCGGCCGTCCGGAGCAGGCCCTCGAGGTGGGCGGCCACCGCCCGGCGCTCGCCCTCCGAGCCGGCGAAGGCGGGGAAGGCGGGGTGGCCCTTCCCCATCGCCCCGAGGAAGCGCAGCGCCGCCCCCTGCTCGCGGAAGGAGGGCAGCGCGGCCTGGGCCGCCCCCTTCCTCCAGGCGGGATGGCAGGCGGCGCACTCCCCCCGGAAGACCCGCGCGCCCAGCTCCTCCGGCGAGGGCGCCTCCTTCTCCTTCCGCCAGGCCGCCGGACGCCAGAAGCCCTCCCGCTGGAGCCTCGGGATCTCCTCGGCGAGGATCCCGTTGCGGTACAGGTAGCCCTGGATGAAGAAGGGGCCGCGCGCCTCCTCCCGCGCGATCTGCATGAGGGCGGGCGAGAGCGCCGCCGCCAGGAGGGCGAGGAGCGCTCCCGCCGGGCTCAGCCGCCGGGGCTCGCGCGCCCCGCAACGGTAGAGGTACGTCCCCAGCCCCGCCTGGACGAGGAAGGCCGTCCCCACGATCGCCGGGAGGCTCTTGTCCTGCGCGCCGGAGGGGAGCGAGAGGGCCCACCAGACCGCGCCCGCCGCCCCGGCCCAGGCCGCCGGGGCCCCCCACCTCCCCAGGGTCCGGACGAGGCCCAGGCGCCAGGGGGCGTCCCGCTGGCCCACGGCGGCGGCGAGCCCCGCCGCCGCCGCGAGGGCGATCGCGCCCGAGGCCCAGAGCACGAAGGCGGGAAGCGCCGAGGGATGGAGGAGGGCGTCCCGCAGGGCGCGGGTCTCGAGCCACCTGCCCGGATTGAGGGAGAACGACTGGAAAACGGCGAGCACGGCCGCGCCCGCCCAGATCCCCGCGGCGGCGAGGACCCCCGCCGCGAAGTGGGCGGGGCTCCCCCCCCGGCCGCGCCGCCAGCCCGAGGCATAGCGGGCGAGGGCCGCCGCCCCCGCGAGGAGGCAGAGCCCCCCCGCCCCCAGCGCGGGGCCGAAGGCGGCCGCCAGGCGCTCCGCCGCCCGGGGGCGCAGCACCAGCTCCCCGAGCCAGGCCCCCGCCCCCGCCGTGAAGGCCGCCCCCAGGAGCAGCCCCAGCACCCAGCGGGCGCACCGGCCCGCGAGCTGGCCCCACCGGGGGTCCAGGCTCCGGGGGGCGAGGTAGCCGGGGACGAGCATGAGCAGCGCGCCACCCGCGGCCAGCGCGGCGCCCGCCCCGAAGAGGTAGTGGAGCGCGGGGAGGAGGGCGCGCTCGATGACGGCCGGGACCTGGGCGTCGGGGAAAAGCACGGGGGACTCCTGGGATGGCGGCGGCCCGGGGCGCGCGGCTAGACCGCGGCCGCGCCCTTCGCCCGGTAGCGCGCGAGCTTCTCTTCGTCGAGGCGCACCCCCAGTCCGGGGCCCTGGGGGACCTTCAGGCGGCCCGGCCCGATGGCGAGGGGCCGGTCCACCACGTCGTCCAGCATCTTGTCGGGCCCGACCGACTCGATGGCCCGCAAGAAGGCGCCGCACGTCGCGGCGAGGTGGACCTCGGCCAGGGTGTAGGCCGAGAGGCCGAAGCCGTGGCCGATGACGATCTTCATCCCGGCCGCCTCGGCCGTGGCCGCCATCTCGCGCGCGGCGAGGAAGCCCCCCTGCTTGAGGAGCTTGAGCTTCACGATGTCCGCCGCCCCGGCCTGGATGATCCTGAGGAGGCTGTCGTGGCCGTAGACGCACTCGTCCGCCATGACCGGGAAGCCGATGGCCCGGCGGATGCGGGCCATGCCCTCCAGGTCGGCGCGGGGGACGGGCTGCTCGAAGAGGACGGGCTCCGCCTCCCGCACCTCGCGGGCGAAGGCCACGGCCTCCTCCACGCTCGCATAGGATTCGTTGGCGTCGATGCGGATCTCGAAGTCCTCGCCCGCCGCCTCGCGCACCGCCAGCACCCGCGCGGCGTCGCTCTCCACGTCCCCCCCCGCCTTGACCTTGCAGGAGACCCAGCCGCGGTCCCGGTAGGCGCGCGCCTCGCGGGCCGCCTCCTCCGGGCTCAGGATGCCGATCCAGCCGTTGAAGAAGACCTCCTCCATCACCGCGCCGCCCAGGAGCTCGTGGAGAGGCACCCCCAGGGCCTGGGCGTGGAGGTCGGAGAGGGCCATGCCGAGGGCGGCCTTGGCCTCGTAGAAGCCCTGGGCGGCCTCCTCCAGACGCCGGGCCGCCGCTCTCTCCCGCTTCGGATCGGCGCCCAGGAGGGCGGGGCCGAGGACGCGCTCGATGGCGTCCGCCGTCTCGTCCCGCCCCCCCGAGGAGTAGCCCCTGAAGGGCTCCACGTCCCCCACCCCCTCGAAGCCGTCGTCCGCGCGCAGGCGCACGAGGCAGCAGGGCTGGACGTTGTGGTTGTGGAAGGCGTTTTTGTAGAAGCCCCGCATGGGCATGTCCACGCGGAAGACTTCCACCGAGGCCACCTTCATGTCCGCCTCCCCATCGCACGCACGGAAGGAGTGGAGGGAGAGGGAATTCTAGCAGATATCCCCGGGGAGGCCTCACCCCGTCCCGCGCAGGGCCTCGCGCGCCCTGGCGCGGAAGGATTCATCCACGGCGAAGGCGCGCTCTACTCCAGGCCGCAGGAAGGAGAAGACGACCTCCCTCACCCTCTTCCCCGAGGCCGCCTCCAGGCACAGCGCGTAGGCGCCCCCTTGGGGGGCGTAGCGCGCGGCGCGCCGGGGGACATCCTCCGCGCGCGCGGCGTCGGTCTTGAAGTCCCCGATCACGAGCCCCTCCCCCTCCTCGAACACGAGGTCCGCGAAGCCCCGCACCAGGCGGCCCTCCACCTCGGCGAAGAAGGCGAGCTCCCGCCAGCGCCGGGGGGCCGCCGCCGCGCGCTTGAGCAGCGGCCCCGCCGCCGCGCGCCGGACGAGGGCGAGGGCCTCATCGGCGTCCTTCTCTTCCAGGCCATTCGCGAGGGCCAGGGCGCGGGCCTCGGCCTCCAGCTCACCGGGCGAGGCGGAATCGAGCCGGGCGAGGAGGGCGTGAACCAGGGTGCCGAAGGCGAGGCTCCGGGCGCGCTCCGCCGCCTCCGCCTCCTCGTAGCGCGCCGTCTCCAGGGAGCCCTCCCCGCCCTCGGCCAGGCGGCTGGGGGCGAGGGGAGGCCGCCACGCGGGAGGCTTCTTCAGCGCCTCCAGGCGCGCCGCCAGCTCCTCCCGCCGGCGGCGCCCCTCGCCGATCTTCTTCTCGTCCGCCTCGAAGGCCGAGGGCGGCAGGCGGAAGTAGCTCTCGCTCTCCGCCGCCCCGGCCGCGGGCGCATCGAAGGGCTGGACGGGCCCCAGGGCTCCGGAGCGGACCGCCTCGGCCGTCACCCCGCCCTCGGCCATGAGCTTCCACATCCCGGCCGGGCCGGGGGGGAGCGGCAGGAGGAGGTAGTCCCGCGCCCGGGTGACGGCGACGTAGAGCAGGCGCATGAGCTCCGCCCGCCAGAACTCCTTCTCCCGCGCCTCCGCCCCGGCGTAGCCCAGGCTCTCCAGGGCGCGGCCCTTCTCCCCCAGCCGCAGGTGCACCTGGCCCTCCTGCCGCCCGGCGATCCGGGGACCGGCCGCCCACTTCACCTGGCCGCCCAGGTCCGCGAGCGCCACCACGGGGAACTCCAGCCCCTTCGCGGCGTGGATGGTCATGAAGCGCACCGCCTCCGCCTGCGCCTCCAGGGCGGCGGCCTCGGGCTCCCGGGCGTCCTTCCCCTTGGCGATCTGGGCGTCGAGGAAGGCTCCGAACTCGTCCGCCCCGCGCGCGCCGCCGTCCTCGTACTGGAAGGCCAGGTCGAGGAGCTTGAGGAGGTTGGCCGCCCGCTGCTCCCCCTGGTAGGAGGCGAGGAAGAGCTCGAAGGCCTGGGTGCGCGCGAAGATCTCCCCCAGCAGGGCGCGGGCGCTCATCCCGCCGCGCGCCGCATGGAGGACCCGTATCTCCTCCTCCGCCTCGATGAGCGCCGGGGAGGGGTCGAGGCCCTCGATGAACCGCCGCGCCACCTCGGGGTCCGAGAAGCCGTAGAGCGGGGACCGCAGCGCCGCCGCCAGCGTGAGGGGGTCCGCCGGGCGCAGCACCGCCCGCAGCACGGCCGCCGCCGCGGCCACCTCGGCGCGGTCGAAGAACCCCCGCCCGCCCTCGGAGAGGAAGGGCACCCCCGCCGCGCGGAAGGCCTCCTCGTATTCGCCGTAGCCCGTCCGCGCCCGGAAGAGCAGGACGGCGTCGCCGTACCCCGCCGGGCGGTAGGCCTTCTTCCGCTTGTCCCAGACTTGGGTTCCCTCCCCCACGAGGCGCTTCAGGGCGGCGGCGAGGCGGGCGGCCTCGCGCAGCCGCCCCGCCGAGGCCCTCTCCTCCCCGCCCTCTTCCGCGCCGTCCCCGTCTTCTTCGGAGGGCGGGGCGTCCCCGGCGGGGGAGGCGTCTCCCCTCGGATCGGGGATCAGCAGGACGCGCGGGCCCTCCTCCGCCCGGCCGGGGGTCAGGGGGATGTAGCCGGGCTGGGCCCTGCCCCCCGCCGCGAGGAGCCTCCCGAAGACCCCGTTCGCGAACGCGATGATCCCGGGCGCGCTGCGGAAGCTCTGGGTGATGGCGAGCACCCGGCCGCCCGTGCTGCGCCGGACGGCCTCCTTCGCCTCCTCGTAGACGGCGATGTCCGCCCGGCGGAAGCGGTAGATGGCCTGCTTGGGGTCCCCCACGAGGAAGAGCCTGCCGCCCTCCAGGGGCGCCTCCCGCCAGCCGGCGGGGCAGGGCTCCCCCGAGGCCAGGAGGAAGACGAGCTCCACCTGGAGGGGGTCGGTGTCCTGGAACTCGTCCACGAGGAAGTGCTCGAAGCGGCGGCGGAAGAGCGCCCGGGCCTCCGCGTTCCCGCGCACCAGGCGCACCGCGCGGTGGAGGATGTCCTGGTAGGTGAGGATCCCCTCCCGCGCCGCGGCGGCCTCCAGGCCCTCGGCGAAGCCGCGCAGGGAGGCGGCCGCCCCCGCGAGGATCTCGTGCCCCGCCTCGGCCCGGGCCTCCTGCATGAAAAGGTCGTAGCGGGCGCGGAACTCCTTGAGGGCGTCCGTCCCGCCCTTCCACTTCCCCTTGCCGCCCTTCCGCTTGTCGAGCCGCGCCGCGGGCTGCCACAGCGCGCGGAGGAGGCCGGGGCGGGAGGCGTCCGGCAGGCCGTCCGCCCACTGGCGGATGGCGTCCACCTGGGCGTAGGCCGCGTCGGAGCGGTCGGCGCACTCCGCGTCCGCGAAGCCCTTCCAGCGCCCGAAGGCCTCCCGCACCTTCTCCTTCAGCCGGGAGGCGGTCAGGCCGCGCGCCTCCGGGAAGCCCCCGCGCAGCTCGGGGAGGGCGAGCAGGGCGTCGCGGAGGGCGGCGATGTGGCCGAGGTTCAGCCCGAGGGAGAGGAACTCCCCGAGGGCGGGGTCGCCCTGGGCGAAGCGCCCGGCCAGCCACTCCGGCCAGAGGCGGTCGCGCAGCTCCTCGTGGGCGAGGGGGTCCACCTCCCCCGCCCCGGGGGCGAGGCCCGCGTCGAGCGCGCGCTCGCGCAGGAGGCGGAGGGCGAAGCTGTGGATGGTGGAGATGGGCGCCTGGTCGATCCCCTCCAGGGCTTCGCCGATGCGCCCCCGGGCCGCGGGGTCCTCCTCCCCGCGCAGGGCCTGGGCGAGCCCCGCGCGGACGCGCTCCCGCAGCTCGGCCGCCGCCTTGATGGTGAAGGTGATGGCGGCGATCTTGCCGAGGGGCACCCCGCTCCGCACGAGGTGGATCGCCCGGTCCACCAGAAGGCGGGTCTTGCCCGTCCCCGCCCCGGCCTCGACGAGCACGGGGCCCTCCGTCCACGTGACGGCGAGCTCCCGGGCCTCCCGATCCACGAGGGGGGCGCTCACCTCGGCTTCTCCTGGAGCTGGAGGAGCTCCGCCCGGCGCGGGTCCCCCGCCTTGCGCGCGGCCCGCGGGCCGCGCTCGGGGCCGCAGACGGCGATGAAGTCGCAGTAAGCGCAGGCGGCGGAAGGCGCCGGGAAGAACGCCCCCTCCTCCGCCGCGCGGAGGAAGTAGCCAAGCAGCCCGTCCACCCGGGAGCCCAGCGCCTCGATCGTCTCGGGACTGACTGGGAAGAGCCGGTAGCCCATCCGCTCGGCCACGAAGGCGTAGGCGGCGCCGATCCGGGCGTCGCCCCCCAGGGCCTGCCGCCCGTGGCGGGCGTAAAGGTGGGGCTGGAGCCACCGGCCCCCGCCGAGCGGATCGTTCCTCCGCGGGACGGAGCCGGCGCTCTCCCCGCTCTTGAAGTCCACGAAGCGGTACTCGCCTTCCGCGCTCCGCTCCAGGAGGTCGTAGCGCCCGCTCACGAGGAGCCGCTCCCCACCCTCCAGGGCGACCTCGACGGGCGGCACGCCCCCCCGCCCGAAGCTCTGCTCGGTGCGGACCACCCGCCAGCCGCCGCCCTCCCCGTAGGCTGTCCGCAGGAAGCCCTCCAGCTGCCGCTCGACCGAGGCCCGCAGGAGCCCCCAGGCGAAGGGCAGGAGGGCCGCTCCCTCTCCTTCTGCCTTGCGGAAGGCGCTCTCTACCGCGAGAGCCAGGGCCTCCCGCAAGGCGGCGTCGCCGAGCGCGGCGGTTTCCCCCCCCTTTTCCGCCACATGGCCGAAGAAGGCGCTCAGGGCCTCGTGGAAGAGGCGGCCCCGCAGGGCGCGGTCCACCTCCAGGGGGGGCGCGGGCTCCGGATGGGAGGCCAGGCCGAGCAGCCGGCCCAGGAGGAAGCGGTAGGGGCAGCCGAAGAAGCTCTCCAGCCCGGTGACGGCCACGGCGCGCTCCCCGGGGCGGAGGCGGGAGCGGAAGGTTTCGAGTACATCCGGATCGGCCAGCATCCCGTCCTGGGGGGTCAGGGCGCCGCGCCGCCAGCGGTCGTCGAGGGCCCGCCGGCGGCGGCCGAAGCCCGGCATGGCGGCGAGGTGGGCGAGGGCGCCCTTCTCCACGGGCCTCGGATGAAGAAGCGCGGCGATGGCGCCGAGGTCTCCTTCCAGCACGCTCACCGGGCGCTGGCGCAGGGAATCCACGTCGAGGCCGGGCGGGGCGGAGCGGAGGATCGGCTCCCCGAAGGCGGGCAGGCCGTCCTCGCCCTCCTCCGCGATCCCCATGGCCGCCGCGAGGTGGTGGAGGAAGAGGCTCGGCGGCTTCTCCCCGCCCTCCCCCGCCCCTCCGCGCGGGACGCCCAGGACGGCGCGGCGCTCCGCCGATTGCAGCGCCAGCCAGAAGAGGTAGCGGTCCTCCTCCATGCGCTCCCCCTTCAAGGGGAGGAGGCGCGGCAGGCCCCCGCCCTCCCCGAGGGCGCGGCCGATCTCCTCCCGCAGGGCGTCGGGGAGGAGGGGATCCTCCCGGCCCCGCACCGGGAAGACGCCCTCGGCCAGGCCCGGGATCGCCACCGTCCCGAAGGAGAGCCCGCGCGCCCCCTGGAGGGAGAGCAGGCGCACCCGGGC
>MGDP01000205.1 GCA_001790955.1 Candidatus Tectomicrobia bacterium RIFCSPLOWO2_12_FULL_69_37
CGTCCGCCGTCATGTGGGCCTTGGTGCGGCGCTCGGTCTCGGGGTCCGAGCCCTGGTAGGCCGCCGCCAGGTGGGCCCGCTCCTCCGGGGTGTCGAGGTAGGGGGGGAAGGCCGCGTAGTCGTCGAAGCCGCTGCGGATGACCAGGGCGAGGGTCCGCCCGTCGCCCGCGTGGAAGTACTCCACGCCCTTGGTCTGGATCTCCTGGGCCATGTGCGTTCTCCTATCACTCACGCTGGAGATGACTCGCCGATGCGGAGACTCTAGCCGATCCGCCGCGGGTTGTCAGCATCTGTAGGGGCGAGGCATGCCTCGCCCCTACGAAACGCGGCAAGGATCGCCGGGTTTTCCGTAGGGGCGTATTGCAATACGCCCCTACACATGCAGACGGCACCTTGGAATTCCCGCAGGGGCGGGTCTCAAACCCGCCCCTGCCGGCAGGTCGCCTTCACCCCAGCCAGGCCAGCGAGGCGTCCCGCTTGCGGTAGCGGGAGAGCGCCGCCCCGGGGCTGGCGTTGGCGTAGCAGTAGACGCAGCCGTGGGGGCAGGTGTCGTAGGCCCCGATGTCGCGCGAGGCCGCGCAGCCGCACTCCTCCCGGGTGGGGCGGAGCGGGAGCTTTCCGCCGCTCAACGGCGCGATGCGGTCCAGCAGCTCGGGGTCCACGCAGCGCGCCTTCCCGGCCGGCCCGCCCACGAGGGCGTCCTCGCAGCAGGCGAGGAGGCGCATCCCCCGCTCCCCGGCCATCCCCGCCAGCTCGTCCATGAGCGCCTTGCGCGCTTCGAGCGTCCCCTCCTCCGGCCTGAGATCGCCCGGCAGCTTGGCGGCGTTGCGCTTCACCTTCCCGTACATGTCGGCGAAGCTGGCGATGCACTCCCGGGTCAGCCCTTCGAGCGCCGAGGCGATGCGCGCGAAGTTCCGCCGGTGGAAGGCCGGGTCCGTCTCCTTCGAGAGATAGATGGGGTCGTAGCGCCACCGCACCCGCCCGGGCCCCACCCGCTCCGCGAGCTTCCGGAAGGTGCGCACCGCCTGGCCGAGGGGCGGGACGGCGCGCTCCAGCGCCTCCGGGTAGCCGTTCACGGTGTAGAGGAAGTAGAAGGGCGCCCCGATGCGATCGAGATGAGGCAGCAGGGGCGCCGGGTTGCGCGTCCAGAAGACGAAGGCGCGCGCGTCCTCCGGGAGAAGCGAGACGCGGTGGCGCTGGCCGCTGAAGGGATTGCGGTACTCGGCGAACCCTTCCTCCAGCCGCTTCAAGAGCCAAGGCACGTGGAAAGCGGGCACGTCCGTGCGCCGGGAAACCGAGACGACCTGGGGGTCCACCGTACCCTCCCCTCTCATCCCTACAGCCCCAGCACCTCGGCCATGCCGTAGAGGCCGGGGCGCTGCTTCACGACCCAGCGGACGGCGCGGATGGCCCCGGCGGCGAAGTTGTCCCGGCTCGAGGCCCGGTGGGTGATCTCGACCCGCTCCCCCATCCCGAAGAAGTAGACGGTGTGCTCGCCCGCCACGTCCCCGCCGCGCAGGGTCTGCATCCCGATGGCCTTGGGGGGGCGCTTGCCCGTCTGGCCCTCGCGGTGGAAGACGGCGTCCTTGGGGTAGCCCCGCCCCAGGGCGCGGGCGATGATCTCCCCCATGCGGACGGCGGTGCCCGAGGGGGCGTCCACCTTCTGGTTGTGGTGGGCCTCCAGCACCTCCACGTCGTAGGCGTCGCCCAGCAGGCGGGCGGCCTCCTCGATGAGCCGGAAGGCCACGTTCACGCCCACGCTCATGTTGGGGGAGAAGACGACGGGCACCTTCCTCGCGGCCTCGGCGATCACTTTGCGCTGGGCCTCGGAGAGCCCCGTGGTGCCGATGACGGCGGCCATGCCCTTCTCCGCCGCGAGCCGGGCGTGGGCGGCGCTCGCCTCGGGGACGGCGAAGGAGACGAGGACGTCCCCGGCGAGGGAGTTTTCGTCGGCGGTGAGCGCGACCTTCAGGGGCCCTGCTCCCGCGTTCTGCCCAGCGTCCGCCCCCAGGGCCGGGTGCCCGGCCCGCTCAAGGGCCCCGGAGAGGGCCAGGTCGCCCTGGGCGGCCACCAGGTGAATGATCCGGCAGCCCATCTTCCCCGCCGCCCCCGCCACCGCCACCCGAATGGCCACCCGCGCCCTCCTTCTCCCCCGGCTTCCCTTGGCTTCACTCCGGAATCGGCCCCAAATCCTTGATTCCCGGCCATTATATACCCGCCCCCGCCGGGCGGGGGAACCCGGGGGCGTCTTACCAGGCAGCGGGAGGACTCCGCGAGGCGGGCTCCCTTGGACCCCTCCTGGTATAGTGGTGGGCCGCGAAGCCGGACGCTTCCACAGCCTGGGGGATGGGGTTGGTGAGTCCGCCGCCCGAGGCGCAAGACGACTCGGCCTGGGTCGCCCGCTGCAAGGGGGGGGACCCGGACGCCTTCGAGCCCCTGGTCCTCCGGCACGCGGGCCGGGTCCGGCGGCTGGCCTGGGGGCTGCTGGGCGAGCGCAGGGAGGAGGCCGAGGATGTGGTGCAGGAGATCTTCCTCAAGGCCTACCTGGCGCTCCCCCGCTTCCGGGAGGACGCGCGCTTCTCGACCTGGCTCTACCGCATCGCCGTCAACCACTGCCGGGATGTGGCCCGCCGCGCCCCGCCGCCCCACGTGGAGTTCGACGAGGCCCGGGTGGAGAGCCTGGCGGACGAGCGGGGCGGGGAGTCCGAGCCGGAGGTTCCCCTCAACCCGGGACGACGGGAGGAGCTCCACCGCCTGCTGGGCGAGCTCAGCGAGCGGCAGCGGAGGATCCTGGTGATGCGCGAGATCGAGGGGTTGAGCTACGAGGAGATCGGCGGCATCCTCCGGATCCCGCCGGGCACGGTCCGCTCCCGGCTCAACCGGGCGCGGGCGGGCCTGCTGAGGGCCGCGGGACGGCGGAAAGAGGGTGGGTCATGATCATCAAGCGTTGGAGCGAGTGGCGGGCGAGCCTGCGGCGGGCGGGGGAGTGGGAGGGCGCTCCGGACCCCGGCGTCCGCCGCCTGAAGGCGCTCTTCGCCGCCGCCCGGACCCCGGACAACCCGCGGGCGGACGCGCAACTCTGGCGGAGGCTCCGCGCCCAGATCCGGTCCATCGACCGGAAGGAGGTGGCCGCCTCCCTGAACGGGGCGATCGCCTCCTTCGGCTTCCGCTTCGCGGGGGCCGCCGCCTGCGCGCTCGCCCTGGCGATCGGGCTGGCCTGGAGCCAGGGGCCGCTCTCCGAGGGCCCCGCCGCCACGGGAGCCCAGCTGGCTTCCTTCGTGGAGGCGCCCGAGGAGGCCCTGAACGGCCCCCTCCAGGCCCGGAGCGGGGACGACCTCCTCCAGTTCATCGCCTACGCCTCGAACCGCTGAGGAGGGAGACCGTGGAATCCCTGCGAAGCCCCAAGGCCAAGGCCACTCTCGCCTTCTTGCTCGTCTTCCTGCTGGGCGGGGGCACGGGCTACGTGGCCGGCTTCTGGCACGGGGTGGCCAGCCCCTGGTACGGCTACGGCTCCTGGTGGGGCGGGTGGCGCGGGCGCCAGGCCGGCGCTCCGGCCCCGCGGGGGGAGGACCGCTACGACGCGCGCACCGAGCGCTTCCTCCAGAGGCTCGGGCAGGACCTGAAGCTCAACCCCGAGCAGAGCAAGCGGGCGGACGCCATCCTCCGCCGCCACCACGAGCGGTTCATCCAGCTCCGCCGCGAGATGGCCCCCCGGATCGACGGCATCCTCCAGGAGGTCCGGACCGAGCTCCGCTCCATGATGGAGCCCGGCCAGCGGGAGCACTTCGACCGGATGGTGCGCGACATGGAGCAGCACCGCATGCGCTGGCGCGAGCGCAGGTGGGGCTCCCCCCGCGGCGGGATGGGCCAGGACATGGGCCCCATGATGCGCGGCCAGCCCGGCCCGCCCGAGGAATCCCGCTAGCCAATCATCCTGACCGGCCGATTCCCTGTAGGGGCGACCGGCGGCTCGACGGCTCGACTGAGCTCGCCGAAGTCCGGCCGCCCCTGCGTAACCCGTGCCCGGCAGTACGGAATAACATACCGGGATTCGACACCCAGCCGTCCATTCCCAGGAGGAGCGATGCGCGTCCGGCCCGTTGCAGCGGCTTTTCTGTCCCTTGCCTTCTTCTCCGTCCCCGCGTCCCACAGCGCCGAGTCGCCCTACAAGGGCCAGGAGAGGCGCCCCATCAAGGCGCTCTCCGAGCAGGAGGTGGAGGACCTCCTCGCCGGGAACGGCATGGGCTTCGCCAAGGCGGCCGAGCTGAACCGCTATCCCGGCCCCCTGCACGTGCTGGAGTCCGCCTCCCGGCTGGACCTCACCGAGGCCCAGCAGGCCGGAGCTCAGCAGCTCCGCGAGGACATGAAGCGGGAGGCGGTGCCGCTCGGGCGGCAGATCATCGAGCGGGAGCGCGAGCTGGACGCCCGCTTCGCCGCCCAGGGGATCGACGAGGGCGCCCTCGCCGCCTCCCTGGCCGAGATCGGAAGGCTCACGGGCGCCCTTCGCTTCGTCCACCTCAAGGCGCACCTCAAGATGCGGGAGATCCTGACCCCCCATCAGATCGCCCTGTATGACCGCCTCCGGGGCTATTCTTCTCCCGGGAGCCCCAGCGGCGCGGGCGGACACCCCGGGCACTAGCAGGGGCTCATTGCGGCTCGACGGAGCCTTCGGCCCGAGCTCAGGCCGAGGGCTCGCCGAAGTCAATACGCCCCTGCCCTTCGCGTGGACGGCAGGCTGTAGGGGCGGCCCCCTCTTCTCGGGGACCGTAGCCCCTTCCACCCTCCGCAGCGGCAGCGCCGCTGCTGCGGAGGACGGGTCGGAGGGCGAAGGCCCTTGTGGCCGCCCGTTCGCAAAGGGGCAGGCGTCGAATTCAGGGCCCCTGCGCGGCGTGCCGCGCGGGGCGGGGGGCCTGCCCCCTACGGGAAACCCGCCGCGTATTGCCCCGGCGGAATTTTCCGCCGAAAACCCTTCTTTTCTCCCTTTCTTCGATTCCGGACCACCGCCGGGAGGGAACCCGGCTCCGTCCTAAAGAGCATGACGAGGGACGCCCCGGGAGGCCCCCTCAAACGAGACTGCAATTCCGGCCCCGGCCACCGGATTGCGCGGGACACACCATGCGAAGGAGGTACCGGAAATGACCAGGAAGAGAGCTGCTATCCTCATCGCCGCCTTGGCCGTCACAGTAGGGGTGGGCCTGGCGGTGAATGAGTTCGCGTCCGCCCAGGGCCGGGGCGCGGGGCCGGGCTTCGGCCGGCACATGGGCTTCGGCGGGGGCATGGGCATCGGCGGGGGGCCCCTCATCTCCCAGGCGCTGGCCCTGAAGGATGAGCTCAAGCTCAACGAGAACCAGGTGACCAAGCTGGAGCAGCTCCGGACCGAGTTCTACCAGAAGGCCGCGAAGGAGCGCATCGAGATGCA
>MGDP01000206.1 GCA_001790955.1 Candidatus Tectomicrobia bacterium RIFCSPLOWO2_12_FULL_69_37
ACCTTGCGCAGGCGCGCCTCCACCTCGTCGGCCTCCCAGAAGTAGTGCTCGGTGTCCTGCACCCACTCGAAGTAGGAGACGGTGACGCCGCCCGCGTTCGCGAGGATGTCCGGCAGCACCTCGATCCCCCGCCCGGCCAGGATGGCGTCCGCCCCGGGCGAGGTGGGGCCGTTCGCGCACTCGAGCACCACCTTGCAGGCGAGCCTTTCCGCGTTCCCCGCGTGGATGACGTTGCCGAGGGCGGCGGGCACGAGCACCTCGCAGGGCTGGGCGAGGAGCTCCTCCAGGGGGAGGGGCTCCCCGCCCGGGAAGCCGCTCACCGCGCCCCCGTTCTCCCGGGCGTGGGCGAGGAGGGCCGGGATGCCGAGCCCCCGCTCGTTGCGCACCGCCCCCGTCCGGTCGCCCACCGCCACTACCTTCGCGCCGAGCGCCGCAAGCGCCTCGGCCGCGACCGAGCCCACGTTGCCGAAGCCCTGGACCACGGCCCGCATGCCGGCGGGGTCCCGCCTCCAGGCCTTGCAGGCCCGCTCGAAGATGTGGACGGCCCCCTTCCCCGTCGCCTCCCGCCGGAAGAGGGAGCCCCCGAGCAGGATGGGCTTGCTCGTCACCACCCCGTGCACCGTGTAGCCCCGGAGGATGGAGTAGGTGTCCATCATCCAGGCCATGACCTGCTCGTCCGTCCCCATGTCCGGGGCGGGGATGTCCATCTCCGGGCCGATGAAGGGGGCGATCTCGCTGGTGTAGCGGCGGGTCATGTTCTCGAGCTCGTTCCGCGAGAGCTCCCAGGGCCGCACCGTGACGCCCCCCTTGGCGCCCCCGTAGGGCAGGCCCATGAGGGCGCACTTCCAGCTCATCCACATGGCGAGGGCGGCCACCTCGCCGAGGGAGACGTCGTCGTGGTAGCGCACGCCGCCCTTGCAGGGGCCCAGGGTGAGGTTGTGCTGCACCCGGTAGCCCGTGAAGACCCGGGTCGTGCCGTCGTCCATCGCCGTGGGGACCGAGACGATGAGGGTGCGCTTCGGGTGGCGGAGGCGCTGGTGGAGGCCCGGGTCGAGATTCAGGAGCCGGGCCGTCTCGTCCAGCTGGGCGAGGGCGGCGCGGTAGAGGGGGGAGTCGTATTCCGCGGGCGCGGGGGCCTCGATCATGGCCTACCTCCCCTTCCACTTCGGGTCGCGCTTCTCGAGGAAGGCGCGGATGCCCTCGGCCTTGTCCTCGGTCTCGCAGAGCGCGGCCTGGGCGATCTTCTCCAGGGCGAGCCCCGCCTGGAGGCTCCCCTCCATCCCGCTGTGCACCATGGCCTTCATGAAGGGCGGAACGAGGGGGGCGTAGGAGGCCAGCTTCTCCGCCATCCGCCGCACCGTGGGCAGGAGGGCGCCGGGCGCCACCACCCGGGTGACGAGGCCGATCTGGAGCGCCTGCGCGGCGTCCAGGGTCTCCCCCATCAGGAGCATCTCCAGCGCCCAGCCCCGGCCGATGAGGCGCGGGAGGCGCTGGGTCGCCCCGCCCCCGGGGATGAGGCCGAGCTTCCCCTCGGGGGTGGCGAAGGTGGCCGCCGTGGAGGCCACCCGCAGGTCGCAGCCGAGGGCGACTTCGAGGCCCCCGCCCATGCAGATCCCGTTGATGGCGGCGATGGCGGGCTTGGGGGTGCGCTCCAGCCGATCAGCCAGCCCCTGGACCAGGGGGACGAAGGAGGTCCAGAGGTTCCGGGCCTGGACCTCCTCCAGGTCCGAGCCCGAGGCGAAGGCCCGCTCCCCCGCCCCGGTGATGGCGATGGCGCGCACCGTTGCGTCCTCCCCGGCGCGCTGGACGGCTTGGTGCAGCTCGTCGAGGGTGGCGAGGGAGATGGCGTTCATGCGTTCCGGGCGGTTGATGGTGATGAGGGCCAGGGGGCCCTCGGCCGCGTACAATAGGTTCGCGTAGGTCATGCGGGGTCCTCGCGGGAGGGGGCCGGGCCAACAGGGAGATTCTATGCGCGAAGCCGCCCCCGCCACCAGTCCACCTGAGCCCGCCTTCGGCCGACGAAGGCTGGCCCCAGGCCCCTTCCGCCGCGGGGTGCGCTGCCTCCCCGGCGGGGGGAAGCACCGCTATCTCCTGGAGGTGGCGCTGTCGGAGAACGGCGGCTCCCGCCTCCTCGTCATCGGCAAGAATCCCTCCACCGCCTCGGCCTCCCGCAGCGACCCCACCCTGGGGAAGATCGAGGCCTGGGCGCGGCGGCGGGGGTTCGGCAGGCTCACCCTCGTCAACCTCTTCGCCCTGCGCTCGCCCTACCCGAGGGACCTGAACGGCGTCCCCTACGAGGAGGCCGTCGGCGGGGAGAACGACGCTTTCATTCGCCAGGCGGCCCGGCGAGCCGAGGTCATCCTCGCCGCCTGGGGCAATCCCAACGGCGTGGACGAGGCGAGGTACGCAAGGCGGATCGGGGAGGTCGTGTTGCTCCGCAAGGGAATGGACGTGCGCGCTCTCGGGATGACGAAAAAAGGCTATCCCCGGCACGGGCTGGGGTGGAAGGTAAGTCGGGTTCGCATTTCCCCCTCCCCCCGGGAGGAGGCAGGAGGAGGGAGCGGATCTTCCTGGCGGCGGGGTGTCATTCTTCTATGAAGGCCCGGAGCGAAGAATCCGCTTCTCGCCTCCCTCACGGCAGCAGCACCCCCGCGCAGGGGCAGGCGATGAGGTCCTTGGAGGGGAACTTGCTCAGCATCCGGATGCCGTCCTTCGTCACCACGAACTGCTCCTCGATGCGGGCGCCGTCGTTCCCCTTTCCGCAGTAGGTCTCGAAGGCCAGCACCATCCCCTCCTGGAGCTCCTCGGGGTGCTCGAAGGAGAACATGCGGCTCACGACGGGCTTGGCCCAGTGGGTGATGCCGATGCCGTGGCCGATCTGGAGGGCGAAGGCCTCGGCCTCGCTGGAGAGCCCCAGCTCCTCCGCCGAGGGCCACACCTTTGCGATGTCCGCTGTGCTGACGCCTGGCTTCGCCATGTCGATGGCCGCGAAGAGCCAGTCGTAGCACTGCTTGTGGACCTCCAACTGCTTCTTCGAGGGCCGCCCGATGCAGAAGGTCTGGTAGTAGCAGGTCTTGTAGCCGTTGTAGACGCTCACCACGTCGATGAAGAGCATGTCCCCCATCCGCAGCATCCGGTCCGAGAAGTCGTGCGGGTGGGGGTGGGAGCGGTTTCCCGAGATGACGTTGATGTTCTGCATCTCCTCCGCCCCGTAGCGGTACATCACGTCCCGCATGAAGCCCGCGATGTCCAGCTCCCGCACCCCCGGCTTGGCCCGGCTCACCACCTCCCAGAAGGCCGCCTCCACGATGGAGATGGAGGTCTCGATCAGCTCGACCTCCTCGGGCGTCTTGATCTTCGAGGCCTCCAGCAGCGTCTGCTGGCCGTCCACCACCTTGAGCCCCTCGGCCTCCAGCGCCCGGAGGAAGGGGATCTCCGAGATGTCCACCCCCACCGGCTCCTTGGCCGCCCCGAAGTCCTCCAGGTGGCCCTTGATCATCCGGGCGAACTTGCGCGCGTTCTCGAACACCACCTTCCGGGGGAAGGAGCCCCGCATGCCCCCGATGGCCGGGTGCATCCGGTCCGCGATCCAGGGGCAGAGCGCCTTCTTGGCCTCGATGGCGCTCCCCACCTCGTAGAGGATGGGCTCCTGGCCCGCCGTGAGCATGGCGCACCGGAGCAGCTTGTTGTTCACCCAGTCGTTCAGCTTGGTGCCCGTGACGTAGCGGATCCAGTCCTGGTCGAAGCAGAGGAGCGTCGCCAGGCCCTCCCGCTCCATCTGCTCCCGGGTCTTGCGCAGCCGGTCGCGGCGCAGCTTCTCGTAGTCCACGCGGATCTCGCAGTCCTTCTCCATCATGCCGAGCGTCATGGGGAAGCCTCCTCGCAAGGTGAACAGGCCGGCCGAAGATGGGGGCATGATAGCGGAAAGCGGGGAAACAGCGGAGGGGGCGGGAGGGCGGCGAAGAAAGAGCTGTCCCAGGCACGGGCCGGGGTGGAATGAGGGGCGGGTTCGTATTTCCCCCTCCCGGGGGGAGGGAAAGCCGCCGGACGATCCTTCCCCCGCCCTGTGCAACCGGGTACATGGGTAACACATCAGACCGGGCACATGGGTGACACTTTACCCCACCGGTCCTTGGGGCCTCCCCCGGAGGGGGAGGGAGCGAGGCTGTGCAGGGAGGTGGAAATCCTTCCCTACGGCAGGAGCACCCCCGCGCAGGGGCAGGCGATGAGGTCCTTGGAGGGGAACTTGCTCAGCATCCGCACCCCGTCCTTGGTTACGACGAACTGCTCCTCGATGCGCGCCCCGTCGTTCCCGCTCCCGCAGTAGGTCTCGAAGGCGAGCACCATCCCCTCCTGGAGCTCCTCGGGGTGCTCGAAGGAGAAAAAGCGGCTCACGACGGGCTTGGCCCAGTGGGTGATGCCGATGCCGTGCCCCACCTGGAGGGCGAAGGCCTCGGCCTCGCTCGATAGCCCCAGTTCCTCCGCCGAGGGCCAGACCGCCGCGATCTCCGCCGTGCTCACCCCCGGCTTGACCATGTCAATCGCCGCGAAGAGCCAGTCGTAGCACCGCTTGTGGACCTCCAACTGCTTCTTTGAGGGCCGGCCCACGCAGAAGGTCTGGTAGTAGCACGTCTTGTAGCCGTTGAAGACGCTCACCACGTCGATGAAGAGCATGTCCCCCATCCGCAGCATCCGGTCCGAGAAGTCGTGGGGGTGGGGGTGGGAGCGGTTGCCCGAGATGACGTTGATGTTCTGCATCTCCTCCGCGCCATAGCGGTACATCACGTCCCGCATGAAGGCCGCGATGTCCAGCTCCCGCACCCCGGGCTTGGTGCGCTCGATCACCTCCCAGAAGGCCGCCTCCACGATGGAGATGGAGGTCTCGATCAGCTCCACCTCCTCGGGCGTCTTGATCTTCGAGGCCTCCAGCATGGCCTGCTGGCCGTCCACCACCTTGAGCCCCTCCGCTTCCAGCGCGCGGAGGATGGGCATCTCCGTGATGTCCACCCCCACGGGCTCCTTGGCCGCCCCGAACGCCTCCAGGTGGCCCTTCACCATCCGGGCGAACTTCCGCGCGTTCTCCGAGACCACCGCGCGCGGGAAGGCCCCCCGCCAGGTGCCGATGGAGGGGTGCATCCGGTCCGCGATCCAGGGGCAGAGCGCCCGCTTGGCCTGGATGCCGCTCCCCAGCTCGTAGAGCACGGGCTCCTGCCCCTCGGTCAGGAGGGCGCTGCGCAGCAGCTTGTTGTTCGCCCAGTCGTTCGCCTTGGTGCTCGTGATGTAGCGGATCCAGTCCGAGTCGAAGACGAGGAGCGTCGCCAGGCCCTCCTTCCGCATCTGCTCGCGGGTCTTCCGCAGCCGGTCCCGGCGCAGCTTCTCGTAGTCCACGCGGATCTCGCAGTCCTTCGCCATCAGGCCGAGCGTCATGGGGGCAGCCTCCTCGGGGGGGATGAGGGGAAAGGCAAGGTGATGGGGGGATGATAGCGGAAACGGAAGGCGGAGGGGGTCCCCCGCCCGGGGCCCTAGCGGGCCTTCTCCCGGGCGGCCTCCCGCCGGTGCCTCCAGTACTCGGCGGCCACGGGCAGGACCGAGAGGACGACGATGGCCAGGATGACCAGGGTGAAGTTCCGCCGGACGATGGGGATGTTCCCGAAGAAGTAGCCCCCGAAGACGAGGACGGCCACCCAGAGCACCCCGCCCGCCACGTTGTAGAAGAGGAACGTCGCGTAGTGCATCCGCCCCACCCCCGCCACGAAGGGCGCGAAGGTCCGCACGATGGGGACGAAGCGCGCCAGCACGATGGTCTTGGCCCCGTGCCTCTCGTAGAAGCGCTCGGTCCGCTCCACGTAGCCCCGGTACTTCGGCCGCGCCAGCAGGGCCGGGTGGGCCAGCACCCGCTCCCCGATGGACCTCCCCACCCGGTAGTTCAGCGAGTCCCCGAGGATGGCCGCCGCCGTCAGCACGGCGAAGGCCGTGGTCACGTCCAGCGCCCCCAGCGCCGCGAAGGTGCCCACCGCGAAGAGCAGCGAGTCTCCCGGCAGGAAGGGCGTGACCACCAGCCCCGTCTCGGCGAAGACGATGAGGAAGAGGACGGCGTGGGTCCACCCCCCGAAGCCCTGGATGAGGGCCCCGAGGTGCTTGT
>MGDP01000207.1 GCA_001790955.1 Candidatus Tectomicrobia bacterium RIFCSPLOWO2_12_FULL_69_37
CCGCGTCTGGGAAATCCTGAGGGGGGATCTCCCCCGGGTGCTGAACCTCATCCGCCCCTTGATTCCTCCCATCGAAGAGTCATGACGCGCCACCCCTTCGCCAGCCTGATGATCTCCTCGGGCGAGGACATCAACTGGGCCGCCCGGATGATGGGGGACAGGGTGGAGACTGTCCTGAGGCATTACCATCGCTATCTGCCGGATAAGGAAAGGCGGGACGGGGCGAGGTTTTTGGAGAGATATGGGGGTGGGAAGAAGTAGGCTAAAACCTGAGCAACATTGTCGGAGAGCCAGTTATGGTGGTGGATCGGAGAACCGAGATCCCTTCGTGGGCGTACATCAACGCTCAAATAATACAGCATGCCTACCACTATGGTCATCTTTCCGCGTCAACCCGCCATGTCGAGGAAACCTATCAACTTTCTCCAAATTCGCTGGACATTAAGAACCCTGCCTATTTGATCTCACTGCTGTACTGCCTGATAGTGGTACCGAGAGAATTATGGTTGAAAGATAATGCAGTTCCTTCCATGGAGAATCTCTTCTCGAAATCAGTTCTTGACCTCTTCGTGGTCAGCAAAAAACCTGCCAATTTCGATGCTTCCCCCGTATTGGCATTGCTCCGTCATCTTCGCAATGCGCTGGCCCATGTCCGCTTTTCGATTGACGAGTCCAACAACTTCACCTTCTGGGACCAGGAGAGTGAAAAATCATCTCCGTATTTCCATGCGACTATCTCCCTGGACAACATGGCAACCTTTCTATCTTCGGTTGGTGCTACACTCGCAAATCTTCGAACGAAACGAGGCCACCCCATTCCCTAGTTGCGGCCATGTTTTAGGGGGTGCCAAAAATTACCAATCCCCCGTACCTGCCCCCGTAGCAAGATGTCAGGCCGCCTCAAACCAACTTGACCAAAACTTGACCAAAAATTGTGATGAATTGTGACGTTTTGTGATATTTTGTGATAGCGGAGATTTTCGCCAAGCGTCGAGGAATCAGCTACTTGCCTGAAATTCAAGGGCTTGGCAGAATCCTTCCGGGCTGCTTTGGGAGCAGGATGCCGGCGGTTCAAATCCGCCCGCCCCGGCCAGTCCAACCTAAAGGTTCCCTCCTCCCGTGAATCCATCCGAGGACTTTCTCTCCCTGCTGGCGCGCTGGCCCCGGGCCGTGGAGGCGGGGCCCTTCCTCTTCTTCGGGGGCCAGCTCGGGCTGCGGGCGGGAGGGGGGCTGTGCGCCCGCTACGCGGACGCGGCGGGCCAGGGCCCTCCCGTGGAGGGGGACTCCCCCTGGGTGGAGCGGATCGAGGGGCCCGTCCACGCCCAGGTGGCCGCCATCTACGAGCGGCTCAAGGAGGTTCTCGCGCGGCGGGGGGGCGGGCTGGGGCACCTCCTGCGCCTCCATCTCTACCAGCGGGACAAGCGCTTCTTCCCCGTCTTCGACCGCGTGCGCCGCCACTACGAGCCCTCCTCCCCCGCCCCGAGCACCGCCGTCGGGATGGGCCGCTTCGAGCCAAGCGGGGACGCCTGGCTCGGCATCGACGGCATCGCGCTGCGCCCGGGGATGGAGGGGGAGATCGGCCCCCGGCGGGCGCCCGGGGGGAGCCCCGCGCACGCGGCGGCGGCCCACTTCTCCCACGTGGCGGGGGCGGGGCCCTACCTCTTCCTGGCGGGCCAGATCCCCGTCGACACCTCGCGGCCGGGCGCTCCCCTCATCCGGGGCTACGAGGACGTGCCCGCGGAGGGCCGCTTCCTCCAGGCGGGCCGGAGCCACGAGGATTTCCGCAACGGCCCCATCGCCGCCCAGAGCTGGTTCACCTACGACCTCATCCGGCGGCATCTGGAAGGGGCGGGCTCCTCCCTCGATCGGATCGTCAACCTCACGGTCTATCTCCAGGACATGCGGGATTTCCCCACCTTCCACCGGGTGCACGAGCGCTTCTTCCCGGAGGCGCCCCCGGCCCTCACCGTCATCCAGGCGAAGGAGGTGGGCCACAAGGGCACCCTGGTGGAGGTCGAGCCCACGGCCATTCTCCCGGGGAAGGGAGTGGGGCGCCGCCTGATCCCTGCGGCGGGGCACCCCGCCCTGGGCGCGCGGATGAGTTTGGGCGCCGAGGCGGGGGGCGTCCTCTTCCTCTCGGGGATGGCCGGGGTGGATGAGGGGGGAGAGCCTGTCGCCGATCCGTCCGCGCTCCCGCCCCGCGCGCGGAGGTTCTTGAATGAGAGGTCCAGCCCGCCCGGGAGGGCCGAGCTCCAGGCCGCGGCCATCCTCTCCCGCCTCGAAGAGGCGCTCGCGGGAGAGGGCGCGGGCCTGGGCCGCCTCGCCCACCTGAGCGTCTTCCTCTCCGGCATCGGGGATTTTCCCCGGGTCGAGCCCCTGCTCGCGGGCGCCTTCCCCGGGCGGAGGCCGGCGATCTGCGTGGCCGAGGCCCCCCGGCCCCATCCCCTGGAGGGAGCCCGGATGTCGGTCACCGCCATCGCCTGGCTGGGGAAGGGCGAGCCGAACGAGGTGAGGTGAATTTCGAGGCCCCGCCATGCGCTTCTCATCCGGCGGGGAGGCCATCTTCTGAATGGAGGCTCTCATGGCTGACGAGAAGGCCGGCGGCTCCGCCTGGTGGCGGTATTTCCCGGAGCACTACCTGTGGTCCCAGGTCTTCTGCGGCCTCTTGAACCTGGGGCCCCTGGGCGGGCCGGTGCCCTGGGAGCTGGATCAGGCGGGCAAGCGGCTGCGCAGGCGGGTGGGGGATCCCGAGGCCTGGTACGAGGAGTGGGAGCGCGAGGCCGACGCCGCCCAGGCCCTGGCCGAGGGGGAGGAGGCCCGGGGGCACGGCCGCACGGCGGCCCGGGCCTGGCTCCGGAGCTCTCTCTACCGCTGCGTCTCGGAGCGCTTCATCCACCCGGACGACCCGCGCAAGGCGGCCTCCTATCAACAGGCCGTGCGGGACTGCGAGCGCGGCTACCGGGGCTTGATCGAGGGCTTCGAGCGGGTGGACGTCCCCTCTCCGGACGGGCCGCTGCCCGCCTATTGGATTCCTCCCCTGGGGGCCCAAGGGGGAAGCCGCAGGGCCCCGGCGGTGGCCTACTTCGACGGCCTGGACGGCTCGAAGGAGTTCACCGTCCTCTGGGCGGGGCTCGCCCTCCGCGAGCGGGGCATCGGCACCCTCTGCATCGACGGCCCGGGCCAGGGGGAGGCCCTGCGCCTGCGGAAGATCCCGAGCCGGCCGGACTACGAGGTCCCCGGGGCGGCGGCCTACGACTACCTCGCCGGGCGGCCCGAGGTGGACCCCTCGCGGGTCGGGGTCATGGCCATGAGCATGGGGGGCTACTACGCCCCGCGCATCGCGGCCTTCGAGCACCGCTACGCGGCCTGCGTGGCCTGGGGCGCCCACTTCGACTACCACGAGGTGTGGGTCCACCGCCGGAAGGTGCTGGAGGGCGGCGGCACGGTGGCCTCCTCCTCCATCTGGCAGCTGCCCTGGGTTTTCGGCTGCCCGGACATGGACCGCGCCATGGAAAAGTGCAAGGCCTACACCCTGGCGGGCGTGGCGGAGGAGATCCGGATGCCCATCCTCATCCTCCACGGCCAGGACGACGCCATCGTGCCCGTGCGCATGGCCCACCGGCTCCACGAGGCGTGCGGCTCCAAGGAGAAGGAGCTCCGGATCTTCCGGGCCGAGGACGGGGGGAGCCAGCACTGCGTCTTCGACAACCTCCAGCTCGCGAGCGGCTTCGTCGCGGACTGGTGGATGGACCGCTTCTCCGGCCGCAGGTGATAGCGGGGGAAAGAGATGGGATTGCATGCTGGGCGCCCGGCCCCGGGCAGCGGGAATCCGGAGCCCTACTTTTCGAAATCGAGGCGCTCGGTGGGGGTGGTGTACTTGATGATGGGGTCTTTCTGAAAGACCTCGAGGAAGGGGAGGGGGGTCCGCAGCCCGGGCGAGTAGAGGTGGGGCGTCACGACCACGAGCACCTCCTTGTCCACCTCGGTGCGCCGCTGGGAGGAGGTGAAGATGTTGAGGATGGGGACCTCGCGCAGCCAAGGGAGGCCTCCCTTCGACCATTGCCGCTTGTTCAGCATCAGGCCCCCGATGATGATGCTCTCCCCGCTTCCCACCTGCATGATGTTCTGGGCCCGGTTGGTGTTCTTCGAGGAGGCGATGTTGCCCGTGCTGGGGAGAAACTCGGACTCCTCGACCTCGATCTGCATGTTGATGGAGCCCGAGAGATGGACGGTGGGGGTGATCTTGAGCTCGACGCCGCTCGAGATCTCCTTGGTGGAGGCGACGGCGGTGCCGCCCTCGGCGCTCTGGACGACGATGCTGCGATCCTCGGTGATCTTGAGGGCGGAGGTCTTGCCCGTCAGGGAGGCCAGGTAGGGCCGGGCGATGACCCGCCCCAGGTTCTTGCGGAAGAGCAGGTCGAGGATGCCCGTGTACTTCAGGCTGGTGAAGTTGCCCCGGGCCAGGCTCTGGAAGGTGAACTGGAGGGCCCGGGCGGTCTCGGAGCCGATGTTGGTGGAGAGGGCGCTCAGCCTGGCCTGCGTGTAGTCCCGCATGGCGAAGCTCAGGGACTCGAGGGCGTCGGCGCTCACCTCGAGGAAGAGGACCTCGATCATGACGTGCTGGGGCTCGCGGTCGATGGCCTGGAGCACCTTGCGTATCTTGAGGACCTGGTCCCTCGGCCCACGGATGACGACGGTGTTCCGCGTGGGCTCGACCCCGAAGCGGACGGGCTCGGCGGGGGCTTCGGCGCCCCCCACGCCGGGCACGGCGCCGGGCAGGCCGCCGCCTACCCCCCCCTCCGGCGGGAAGAGGCGGGCCAGGATCTTCTCGGCCGATTCGGTGCTCAGGTGCTGGAGGGGGTACTCCACCGAGATCTCGGGCTGGGGCGGCTTCCGCGGCGGCGCGGCGGCCCCGGGGAGACCCGGGATGCCCGGGGGTCCCGGGAGGCCCGGAGACTCAGCGGGAGGCCCCGGAGGCTCAACGGGAGGCCCCGGAGGCGCCTGCGGCGCCAGGGGCGGAGGCGGCCCTGGGAGGGGCGGCGCGCCCGGGATGGGCGGGACGTTCTGCACCAAGAGGGTGGTCCGGCGGAACATGTCCGGCGGGAAGCGGTCATCGTGCAGGCTGCTGGGCCGCGGGCCGCCCGGGACCGGCGGCACTCCCGGAGCAGGAGGCGCCCCCGGAGCAGGAGGCGCCGGCACCAGCGAAGGAGGCGCCGCTCCCGGGGAGAGGGGCGCCTCGGCCGGCTGGCCCGCGGCCGGCCGGGGGGCCAGGGGGCCTTCGTAGGAAGCCCGGATGAACAGGATCCCCTCGTCCGACATGCTGGCGGAATAGCCCTCGGAGTTCAGAATGATGTTCAAGGCCCGGATGAAGGGGACTTTCTCGAACCGCCCGGAGACGTAGCCGGTCAGCTTGATGTCCTGGAGGAAGAACGGGGTCTCGGTCTTCGTCAGGAGGGCCTCGACGACTTCCTTGAGGGAGGCGTTTTCCAGGTTGACGGAGACGAGGAATTCCTTTTCCCCTTCCTTCCGGGTCACCTCGATCCGCTTGATTTGCCGGCTCAGCTGCTGGGCCCGGTTCTGCTTGGCCTTGTCGGCGTCCTTCTGGTAGGACTTGAAGATATCGTCGATGTCCTTGTCGGTGAACAGGAGGTTGTTCTTCTCCCTGCTGCCCAGGATGGCGGCGCAGCCCGCCACTATGAGGCAGCTGCTCACGAGAAGAAGGGTCAAGAAGGAGGATTTCCGGAACATTCCGTCCCCTCGGTTCCCTCGGGGTGCGCGCCGCCGGGCCGGCCCTGCTCTCCCGGCGCCTGGAGCGAGCATGAAGACAGCGGATCTCTTTCTTATATCGTGAAGCCGGGGGAAAAGCAAAAGGGGTGCCCCTCCCCCGCTTCCCCCGGATGCGGCCCCGGGCCCCCGGGGGATCCCGCTTACTTGGACGGGCCGTTGCCGCCGGCCACAGCGGCGGTCGGGGCCGTCAGCTTGTTGATCAAATCGGCGCTCAGGACCGACTGCATGGCGACGTCCATGGTCGGGTTGCGGCGCAGCATCTTCCGCAGGTCCTCCTGGGGCCAGGCCACGTAGCGCGTGGGGCGCGCCACCCGCACCGTGGCGGTGGCGTTGCCCCCCCGGAGGAAGGACATCTCCCCGATCATGGTGCCGTCCCGCAGGTGGGCGACTTCGTGGCCTTCCTTCTCGATGGCGACCTCGCCGTTGTAGATCATGATGAGGTTGTCGACCGGCTGGCTCTCGACGGCGAGCAGCTCATCCTTGGCGGCGTTCCGCCACTCCGCCAGGCGGATGATCTTGAGGAACTCCACCGGGGAGAACCGGTTGAAGATGGTCCGGTAGAGCTCCTGCTCCTCCTCGGTGAAGGAGACGCTGCGCCTCTCCTTGATCAGCATGACGATGCGGGTGACGTTGATGGCCAGCAGGAGGGTTTGCTCGACGAGGGCCAGGGAGGAGAAGTTGGCGAAGTACATCAGGACGAACCACAGCACGCCCGAGATCACGGCCAGGCTGCGCAGCAAAAGAATGTCGCGCATGACGTAGGCGAGGGCCGTGAGCAGAAAGGCGACGCGCTCCAGAAGGAACTGCATCGTGATGGTGGCGGTGATGCCGTGCAGAATGGCTTCGAGCATTTCTCTCATATCCTCGGCGCGGGGCCAGGGGGATGGACGGCGGCTCGCGGGGCGGCGGACGGGGGTTCTGCCGCCCCGCCGCGCAGGACCTCAAGTTCCCTCATGAGCGCAAGCGAATCGCCTTCGCAGGCAAGTCAGACCGGATAAGTATATCGGAAATCGCCCGCCCCCGTCAGTGAAAAACGGGCGAAAAAAGCTTCGGCCGGGTCCGAAATCGAGCCAGAGCCTCCGGAAGCGGGGTTCAGCCGAAGCGGGCGCGGCGCTCCTGGTAGCTCTTGACGACCGGGTAGAGAAAAAGGGCCAGGGCGCCCAGGAGGAGGACGAGCGAGGTGGGCCTCGCCAGGAAGATGCTGAAATCCCCCTGGGAGATGATGAGGCTTTGGCGGAAGGCGGTTTCGGTATCTTCCCCCAGCACGACCCCCACGACCATGGGGGCCAGCGGATAGTTCAGCTTCTTGAAGAGAAAGCCCACGAGGCCGAAGAGCAGCACCATCCACATGGTGGGGAGGGTGTTGTTCTCGGTGTACCCCCCGATGAAGCAGAGGAGCATGATCAGGGGCACCTGGACGGTGAAGGGGATGCGCAGGATCTGGGTCCAGAGGGGGATGAAGAAGAGGTTCAGGACGACCGAGAGGACCGCCGCCACGTACATGCTGGCGATGAAGCCCCAGACGACCTCGGGGTGGTCCTTCATCAGGAGCGGCCCCGGCTGGAGGCCCCAGATCATGAGCGCGCCCAGGATGACGGCCGCCGTGGGCGATCCGGGGATCCCCAGCGTCACCAGCGGCAGGAGCGAGCCCACCTCGGCGCTCGCGGCGGCGGACTCGGGCGCCACCACGCCCTCGAGATCGCCCTTGCCGAACTTCTCGGGGTTCTTGGAGAAGCGCTTGGCGAGCCCGTAACCCACGAAGGAGGCCGGGGTCGCCCCCGTGCCGGGGAGCACCCCGATCCAGAAGCCCGTGATGGTGGAGCGGAGGAAGGTCTTCCAGTAGCCGGCCATCTCCCGGACGGCGCCGGCCACGTCCCGCCAGCTCACCCGGGCCATGACCGCCCCCTTCACCATGATGTTCTCCTCCCCCGCGCGGAGGAGCTCCCCCACCCCGAAGGCTCCCACCACCACGACCAGGAACTTGATGCCCGCCAGGAGCGGCACCAGCCCGAACGTGACCCGCGGCGTGCCCGTCACGATGTCGATGCCGACCGTAGTGAAGATGAGCCCGGCCAGGGTCGCCATGATGGCCTTGAGGACGCTCCCGCCCCCCAGCCCCGCCAAGGCGCCGTAGGCCAGGATGAGGACCGAAAAGTACTCCGGCGGCCCCCAGGTGAGGGCGTACTCCGCCAGGGGGCGCGCGAAGAAGGTGAACATCACAATGCAGACTGTGCCCGCGACAAAGGCCGACACCGCCGAGCCCGCGAGGGCCCGCGGCGCCTCCCCCTTTAGGGCCATGGGGTAGCCGTCGAAGGCGCTGGCCACGGCCATGGGGGTGCCCGGGATGTTGAAGAGGATGGAGGTCGCCGACCCCCCGTAGATGGCCCCCATGTAGAGGCCCGAGAGGAAGATGAGCCCCGTCTCGGGGGGGACCTTGAAGATGATCGGAAGGAAGAGGGCCGCCCCCTGGGTGGGGCCCAGGGCGGGGATGACCCCGATGACCGTCCCCGCGATGACGCCGCCCGCCCCGGCGATCAGGTTGGGGATGGTGAGCGCGACGGAGAGGCCGAACGCCAAGTCACTGAGCGATTCCCACACGATCCGCTCTCCCGGGCCTAGTCGAAATAGGGGATGAGGCTGAAGACCCCCCGGGGGAGGAGGATCTGGAGGACCTGCTCGAAGATGATGTGGCTGGCGACGGGGAATCCCAGGCTCATGATGAGGACGGCGGGCCACCGGTGCCTGCCCACGAAGCGCAGGTAGGCGAACAGGTAGGCGATGGACGCCGTGTAGAACCCGACCAGGTAAGTCAGCACCAGCATCCCCGCCGCCGTCACGATGACCTTCAGGACGGAAACCCACGCCGTCCGGTCATGGAAAAAGGCGACGTAGGAAACCTGCCCCGAGGCGGCCAGGAGCTGGACGATGAGGATGATCCCGCACAGGCCGAGAAGGGCGCCCAGCCAGAACGGGAAGAATCCCGGCTGGAACGCCCTGCCCGGCACCCCGACGCCGACTTTCAACCCCTCCCCCATCACGGCGAGGGAGAGGGCGATGAACCCCAGGGCCGTCAGTATCTCGATTTTCCGCATCAGCCCTTTCCCGCTACTTCTTGATCAAGCCCGCCTTGGTCATCAGGTCCCTGTGCAGCGCCTCGGCCTCGCCCAGCCACTTCACGTAGGCGGGGCCGGTCATGAACTGGCCCTTGAGGGCGCTGTCGGTGATGTACTTCTTCCAGTCGGCGGTCTCGCTGATGCGCTTCATGAGGCCGATGTAGTACTCCTGGGCCTCCTTGGGGATGCCCGGCGCGGCGAAGATCCCGCGGAGCATGTTGTAGGCCATGTCCTTCCCCGTGGCCTCCTTCATGGTGGGGATGGTGTCCCACTGGGGCAGCTTGATCCGCTCGGTGTCTATCGTGGCCAAGGGGCGGACGCGCTTGGCCTGCCAGTGCCCCCGGCACTCGGAGGGGTTGTTGACCGTGGAGTCCACGTGCTTGCCCACCAGGTTGGCGCACACCGTCCCGCCGCCCTTGAAGGGGACGTAGATGAACTTGAGGCCGAAGTTCTGCTCCATCTGGACGGTGATGATCTGGTCCTCCTGCTTCGCTCCCGTGCCGGCCATCTTGAACGTGCCGGACTTGGCCTTGACGGCGGCGATGTATTCCGGAGCCGTCTTGTAAGGGGACTCGGTGTTCACCCAGAGGACGAAGTAGTCGAGGGCCATCATCGAGATCGGCGTCAGGTCCTTCCAGTTGAAGGGCACGCCCGTCGCAATCGGCGTGGTGAAGAGGTTCGAGAGGGTGATGATGATCACGTGGGGGTTGCCCTTTTGGGACTTCACGTGCAGGAAGCCCTCGGCCCCCGCGCCCCCGGACTTGTTCACGACCAGGAAGTTCACCGGGGCGAGCTTGTTCTTCTGGATCATGGCCGACATGAAGCGGGCCATGAGGTCGGCCCCGCCGCCCGTGCCCGCCGGGATGACGAACTCCACCGGCTTGGTGGGCTGCCAGGCCGCCTGCGCGGCCCCGAATGAGAAGAGGAACGCCGAGAGGAAGAGCGTCCACGCCACTCCTGCTGCCATCCACCCCGGGCGACGCATTATGGTTCCCTCCTTTATGAGAAACTCATGGTTCGGTACGGAAAACATCCCAACGGCGGCCAATGCCCTTTCGCCGCCAGACGTGCTCCCATTCACACCACCCCATCCGGCGGCGCAACGGGGGTTTGAGGCCGGAACTCCAATGAATTCATGCGCGATGAAGAAACCATATGGGATACCGCTCAACCGTGTCAAGGGTTTTGTTTGCGATTTTTGTGAGATGCGGGGGATTCCTTGATTTTCGCTCGGGCGGCGGGACGGGGTCCGCTCAGGGGCCTATTCCCACTGGAGGATTCGCAGGTAGCCCTCCTGGGGGATTTCGGACCGGGGGGGCAGGCCCTCGGCCTCCTTGTGCTTCTGGATGGTCCGCAGGTGGGCATACCCCTCCCAGAGGATGTGGCGGAAGGTGTACTCGAGGTTGAAGTGGATGATGTCGGGGTCGGCCGGGTCCCTTCGGAAGCTGGCGGGGTGGGCGCTGAGGGAGCGCTCGCGCCAGGCGCGCACGTCCTCGGTCTCGCCCGGGCGCCGGGTGCCCCAGGGGAGGTGCTCGCTGATCTCCCGCGCGCGCAGGGAGCCCAGGGTCTCCCGGCCCAGGACCTCCCAGGCCAGGGCGAAGGCGTCCTCCTGGGCGGCGAGGAGGCCGCCGATGGCGTGGAAGCGCTCGGGGTTCATCATCCGGCCCGAGAAGCCCGTGCGGAGGAGCTCGGGGTCGCGCGGGAGCCGCTCCCCGAAGAGGATCTTCCCCCACCGCACGAGGAGCCAGCGGTAGGGCACCGAGGCCATGTGGCTCACCTGGTCCCGGATGGACCACAGGCCCCAGCTCTTCTCCGGGCGCTTGCGGTCGAGCTGGGCCTCGCCGAGGCCCTCCACCTCCGCCCGGAAGAGGGCGGGGACGCGCGGGTAGGCGGGGAAGAGCTCCCGGGCCGGAATGGAGGGGGAAGGGGAATCGGGCGTGGCCATGACTCTTGAATCCTCCCTCACCCTCTTCCAAGGGGAGAGGGGCGCCGAGGCCGCGAAAGCATTTTCGGATACAGACGAAAGCACCTGCTTCACCCTCTCCCTCTGGGAGAGAGCCGGGGTGAGGGAGATTGCGGGCGGCGGATCCTTCTCTGGTTTTTCCGCCTAGGAGAGGACCCGCTCGATCTCGAGGCGGAGGGCGTCGAGGTCGACGGGCTTGGTGATGTAGCCCTCCGCCCCCGCCTTGAGGCAGCGGTTCCGGTCCTCCTTCATCACATGGGCGCTTACCCCGAGGATGGGGATGCCCCGCGTGGCGGCGTCGGCCTTGATGCGGCCGATGGCCTCGAACCCGTCCAGCACGGGCATGCGCAGGTCCATGAGGATCAGGTCGGGGCGCTCGCGCCGGGCGAGCTCGACGGCCTCCTGGCCGTCGAAGGCCGAGAGGATGCGGGCGGCGTGCCGCATCAGCAGCCGCATGAGCTTGTGGTAGTCCTCGACGTCGTCCACGATGAGCACGGTCCGGCCCGACCAGGGCTCATCCGAATCCGCCATGCCGGCGCCCGCACCGGCGCCGGCCGGCTCGCTGGAGGAGCGCAGGGTCGGGAAGGCGAAGGTGAAGGTGCTGCCCGCGCCGGCCCGGCTCTCCACCCAGATGCGCCCCCCGTGGAGCGCGAGGAGCCGCTGCGCGAGGCTCAGGCCGATTCCCAGGCCGCCCGCCCGCCTCCGGTGGCCGGACTCGATCTGCCGGAAGCGCTCGAAGATGACCTTCTGATGCTCGGGGGCGATGCCCATCCCCTCGTCCTGGACGCTCACCCGCACCTCGCCGGTCTCGAGCCAGGTGCGGATGCGGAGGGTCCCCCCCTCGGGGGAATACTTGACGGCGTTGTCGAGGAGGTTCTGGAGGACCTGGCGGATGCGGGTGGGGTCGCACACCACCGAGCCGCAGGCGGGGTCCAGCGTGCATTCCAGGGAGAACCCCTTGGGGAGCTGGGAGAGCTGGGTCTCCACCGTGGAGGCGACGATGCGGTTCAGCGGGACCTCTTGGAGGTCCAGCCGCACCCCCCCCACCTCGATCCGGTCCAGGTCGAGCAGGTCCTCGATGAGGTGGGCGAGGTACTTCCCGGCGTCCTTGACCTTGCTCACCAGGTTGACCGTCTCGGCGTCCCTGGAGTTGAGCATGACCACGTCGCTGAAGCCGATGATGGCGTTGAGCGGGGAGCGGAGCTCGTGGTTCATGTTCGAGAGGAACTCGCTCTTGGCCTGGTTGGCCTCCTCGGCGCGGTCGCGCGCGACCTGGAGCTCGCGCGTCCGGTCCTGCACGGTCTTCTCCAGGGAGACGTGGGTCTCGCGGAGCACCCGGTAGAGCTCGTAGCTCTCCAGGGCGTAGGCGCAGTTGAGGAGGACGATGGAGACGAGGTTGAGGGTGGCGTCGTAGATGTTGGCCGCGTTGGAGGGGAGCGAGCCGAGGAACATGCCCCGGGTGCGCGAGCGGGTGGCGATCACGTGGAGGAGCAGGCGGCCGTCGCCGTCCCGCGCGGGCACCATGACGGAGCGGAACTGGAAGAGGGACCAGGCGAAGGTGCCGTCCTCGATGAGCCGGTCCCCCTCCCTCTGGAGGCCCGGGCGGGCGTCCCGGGGCTCGCAGTCGGCGAGGGTGAAGCCCTGGTCCTCCTCGTTGATGGTGAAGAGGGCCATCCCCTCGAAGGGCACCAGCCGCTTCAGCCGCAGCTTGGTTTCCGCCATGATCTGGGCGGCGCCCCGCTCCCCGCTCAGGACGGCCTGGAAGTCGTTGCTCGAGGAGACCATGCTGAGCGTCTCCAGGGTCCAGCGGTTCACCTCCTCGAGGTACTCGAGGCGGGCCTCCAGGTCCCGGATCCGGGCGTCGTTGCCGGGCGTCATCGTCCGTCCTCCAGGAAAAGCGCAACGGCGTCGGCCACCTGCTGCTCGAGCTGGAGGATGGCGGGGGAGAGGATGCTGATCGAGAGCCGGAGCCCATCCCACGCAGCGGGCTCCAGGGGGGGCACATGGCGCTCCCCGCTCGTGCCCATTTGCAGGGCGTTGGCGATGAGATCGCTCAGGTGGATGACGCTGCTCTCCAGCGGGAAGCGCCCGGCCTGGCTGGGGGTGTGGTGGCACCGCACCGCTTCCGCCAGGCTCGGGGGCAGCTTCCAGAAGGTGAGCATCTCCCCCCCGATCTCGGCGTGGTCGACGCCCATCACCTCGCGTTCCACCTCGTAGAGGATCCTCCCCCCCTCGATGCTGCGGAGGAGGGCCTCCTTCGTCTCCTCGGCCTTGTGGCGGTAGAGGATGAGGTGGCCGATGTCGTGCAGGAGGCCGGCCACGAAGAAGCGTTCCACGTTGGGCTCCTGGTGGTAGGCGGCGAGGATGCGGGCCGCCGTCCCGCACGCGATGCTGTGCGTCCAGAAGGCCTTGGGGTCGAGGAGAGCGATGGGGATGCCCCTGAACATCTGAATGATGGAGGTGGCCAGCGCGAGGTCGCGCAGCTGCTGGATGCCCACGATGGTGACGGCGTGCGTGATGGTCTCGATGCGCGAGGGGAAGCCGAAGAAGGCGCTGTTGACCAGCTTGAGGAGCCGGGCCGAGAGGCTCTGGTCGGTGCTGATGATCTCGGCCACCTGGCGCATGGAGGTGCGCGGGTTGTTCACCGCCGCGTCCAGGTGGTGGAAGATCGTGGGCAGCGAGGGGACGGCGTCGTCCGGGCCCAGGAGCTGGCGCAGGTCGAGAGCCGGCACGTCCCCGCCCCCTAGCTCTTCTTCACGGCCCGGAGGAGGCAGAGGCGGCGGAGCTCTTCCATGAATGGGTGCCCTGCGTCCACGTGGCGGAAGCGCTCCTTGAGGACGGCCTGGGCCCGCTCCAGGGCCCGGGGGTCCGCCTGCGCCTCGGCCGTGGCCGCCACGTCCTGGCGGGACACCCCCTGGATGTCGGCCTCCGTCACTCCCCAGGCCTTGAAGATGTGAAGGTGCTTCTCGGTGAGGACGCTCCCGGCGTTCAGGAGCACCCGCCCGTTGCGGGCCTTGGCGTCGGCGGCGAGGACCATGCCGCTCTCGAGATCCTCGAGGTTGATCACGCCCATGGCTTTGGGTCCGGCACCAGGTCTGGGCCCGCCCCGCGCGGGCCCCGGGACTGCCTCGAACCAATGTACTCTATCATACATGAACCCCGCGGGCCGTTCGCGACCCGCCCCGCGCGGGGGCCCGGAGCCGGGGCGTGGACAAGCCGGGGGACGGGCGCTAGATTGGGGCCTCTTGGACCCCTCGATCGCGGGCACGCACCTGGAGGATGGACCATGGCCGAAGCCAAGGACATGGGAGGCGCGGCGGTCGGCCAGACCCTCCCCTTCCTGGACGCCCCGGAGAAGGCGGCCGGGTCCGCGATGTACCTCGACGACCTGCGCCTGCCCGGCATGCTGACGGGCCGCGCGCTGCGCAGCACCCGCGCCCATGCCCGCATCGCGTCGGTGGACGCCCGGGCGGCCCGCCGGGTGCCCGGCGTGGCGGCCCTCCTCACGGGGGCCGACCTGCCGGAGGAGCCGCGCATGATCCCCCACCGCCGGGGCGTCCCCCTCGTCGCCCGCGGGCGGGTGCGCTACATGGGGGACGTCGTGGCCCTCGTGGCGGCCGAGACCGAGGGGGCCGCGGAGGCGGCGCTGGCGCTCGTCCGGGTGGAGTACGAGCCCCTCCCGGTGGTGGTGGACCCCCGCGAGGCGGTGGCCGCCCAGGCCCCCAAGCTCTGGCCCGAGGGAAACCTCCTCAACCACGCCAAGATCCGCAACGGGGACGTGGAGGAGGGCTTCCGCCGGGCCGACGTCGTGGTCGAGAACGAGTACCAGACTCCCTCCATCGAGCACCTCTACCTCGAGGTGGAGTCCGCGGCCGTGGCCCCGCTGCCGGGCGGGGGATGCCAGATCTGGGGCTGCACCCAGCAGCCCTTCCTCGTGCGCCAGAACGCGGCCCGGGTGCTGGGGCTCAAGGGCGAGGCGGCGGTGCGCTTCGTCCAGACCATCCCGGGCGGGGCCTTCGGCGGCAAGAGCGAGGCGAGCCTCGACGTCTGCCTGCGGGCGGCCCTGCTCGCCCGGGCGGCCCAGCGGCCGGTCAAGCTCGTCTACTCGCGGGAGGAGAGCATGGTCGCCTCCTCCAAGCGCCACGCCGCCTTCATCCGCTCGCGCACGGGGGCGGCGCGCGACGGGCGCATCGTGGCGGCCGAGGTGGAGGTCTACCTCGACAAGGGCGCCTACTCGGCCAACGGCGGGGACAACCCGCCCGCCTTCAAGCGCGCCACCTACCACGCCCTCGGCCCCTACCAGATCCCCAACGTGAAGGTGGACGTCTACTGCGTCCACACCAACCACCCCTACGGGGGGCAGATGCGCGGGCCCGGGTGCCCCCAGGTCCACTTCGCCTGCGAGCAGCAGATGGACGAGCTGGCCCGCGCCCTCCAGATCGACCCCATCGAGCTGCGCCGCATCAACGGGCTCAAGATCGGCGCCCGCACCCCCTGGAACCAGCGCCTCCCGGAGAGCGTGGGCCTGATGGAGACCCTCTCGAAGGCGGAGGAGGCCTCGGGCTGGCGCGGGCGCCGCAACGGCGGCCGGCGCGACCCGGACGGGCGGCTGCGCGGGATGGGGGTGGCGAGCTGCCTCTACGGGACGGGGAACGCCTACTCCCCGGCCGAGGCCCACATCTTCCTGACGGCGGACGGGCGCATCCAGGTGGCGGCCGGGGTGGTGGACTTCGGCCAGGGGAGCAAGACCGTGCTCTGCCAGATCGCGGCCGAGACGATGGACGTGCCCTACGAGAGCTTCCGCATGGGCCCGGTGGACACCGCGATCGATCCCTTCGGGGGGACGAGCTCGAGCTCGCGCATCACCATGCAGGGGGGCAAGGCCGTCTTCCAGGCGGCCCTGCGGGCCCGGCAGGAGGTGCTGCGCCTGGCCGGGCTTCTCTTGGAGGCCGACCCGGGCGACCTGGAGCTCCAGGGCGGTGCGGTGCGCTCGCGCTCCCACGCCGAGACCCGGGTGACCCTCGCCCAGCTGGCCAAGGCCTTCGTGGCGGACGAGCACAAGCTCCTGGGCGCGGCGGACAACATCCCTCCCGCCGCCAAGACGGACCACGAGACCGGCCTGGGGGACCCCTACGAGGTGTACGGCTTCGGCACCCAGGTGGCCGAGGTGCTCGTGGACCCCGAGACGGGC
>MGDP01000208.1 GCA_001790955.1 Candidatus Tectomicrobia bacterium RIFCSPLOWO2_12_FULL_69_37
CATGGCGCTCAAGCACCTGAAGCCCGAGCGGCTGTGCGTCTCCACGGATTGCGGGTTCGGAAGGGAGGGCATGAGCCGCCGCCACGCCTTCTACAAGATGGTGGCGCTGGTGCGCGGGACCAACATCGTCCGCAAGGAGCTGGGGCTGCCCGAGACCCGCATCCCCGCCGCCGAGAGCAAGTTCGCCTTGGCGGACGAGGATTAGAGCGGGGGCACGCAGCCCGGGAGAAGCCGCCATGCTTCTCCCCCTCCCTCCGGGAGGGGGCAGGGGGAGGGAATGCCTCTCGTGGATTCTCCCCCACCCCATCCCTCCCCCGGAGGGGGAGGGAGAAAAGCCAGGAGCACGCGGGAGACCCCCGAGGAGATCCGTCCATGTACACCGCAACGAAGGACCTGAAGCTCCCCACCACCATCACGGGGAGCCTGCCCCGGCCGGGCTGGTACACCGAGAACCTCTCGGGGCGGCCCTTCCGGGTGGCGATGGCCGAGAAGAACTACCGCGAGCAGTACCTCGACGCCGTCTCCTGCCTCATCCGCGACCAGGAGCGCGCCGGGCTCGACATCGTGACCGACGGAGACAACCGCTTCGACACCGACGTGGGCGGGCGCTCCTGGGTGGCCTACGTCGTCCAGCGGCTCGCGGGCTTCACGGGCTACGAGACCTCGCGCAAGCACGCCGGCTGGGGCAGCTCGGTGCCGGGCGAGATCATGTACGAGGTGCTGGAGGCCCGCGTCCTGCCCCAGGTGACGGGCAAGGTGGGCCCCGGGCCCCTGGAGTACCCCCAGCTCTGGCGCAGCGCCCAGCAGATGACGGCGAAGCACGTCAAGTTCGGCTCCATCAGCGCCGACTGCCTGGAGTCCATCATCCCGAACCATCACTACCAGAGCCGCCGGGAGCTCGTGCTCGACCTCTGCGAGGTGATGCACGCCGAGTTCGCCCGCCTGGCCGGCGCCGGCTGCACCGTCTTCCAGGTGGAGGAGCCCTGGGTCCACCGCTTCGAGCACCACAAGGAAGACAAGGAGATGACGATGGAGTTCTACGTGGACGCCTTCAACCGGAGCGTCCGCGGCCTGCGGGACAGGCTGGAGCTCTGGTGCCACACCTGCTGGGGCAACCCCGCCCAGCAGCGCTTCTACGAGGCCGCCAAGAGCTACGCCCCCGCCCTCGAGCACATGAACGCGCTCGACGTGGACGTCCTGACCTTCGAGTGCGCGAGCACGGGGGGCATGGACCTGGAGGCCATCGGGAAGAAGATCACCAAGCCCAAGGTCGCCATCGGGGTCATTAACCACCGGGGGCTCCAGGTCGAGCGCCCCGAGGAAGTGGCCAGCCTGATCCGGAAGGCTTTGAAATACGTCCCCGCCGAGCGCCTCTGCATCTCGACGGACTGCGGCTTCGGGCGCGAGGGCATGAGCCGCCGCCACGCCTTCTACAAGATGGTGGCACTCACGCGCGGGACGAACATCGTCAAGAAAGAATTGGGGCTGCCGGAGACGCACATCCCCGCCACCGAGAGCAAGTTCGCCCTGGCGGACGAGGAGTAGGGGGGCTAGGGCGCCCGCTTGAGGAGGGAGAGCACGAACTCCCGCGTCTGCTCCGCGATCTTGGGCCAGGCGAGCTCTTTGGGCCTCCTCGCCCCGGGTTAGGTACTGCTTACAAGAGCCCGGGATGCTGCGCTCGGAGCCATCTCTCCACGTCTCGGCGGAAGACCCGGGCGAGGGCCGCCATCTCTTCCGCCTCCCTCTCGGAGACCGCACCGGCCCGCTCGTACTCGCCGACGTTGCGTTTCTTCCTGAATTGGTCGAGCTGGACGATGAGACGCGCCTCGGCCCCAATGGTGTGGGCGAGGGACTGGATGACCCGGTAGTGATGGGCTTCGCGCGAGGGACGGAAGCCGCTGGCCGCCAAGGCTGCAGCGGCAACCTGAATAGCGGCGTTGTAGGCGATGTTCAGCCTCCAGTCCGGACTAAGGCCGGGGGTTTGGCAGTCGGCCAAGTCTCGATCAGCCACCCCCAGGAGGTCGCGGACTTCCTCCGGGCTCGTCCGGTGCTCTCTCAGCCAGCCGTTAGCCAGCCAATCGCTTAAGCTCACCTTCGCCCCCGATCAGGAAGATGCGCGGCGCGCCCAGGACGCTCATGAGAAAGTGGTGACCCGCCGCCTGCCTCCGGCGAAACTCCTCCGGCGGGTACACCGTGGGATTCACCTCGCGTCCCAGCGCCTCTTGTGCCGGGGCGAGGGCGGAGGCGACATCCGAGAACGTGGCGTCCCCCACCACGAGGAGGTCCACGTCGCTCCCCCGGCTCTCGTCCCCGCGGGCAAAGGAGCCATGGACGAAAGCGGTGCCAATCCGATCCGCGAGAGGAAGCAAGGCGGTCCGGAGCACGTCGGCTACTCCCGCCGTTTTGATCAGCAGGCCCTTCAATTCCCCGAAGACGGGGCAGTCCGGATTGGCCTGGAAATAGACCTGCTTTCCGCGCGCCCTCTTCCGCAATATGCCAACTTCAGTGAGCTGCGCGAGCTCGCGCTGCGTCGCGCCCAGTCCGCTGCCCGCCGCGCGCGCGATCTGGCGCAGATAGAAGTCCTCCTCGGGATGGCCGTAGAGGAGGGAGAGCACGGCCCGGCGCGTCTTTCCGAAAAGCACATGGCCAATGCTGGGCGAAGGGGCATTTGTACTCATATTGGATACGATTGTACTCAATATGGGTTCATCCGTCAAGAACGGAGGAACCCATAGAGGGGGGCGGCCCAGCGGACGCTAGGGCATCCGTTTCAGCAAACCAGTCACGAACTCCCGCGTCTGCTCCGCGATCTTGGGCCAGGCGAAGCGCTCCGCGAGGGCGGAGGCGCCCTGGGCCAGCTTCTCCCGGCGGGCGGGGTCGTCCAGCAGGGCGGCCACCCGCCCGGCCAGGGCCGAGGCGTCGGCGAAGGGGACGGAGGCGAAGTTCTCCCCCTCGCGGAAGTGCGCCGTCGGGACGCGCGCGGGGGTGCTCACCACGGGGAGGCCGTGGGCCAGGGCGGCCATGAGGCTCCCCCGCCGCGTGGAGATGCCCCCGTCGTAGGGGGCGAGGAAGAGGTCGGCCCCGAGCAGGAGGCGGGTCACCCCCTCCCCGGGCAGGTAGCCCGTCCAGACCAGCTCCTCCCCCAGCCCCTGGGCGTGACCCCGGGCCTGGAGGCGCTCGTAGAAGCCCCCGTCGTCCCCCCTCCGCGCCCCGATCATGTAGAGCCGGAACGCCCGCCCCTGCCGCTTCCAGGCCCCCGCCGCGTCGAGGATCTGCTCCGCCCCCTTGCCCGGGTAGTAGAGCCCGAAGTGGGCGAGGATGGCCGTCTCCGCCGGGAGCCCCTCCTCCCGGATGAGGCGGGCGCGCGCCTGCCGCCGGGCCTCGGCGTCCCGGCGGGGCGGCTCCACATTCGCCCCGATGGGGATGCCGGCCGTCTTCCGCATGGCGGGCCGGAGGTACTTGCCGACGAGGTGGGTGACCTCCTCGTTCGTGGCCACGACGCCCCCCGCCGAGAGGATCATGAGGCCCGCCCCCAGCATGGAGCCCGGGGAGGAAACCCCCACCGTGTGCATGGAGACGACCACGGGGATGCCCGGGGCGAGGGCCTTCATGGCGAGGGGGAGGGCGTTGATCCAGTAGGGATGGGGCGGGTAGAGGTCCGGCGCGTACTGAACGAGGAGGGCGTGCGCCCCCTCCTCCCGGCAGGCCGCCGCGACCCGGCGCAGGGCGCGCGGGCCCCAGGCGTCGGCGATCCGCAGGACCTTCCCCTCGGGCCTCCGCTCCGGCCCCCGGTAGCCCTGGCCGGCGAGGATGAGAGTCTCGGCCCCCCCCGCCGCGAGGGCGGAGGCGAGGAGGCGGGTGAAGTCCCCCACCCCGCAGGGCTGGCGGTTCGGGGGGAAGCTCGGGTTGAGGATGCCGAGGCGCAGCGGCACGGGGCGGCCTAGCCCGCCGGGGAGGCGGTGGCGGCGGCCCGCCGCTCCACCCCGAGGGCGGCCCGCAGCTCGTCCCCGCCCAAGGTCTCCTGCTCCAGGAGGCGGACCGACAGCTGCTCGAGGCTCTCCCGCCGCGTGTGGAGAATCTCCTGGGCGCGGTGATAGGCGGCGGTGATGATCTTTTCCACCTCCTCGTCCACCTCGCGCAGGGTGGCCTCGCTGATGGAGGACGGCCCCGTCTGCGGGGAGAAGGTGCTCCCGAGGAAGAGGGGCCGGGGCTCGGTGCGCAGGGACTGGGGGCCGAAGCGGGCGCTCATCCCGAACTCGGTGACCATGGAGCGGGCGATGTCGGTGGCGCGCTGGAGGTCGTTCTGGGCCCCGGTCGAAACCTCGCCGAAGACCTCCTCCTCGGCCGCGCGCCCGGCCAGGAGGACGGCGATGCGGTCCTCCAGCTCGCTGCGCGAGAGGAGGTAGCGGTCCTCGGTGGGGCGCTGGAGGGTGTAGCCGAGCGCCCCGATGCCGCGCGGGATGATGGAGACCTTCTGCACCGGGTCCGCCGTCCCCGCCGCGATGCGCTCGAAGGCCTCCTCGAAGTCGCCCATGGTGACGGCGTTGCGGTTGTGCCGCGCGCCGCGCAGGGCGGCCTCGTTCGCGAGGTTGGCGAGGTCGGCGCCCGAGAGGCCGGGGGTCATCTCGGCGATGCGGTCCACGTTCACTCCGGGGTCGAGCACGATGTTGCGGACGTGGACCCTCAATATCTGCTTGCGGCCCTCCAGGTCGGGCCGGTCCACGAGCACCTGGCGGTCGAAGCGGCCCGGGCGCAAGAGAGCCGAGTCGAGGATCTCGGGCCGGTTGGTCGCCGCCAGGATGATGACCCCCTTGCGGGTGTCGAAGCCGTCCATCTCCACCAGGAGCTGGTTCAGGGTCTGCTCCCGCTCGTCGTGGCCGCCCATGATGCCGCTCATGCCCCGCGCCTTGCCGAGGGCGTCCAGCTCGTCGATGAAGACGATGCAGGGGGCCTTCTCCACCGCCTGGGCGAAGAGGTCCCGCACCCGGGCGGCGCCCATCCCGACGAACATCTCGACGAACTCCGAGCCGCTGATGCTGAAGAAAGACACCCCGGCCTCCCCCGCCACGGCCCTGGAGAGGAGCGTCTTGCCGCAGCCCGGGGGGCCGACCAGGAGCACCCCGCGCGGGATCTTGCCGCCGAGGCGCAGGTAGCGGTCCGGGTTCTTGAGGAAGTCCACCACTTCGGCCAGCTCCTCCTTGGCCTCGTCCACCCCGGCCACATCGGTGAAGCGGACGCCCACCCCCTTCTCGGCGTAGATCTTGGCCTTGTTGCGCCCGAAGGCCATCACCCCCTGGCCGGGGCCCATCTTCCGCAGGACGAAGGCGTAGATGGTGAAGAGGATGGCGAGGGGAAAGACCCAGGTGCTGAAGAAGGTGACGACCCAGGGAGGCTCGTACTGGCCCTGGAAGGTCACGCCGGCCTCCTCGAGCGTCTTGATGAGGCCCGGGTCCTCCACCTTGGCGGTCTCGAAGAGGCGGCCCTGGGCCTGGGCGCCCGCCGTCCTCATGCGGCCCCTCAGGCGGTCCCCCAGGATGTCCACCCGCTCCACCTTGCCCTCGCGCACCAGCTTGCGGAACTCGTTGTAGGGCACCCGCTGGATGTGCGCGCCCGGGAAGAAAAGGGACTGGATGAGGTACATGATGAGGAAGATGAAGAGGAAGTAGAGAAGGGAGAATCGTGCTTTCTTGTCCATGGGGGGCCCTCCCTCTTCATCCGGCGTGGCCCGCGGGCCCGCCCCGGAGCGGGGCACTCCATAAGCATATCAAATATCGCGCCCCGCGTCCCGGGGGGGGGATATGGGCGCTGACACGACGTAGGGGCGTTCCATGGAACGCCCCCACAGGACAACCTATCAACCAGATCAAGCGCCTCTACACCCTATAGAACGTCCGCTCGGGCGCGCCCAGGTGCTCGAACCCCTCCCGCGTGACCTGGACGGTGAACTCGCAGTGCACCCCGCCGTGCCCGAAGCGGCCCGAGGGGAGCTCCACCGAGAGCACCGCCCCCGCCGGCAGCGGCACGTCGCTCGTGGGGGGAAGGAAGGGGTCCGAGACGGGCGCGGGTTCGCTCAGGGTGTAGGGGAACTCGCGCGGCTCGATGCCGATGGTGTGGCCGCAGAAGGAGCCCCCGTAGCTGGGCATCCCCCCCTTGCGCGCCCCGGCCACGGCGGCGCGGAAGATCTCGGAGGGCTTGACCCCCTCCCGGATCGCCCCCAGGGCGGCGTCGAGCCCCGCCCGGATGGCCCCGTACTCGCGGAGATGCTCCGCCGCGGGCTCCCCGAAGGCCCCGCAGCCCCCCACGTCCGCGCTGTAGCCCCCGAGCCGCATCCCGGCGTCGAAGAAGAAGAGGTCCCCGCGCCCGAATTTGCGGTCCGAGGGCGGGAAGATGGTGGCCGAGCGGCGTCCCCCGGCGAGGTGGAGCCAGCCCCACTTCCCCCCCGCCTCGGCCACGGCCAGGTAGTAGAGGGCGGCGACCTCGCGCTCGGTCCGCCCCTCGGCGAGGGCCCCGTGGAAGGTGCGCACGGCGCGCTCGTTGACCATGGCCGCCTCCCGGATGCGCTCGGCCTCCGCCCCGGTCTTCTGGAGCCGGATGAGGCGGAAGAGCCCCGCCCCGTCCAGCCACTCGGCGCCGGGCAAAGAGGACGCCAGCTTGGCCCGGGTGGCGGGCTTCAGCCCCTCCTCGTCGAGGGCGATCCGGCCCTTCGAGAGCCCCCGGTCCCGGAGGAGCCGCAGCAGCGCCGCCGCCGGATTTCCCTCGCGCGGCGCGCCGCCCCCGGGCAGGAGGCGCAGGAGCCTCTCTTCCTCGGGCGTCTCGGGCCTGGCGCCCGGGGGGATCTCCATGGCCGAGGGGGGGCCGTAGCCCCGCACGTCGGCGATCCAGGAGCCCCCGGCGGCGTAGTAGGTCTCGTCCTGGCGGGAGACGATCAGGGCCGGGGGCTGGTCCTCCCGGCGGAAGAAGGCGGCGAAGGTCTCGGTCGCGGCGTCCCCGTAGGTGGCCTGGGCCCAGCCGTCGAGCCCGCCCAGGTAGAAGACGTTGTGGCGGCTCGTGCCCACCAGGGCGTCCAGGCGGTGCTGGTCCATCAGCCCCAGCGCCCGCGCGCGGTTGAAGAGCATCGAAGGCTCCTCGTCAGAGAAAACACCGAAAGTAGGGGCGTATTGCGATACGCCCCTACGAGCCTAGCAGGCGGCGCGGGGGATGGCGAGGAGGAGAGGGGATCGAGGGGACCGTGAGGGCCAAAGGGAAAATGCGTAGGGGCGAGGCGCGCCTCGCCCCTACAGAGCGTCCATCCGGTCCGCTGCGGCAGGTTCCCGGGGCCCCCGCCTACTTCTCCCGCCGGTGGATCTGGCTCAGCTTCTTGCCGCGGCCGGCCGAGTAGACCATGCAGCCCACCGGATAGTGGTAGGGGCCGTGCGGCTCCTTGCCGCCGTAGACGTAGTCGCCGGGCTTGAGGATTTTCCCGGCGACGTGCATCTCGCCTTCGAGCACGAGGGTGCTATGGAAGTAGTCGTGGCTGTGCCGGGGCTCGACGTAGCCCGGGGGGAACTTCACGAACTTGTCCACCCGCTCCGAGACCTCGTCCGTGCCCTCGGCGATGATCTTGACCTTGAGGCCGGGCGGCAGCCCCATGATCTGCTCGCCGTCCTGCCACTCGATCTCATTCGTGTTGATGGCCATGAACTTGAGCGTCGGCTCCATGGGCGTTCTCCACGCTGGGGGAATGAAAGAGGGATTTGAAGACGCGTCCGGCTTGCCCCGCCGGCAGGGGGATCCTAGCACAGAAGGCCCGGCCGGGCCGCGATGCGGCCCCTCAGCCTCCCGTCCCGGAACGTGAGGGAATTTGGGGTAAGGGCTTTCCTCATCCATTGGCCCATATTCCCTCCGGGCGGGGTGCGACCGCGGGTTCACCCCCCCATCCTCCCCCTTGGACAAGAGGGGCGAGGGGGAGCGTGCTTTCAGGGCGCGGGGCCGGAATGGGCTTTCACGCGGAGGACGGAAGGGTGTCCACGGTTTTCACGGAGATTCCACCGGAAAAAAGCGGGGCTTTCCGAGGGTGTCCGGCTTATTCCGGGATATTCCGGGGGTTTTTTCTTCCCTCTTCCCCCCCGGCCCGGGCCGGTTCCGGGGGTTTCAACGGCCTTGAGGGATAATGCGCGCCCTTTCTTTAAGGGGGGAAAGAGGCGGTCAGGCCAGGAGGTTTCCGGGGGGATTCCGGGGCACCGCGGGGGGCGCCGGCCCTCACGCCCCGGTGTAGGCGCCCTCGGTCCAGCCGAAGAAGCGGCGGAGGCCCTCGTCCAGGCCCACCCGGGGCTCGAAGTTCAAATGCTTGCGGGCCTTGGTGAGGTCCGGGCAGCGGCGCTGGGGCTCGTCGGGGGGATAGGCGTCGGGATAGTCGATCCGCACGAGCTCGACCTTGCGCCCGAGCACGGCCTGGATGCGCCCGGCGAGGTCCACCACCGACACCTCGGGCCGGTCGTTGCCGATGTTGTAGACCTCCCCGGGCACGCCCTCGGCCAGGACCTTGAGGAAGCCCGCGACGGCGTCGGTGACGTAGCAGTAGGTGCGGGTCTGGGCACCCGAGCCGTAGACGTGGAGGGGCTTCCCGCCCCGGATGCGGCTGGCGAAGTTGGGCAGCACGCGGTAGTCGCGCTCGGACATCCCCGGGCCGTAGACGTTGAAGGGGCGCACGATCTTGCAGTCCACCCCGAAGTACTCGTGGTAGACGCGGCAGAGAGTCTCGCCCACGCGCTTGCTCTCGTCGTAGCAGGCCCGGGGCCCCAGGGAGGAGACGTTGCCGCGGTAGCTCTCGGGGGTGGGAACGTAGCGGGGGTCGGGGTCCCCGTAGATCTCGCTCGTGCTGAAGAAGAGGAGCTTCGCCTCGTGCGCCCGGGCGAGCTCGAGCATGTTCTTGGTCCCCCAGATCGCGACCTCGAGGGTCTCGAGGGGGTACTTCCGGTAGTAGTACGGGCTGGCGATGCCGGCGGCGTGGATGACGAAGTCCACCGGCTCCGGGTGGGCGTAGGGCTCGATGACGTTGAACTGGACGAACTGGCCCGCGCCCTCGGGCGCGCGGGCGGAGGTCTCGGCCGCCGTGATGAGGTTGTCGAGGATGACGAGCTTGACGGGCGCGCCCCCCTCCCGCTGGCCCAGGCGGGAGAACACCGCCGCCAGGTACCTCCCCAGGAAGCCGGCCCCGCCCGTGAGGAGGACCGTCTTCCCGCTGAAGGCCCGTGCCGTGCCCCCGAGGCCATCGAGGATCTCGGCGATGTCGCTTTCGAGATACTGGCTCAACTCAGATCACCCGCAGGTCCGGCAGGGGAACGATGAAGCGGCCCCCGGCTTCGGCGAACGCCTTGTGCTTGGCCATGATGGGCCCGGCGAAGTTCCAGGCCAGCACCAGGACGTAGTCCGGCCGCCGCTCGTAGATCGCCTGGGCGGGGAGCACCGGGATGTGGTGGCCCGGGGTGAAGAGGCCCTGCTTCCACGGGCTGTCGTCCACGACGAAATCGATCACCTCGGGGCCCAGGCCGAAATGATACATCAAGGTCGTCGCCTTGGCGGGGGCGCCGAAGCCGGCGATCCGCTTCCCCTGCCTCCGGAGCCCGCGCAGCAGCTCCCCCAGCTCCTCCTTGCGGCGGCCGACCCGGGCGCCGAAGTCCCGGTAGGCCTCGGGCCGCCGGAGCCCGGCGGCCTCCTCGAGGGCGGCCAGATCCCCCACCCCGGGCGAGACCGGCCTCGGCCCCCCCGCCGGCTGGGCCACCCCCCGGAGCGAGCCCCCGTGGGTGGGCACGCGCCGCGCGTCGATCAACTCCATCCCGCACCTCGGGAAGAACGCCCGCAGGGGCCCGACCGCGTGGTAGGCCAGGTGTTCGTGGTAGATGGTGTCGAAGAGCAGCTGCTCGCAGACGTCGAGGAGGTAGGAAACCTCGAAGACGAACACCCCGCCGGGCCCCAGGAGGGAGCGGACCCCCTCCGCCATCTCCCGCAGCCCGTCCGCGTGGGCGAAGACGTTGTTCGCCGCGACAAGGGCGGCGGGGCCGCGCTCCTCCCGGATGCGCGCCGCGAGCTCCGGCTCGAAGAACGCCTCCAGGGTCTCGACCCCCGCCTGGTTGGCCGCGCGGGCGATCTCCTGGGCGGGGTCCACGCCCAGGACGCGCATCCCCTTCTCCCGGAAGAAGCGCAGGAGGCTGCCGTCGTTGCTCCCGACCTCGACCACGAGGTCCCCGGGCTTCAGGCCGTAGCGCGCGACGGCGTCCTCGGCGTAGGCGCGGAGGTGCGCCAGGAAGACCGGGGAGGTGCCCGAGACGTAGACGTAGTGCCGGAACAGGAGGTCCGGGTCCACGACGTCGAGGAGCTGGAGGTGGCCACAGTCACGGCACAGGTGCAGGTCGAGCGGGAAGGCGTCCTGGCGGGCGTGCAAATCCTTCTGGGCGACGAAAGCGTTCGCGGGAGGGGTGGGCGCGAGGGAGAGGACGAGGTCCAGAGCACCGCCGCCGCACAGGCGGCAGTCCCGCCGGCGCCTCACCACGCTCGCGGGAGGGGCGTTCATGCGATCGGGGCTATATCAGCTGGACGCGCACGAGGTCCGCTTCGTAAGCCTCGTGGTGGCGATCGTTGCGCGAGAGGGTGAGGAACACCGTGTCCTCGGGGAAGCGCATGGCGTGCTCGACCATGGGGGGGGTGAAGAAGAGCTGGCCGGTCCGGATCAGCATCCGCTCGGGCGCCGCCTGGCTTCCCACCGGCCGGTGGAAGTACTCGATCGACCCCGAGAGCACGTAGCAGTAGTGCCAGTCCGTCTTGTGGTAGTGGTTGGCGCGGACGGCGCCCTTCTTCGAGGTGATGACGACCGCCATGCGCATGCCGGCTTCGACGAGGTTCTGGATGACGCCGCGCGCGTCCACGAAGGGCTTCTCGACGGGGACTATCACGCCCTTCGGCCAGGACTCCCGCTCGTCCTTCCGGTCCGGCATGTGGGCTCCGCCCCGATGTCAAAAGCAATTCTCGCCCCGCAGGAGCGCCCGCGCATCCTTCAACGCCCGCCGGGGGCTGTCAAGCCGGGCCCTCTCCCTACACCCGGTCGGCCAGCCAGTCGTACATGAAGCGGACGGCGTTCGGGGTGTTGTCGTTCTGGCAGTGGTTCTCCCCCAGGGTCTCGGGGGTCCACATCCTGAGCTCCTTCTCGGCGGAGGCGAGCTCCCGGTAGGTGCGCCGGGCGGACTCGGGGCGGACGATGCGATCCTGCTCCCCGTGGCTCACGAGGGTTGGGCAGCGCACCTTTCCGAGGACGCCTTCGAGGGTGTAGGGCCTGAGCTTCGCGCGGCAGTCGGCGTCGTCCTCGGCCCCCAGGATGTACTGGAACTGGCGCTGGATGGGAGGATAGAAATCGTACACGTCGCTCAGCCAGTCGTAGCAGGCGCCCCAGAGCACCATGGCCTTGATGCGCCGGTCCACGGCGGCGGTCTTGGGGCCGAAGTAGCCCCCCGCGCTGCGGCCCACGAGGCCGACCCGCGAGGCGTCCACCTCGGGGCGGGCGCAGAGCCAGTCCAGCATGGCGATGACGGGCACCTCGTAGTCCGGCCGCATGTAGAGGTTCCGCAAGCGGACGGCCGCCCCCTGGCCGGGGCCGTCCACGATGAGGAGGTGCATCCCTCGGTCGAGGGCTTCCTGGCCCCCCAGCAGCCAGAGCTCCTCGGCGGTGGTGTCGGCGCCCCCGACGAGGAGGCAGGCGGGACGCTTCCCCTTCCAGCCCGGGCCCGCCCGCATGAACCACCCCGGCAGGCCCGCGCCCTCGTAGGGCACCTCGGCGCGCTCGAAGGGAGGGTCGAAGAGGGCGGCGGCCTTCTCGAACTGGGCGGCGCTCCGCTGGTAGACCCGCACCTTGCGCGGGTCGCCCAAGAGGAAGAACTCGGAGGTGCGGAAGTAGTTGGAGGCGCGCAGGTGGGCGGCCCGGGCGGTCGGCCGGTGGCCCCGGGCGCCCTCGGCCTCGGCCTGCCGGGCGATTCGCTCCCCCAGCTGGTAGAACTCGCGGTGCCAGGCCTCGGCGTCCCCGGCCGGGATGTTGCGGGCGGCGCTGTGGAGCTCGTGGAAGTCCCCGCCGCCGTAGTGGGCTTCCGAGACCAGCCGGATGAACTGCCAGGACATGGTCCAATCCGAGGGCCAGAACTGGAACACGGGCATGGGCGTCTCTCCCTTGAGACGGGATCGATCAGGATCGGATGGCCCATCCTAGCACGGCGCGGCGGCGGGAGGGCTCTGAGGCTGGTGAAACGCGGGGGGCCGGACTACAATCCGCCGTCCCGCAGCGTTCCCGTCCACGACGCATCCGTGAGGCCTCCGGATCGGCCCGACCGGCCCGGCCCTGGATCAGGAGAGAGGATGATCGATCCCGCGGCCCTCTTCGCGCTGTGCGCGGCGCTCCTCCTGGCGCTGCGGGACATCTTCGGGCGCTTCGGGGTGCGGGGGATCGACCCGATCGTCGGGACGGCCGTGAGCGCCCTGGTGGGGCTGCCGGTGCTGGCCTTCGTCTCCTTCCTGAACGGGGACTTCGCCCACCCCTGGCCCGGCCGGCCCTGGGCCCTCGCGAGTATCGCCCTCGCGGGGGTCACCCGGATCACCGCGGCGCGGACCCTCCTCTTCGCGGCCACCCAGCACATCGGGGCGACGCGGGCGGGAACGCTCGGCACCACGAGCGCCTTCTTCTCGATGGCGCTGGGCATGATCTTCCTGGCCGAGCGGCTCACCCTGGGGCTGGCGGGGGGGGCGGCCCTCGTCATCGGGGGGAGCGTCCTGATGGCCCGAAGCCGCCCGGGGGGGGCACAGGCGGCCGGGAGCTACCTCAAGGGGGTGACGCTGGCCCTGCTGAGCGCCCTCGTCTTCGGGGCCTCCGCCGTCTTCGCCCGCCCGGCTGTGAACGACTTCGCCTCCCCGAACCTGGCCAACCTCTACGCGAACCTCTTCGCGGTGCTGTGCTTCCTGCCCTTCTGCTGGAGGCGGCTCGGGGCGGCCCGGGTGACGGAGTGGCCGCTCCAGGCCTGGGGCTATCTCGTCCTGGCCGGCTCGGCCGCGAGCCTGGGGGTGACCTTCATGTACCTCGCGCTGGCGCGGGCGCCGGTGGTGTTCGTGGCCCCCATCGCGCAGTCGAGGCCCTTCTTCCTGGTCCTCGTCTCCTGGCTTTTTCTCCAGGCGCACGAGAGCGTGAACCGCCGCGCCGCCCTGGGGGCCGCGGCGATCGTGGCCGGGACGGGGGTGTTGATTTTGGGGAGGTGAAGAAGCGCCTGGGCCCTGGGGGCCCGGGCGGCTGGAAAAGCCGCATAGGCCCTGGGTCAGGATCGAGGGCAAGACCATGCGAAAAAGCAGTTCCATGGCTTAAGTGTGCAGGTGAGGAAGGAGAGGCGGGAGAGGACTATCGGCGGGATTCTGAGCAAGTGCTCAGGAACCACTCGGCAAAGGAGGCAATTCCCTGTTCAAGATCGTAGCGGGGCTGCCATCCCGTGGCCTGATTCAGCCGGGAGGAGTCCAGCGCGACCCGGAAGATCTCACCCGGCCGCAGCGGCATCCGGTCGACCCGGGCGGGTGGGATCCCCATCGCCTGGCTGAGCAGGCCGAGCACCTCCTCGACCTGGGTGGCCACCCCCGTCCCGACATTGTAAGCGCCGCCGGGCGCGCCCTTCTGGGCGGCCAGCCGCAGGGCGTTCACGGCGTCCTCGACGTAGACGTAGTCCCGAGCGGCCTCGCCGTTCCCGTAGAGAATGATGGGAGCCCCTTCCCTCAAGCGCTGCGCGAAGATGGAAACCACCCCCGCTTCCAGGTCTCCCCGCTGGCGCGGCCCGTAAATGTTCGCGAAGCGGAGGGAGACGGTACGGAGACCGAACAGCTGCGCGTAGAGGGAGACGTACGCCTCCCCCAGGTGCTTGCTGGCGCCATAGGGCGAGCGGTACTCGGCCGGGTGATCTTCCGAGACGGGCAGCTTCTCCGGATCGCCGTAGGACGCTCCTCCCGTCGACGCGTAGGCGAAGGCGGGGGCCCTCCGGGCAGCCCGGCAGGCCTCGAGCAAGTGGAGGGTGCTCCGGACGTTCACTTCCAGGTCGTGGATGGGATCGCCGATGCTGCGGATAACGCTGGACTGAGCCGCCAGGTGATAAACAACATCGGGACGGAACTCATCCAAAAGGGTCTTGCTGAGAGATGGATCGCGCAGATCCCCCTGGATAAAGCGAACACCCGCGGGAAGGTTCTTGGCCGAGCCGGTGGCGAGGTTGTCCACTGCGGTCACTTCTTCGCCCACACGGAGGCACGCCTCGCACAGGTGGCTCCCGATGAAACCCGCCCCTCCCGTCACCAGAACCCGCGCCATATGTACCGGTCCTCCCCTTGATTCCCCCCGACCGAAATCCGGTCGCCCAGCCTCAAAAACTCAAGATGCTTTCACCTTTCGCACGGCGCCCGCCTGGGTGTCCACCACGTAATCCAGCTGGGCCAGACTCATCCCGGGATAGCGAGAGAGGACGAGAGCCTCACGCGCAGCCTGAGAAGCCTGGAGGGTTACCAGCCAGCTGTTGTAACGATCACCTTGTAGCGCGACTTCTCCTTCCGGGTGCTCCCGTGGTTGTGCGGGTAGCGCAGTTTCTCGGCCACTTGGGCGTCCCCCGTCACCACCGTCCCCGTGTCCCCGAAGGCCCCGAGGTTCTTGGAGGGGTAGAAGCCGAAGAAGGAGGCCGCGTGGCCCAGCCCCCCGCCCCGTCTCCCCTTGTACCGGGCGCCGTGGGCTTAGGAGGCCCCCCCCGGGATACGGCAGATGGCCTCATCCGCCTCCCGGCGGATGGCAGCGAGGTGGGCCTTCAAGTCCATCAGGGGGACGTCCAAGGTGGCGTTTCCCTTCCCGACTCATGGTGAACTTCGGCGGCGAAAACCGCATCCCGCAAACCATGATAACGCGTTAGATCCTCCTACACCAACGTCTTTGCCGTCCCCTTCCGCTGGAAGTGGCTTGGCACGCCAAGGCGGCCGAATAGCCCCTGAACCGCTGGGGCCGCCTCACCCTTGCCGGCCCGGCCGCGAGCTTAGGAGTGACCTTCCGTATTTCGTGCCGGCGCGCGCCGGTGGCGTTCGTGACTTCCATCGCGCAGTCGCGCCCCCTTTCCCTCGCTCTTATCTCCTGGCCCTTCCTCCAGGCCCACGAGAGCGTGAATCGCCGGCTGGTCTTCGGCATGATGGCCATCGCGGCGGAAATGAGATTTTGATTCTGCACTGGTGAACTGTGAGGACAGGCCCTGGCCTTTTGCTATAATCGCCGCTCGGCGGGCGCGCCCTCAGAGGGTGAGGCCGCCTTGAACGAGGATCAACAGGAGAAGACATGCTGGGTTTCTTGCACAGTCTGATTGAGTCCCAGAAGAAGCTCTCGCGATGGCTGGACAGCTCGCTGCCCGAGAAGTTCCGGATCGACGGAAACACGCACTTCCAGCAGGTGATCGCGCACCGGCGCTTGCGGCCGGAAGCGGTGGTCTACGACATCGGAGGGGGAAAGTCTCCCCTGGTGACGCCGGAAGAGAAGGTCCGGCTGGGCCTTCGGGTGGTAGGCCTTGACATCGACGCAGACGAGCTAAGCAAGGCTCCGCCCGGCTCCTACGATGAGATGATCTGCACTGACATCACCCGATTCCGGGGAAGGGGCGACGGCGACATCGTCATCTGCCGGACGGTGCTCGAGCACGTGACGGATGTGCCGGCTGCCTTCGAGGGAATCGTCAGCGCGCTCAAGCGCGGCGGGCTCGTCCTTATCTTCGTCCCTTCCCGCAACGCTGTCTACGCCCGCCTCAACCTCATGCTTCCCCAATCCTTCAAGCGCAAGATGCTGCGCTTCCTCTTTCCTGAGCTAGGAGAGCAGATCGGCTTCCCGAGTTACTATCAGCGGTGCACAATTCCTGATTTTGTCAAGATAGCGGGCGAGGCAGGGCTCGAGCTTCTGGAGAAGCGGGCCTACTACCTGAGCGAATACTTCAGCTTCTTCGCCCCCGCCCACCTCCTCTGGCGAGCCTGGATCATGCTCTTCTACCTTCTCCGGGAGGAGCGAGCAGCGGAAACCTTCGCCCTGGTATTGCAGAAGAACCGGGACTGAAGCGCTGCGCCCCCCCGCAGCGGCTATGCTCCGGCGAGGGCCGGCTCCGGACAGTACGCCCCTCTCCCGCTCCCATCCGCCAGCGGCACCTGGGCGCTACACCGCGCCCGGTTCATTGGCTTGCCAGACGGTATTCTCGATCGACTTGAAAAGAAAATTGGCGAAGCGGGCTCGCTTCTTTTCGGAAGCCAGGAAATACGGGACCACTCTTCCTTCAAAAACCAGATCGACCTCTCTCAAGGGCAATGACAAGGAACCCATCCGTACCCTGACTTGTCCATTCGTCTCCGTTGCGAGGTACCGAGCGGGATGGCCGGCCCCTCCGTTTCCTTCGTTGTTCTCAGCACCGTTTCCCGCTGCCAATTGCTCGACGAGCGACAGAGAAACGAACTTCCAGGGCCTCAGGCTCGCGGAAACAGCCCGCTCGGCCTCCCTGAGGTGCCGGACGGTCTTCAGCTTCTCGGCAAGGCCGGAATAGATGATGCCTTCCCTGAGCAACTCAACCAGCAAGAGGAGCCGGAAGAAGCCGGTCGCCAGCGCCGTCCCGCACGCCACGTAAAGGCTGATAAACAAGTAGCTCAAAAGGACGATGAGAGCCAAACTCAAACTCGTAAAAAGAAACGAGCCCTTACCCACCGCAAACAGAATTCCAACCGCGCTCCCCGCCATCGTGAAAAGATACAAAATCAGCACGGCCCGCGTCTGAGACAGGCCCGAAAACAACAGCCGGTGATGGATATGGTCCATATCCCCCGCGAATACCCTCCGGCCCTGGACCAGCCGACGGATAACGGCCAGCGTCGTGTCTCCCAGGGGGACCACCAAGCTGCATGCCGCCACAAGCGGGAACATGGTATTCTCACTGGAGTCTGCCTTCCACACCGAGAACGACGCAAGAGAATAGCCTAGGAACAAACTTCCGGAATCTCCCAGGAAGATTCGGGCTGGCGGAAAATTGTATATCAAGAACCCCGTGACGCTGGCAATCAGAAGCAGCGCCAAAGAGGAATGAAAGTACAGACCCGATATCGTCCCCAGCACCGTCAGAGTCAAAAGCGTCAAGATGCTGATCCCCGCGCAGAGGCCATCCAAGCCATCGATGAGGTTGATGGCGTTCATGACCCCGACGACCCAGAGGACCGTTACCAGTAGACTCCATGGTCCGAACTCCAAACTGCCCAGCGCCGGGATGCTAACCCCGGTCAAGCGGATACCCCCGCTGTACAGAATCCCCGCGAGCAGCATTTGCACAGTCAGCTTCAGCCATGGGCTGGCGAAAGAGATATCGTCATAAAACCCCAGCACGATCACCCCAGCCGCGCCGATCAAGAACGCCCTCGACTCATGGATCATCCCCACGGAAATTCCCTTGAAAAAAGTAGTCGAGCTAATCAGAATGAGGTAGCCGATGAAAAAGGACAGGGCGACCGCCACCCCCCCGATCCGGGGTGTGGGGGTGTCGTGCACCTTGAGATCCCGCCGTGGCACATCGAGGGCGCCAATCCGCCACGCGAGGCCAATCAGCCGGGGGGTCACCAAAAGGGACGTGACAAAGACCACACTGAGAGGCAGAAGCAGATCCTTGAGCAATGCAGGCTCCTCGCTTCAAACCTGAGGGCAATAGCGATACGGGACATCGCGAGACGGCCTGATTATCATCCATAAACCCGATTTTTTCAACAGCACCAAGGATAAACTCAAGGCTCAAAAAATCCCGGCGCAGGGCAGAAAAACCTAGCTGGCGGCTAAATTTGCCGACCTCGAATGATCACCGGTCGGTAAAAAGCGAGATGCGATGAAAACGCTTGTGCATCCGTGGGATTCGAATGGGGCGGGCCAAGGTTCCCGCCCGGGGAGGTGCACAAGATGCTCTACGCCGGAGCGGACGCCCGCCAAGCGGCCCCGCTGGCTACGGCGAACTCCTGATGCCTGTCCGGGGGGGGGCATGCAACCGGGCCAGAGCGCAATGGCGAGCTTCTTGCCACCCAGAAAACGACTTTCATCCCATTTCGCCCACTATGTGTTTTTCGGACCCGGTATGCAGCACCCTCGGAAAGGACGTGGCAAGACCAACCACGATAAAATAGATGAAGGATAACTTGGAGAACGAAAGCAATTCTTCCGTGAAACCTTGAATCGAAAAGGAAATTAGCCCGCAAAACACGGCCTCGCACATTCGCACCTCGAAGACTCCTCCCGCCTTCTTCGCTCCAGCAAGCAATGTGTGCGCAACCGCATAGCCAAGCCCCAGCAGCGCAAGGAGGCCGATGACGCCCGTCTCGACGGCGGCTTTCAGATAAACGCTGTGGGCGGACCAGCCACCGCCTCTCCAAAGGCTCTCGGCATGGCTCTCATTGAGGCCGAATCGCTCCATCTCCTGGAGTCCTAGCTTCATCGAACTGGCGGAAATCACCGACGGAAAACTTCCGACACCATGCCCAAGCAGAGGCCTTGAGGCCCAAGCTTCAAGCGCCACCCGGTGAAGATAGAGGCGGGGCTGAATTGACCCGCTCAATTTCCGGTGGGGGATCCGTGGATTTACGAGCGCGAAGACTGATACCAGCAACAGAATGGCGCCAACCGAAACCACGAGGAAGGCAAGCAGCCGTTTTTCCCCTGAATATCGCATGGCGGACCAGGCGAGCAATCCGGCAGGCAGGCCCACGAATGCGCCGAGGCTTTTCCCCGTGGAGAGAGTCAGTGCTTGCAAGAACAATAATCCACCGAAGAAATACCGGTTGCCTTTCCGGGAGAGCAAAACAGCGAGACTGACAAATATCATGAGACTTTGATACGCGGCGAAGAAATTCTTATGTCCGACTGTGCCTCCGAATTGGGTGTCGCGCGCGCCCAGATTCCACTCGTAATACGGAGAGAACACCACCTTCCCATCACTGATTCGATAGACCAGGTATTCCCCATACGCGAGCGCCGTCGCGACGGCGCATCCGGCAATCAGCGCGGCGAGCATCCTGGATCTGTCTTGCTGCGGCTTGAGCGTTCCGACGGCGATTAAATAGATCGACAGGTACGAAGCGTATTCTCCCAGCCCCACAAGCTGACCCAGAAGGTTATTTCGATTCCATGCGAGCGTGAGGAACCCGGCCGCCAGCAACCCGGCAAACGCTCTCGTAATCGGATCTGACACGAGAAATTCCCGCCGTACGCGAAACCTCCATGCGGCGAGCATCAAGAGAAACGCCACTTTGTCGAACGACAAGGTGGGGAACCCGGGGAAGACGTTTAAGTTGACATTGACCAAGGGAAGCCAAAACGCCCATGACACCAGGCCGGCCGCCAAACTGCCGAGCGCCGAGAGAAAACAAAGGAAATTGATGAAGAAGATCAAAAAAACGGGGGCAATTGGCGCCTGCCAGGCTGCATTCGCGCCAAGGGCCAGAAGCGCTGATAATACCAACGCCCAGCTTCGTCTCTTGTCCCAAGCGAAAATGATTCCCGCGAGCTCTTTGAGTGGAACGTGAATCTCGGCGAGATTCGACTTATTTCCCGATTCCGGGTAAGACGGCATCCGGGATTCCTCGATGAAGGAACTTCACTCCTTCGATTCCAGGTTCGTTCATTTCCCAGTTACGGCAGAAAGCTGAGGTGTCTTCAAAGGGTGTGTAAATAGGGAAGAGGCGGCGCAGCCTTCGGGTTGAGTGAACCCAAGGCCCGAGGGCCCTCGAAGAAAAAAACCCCGCCATGAGGAAACAGAGCACCGAATCCCCCGCGCCGTCAAGGACCGCCAGGGAGAACCCCGAGGCTCACCTCCACGGGAGGGCACAGGGGTGGCTCCAGGACCTGTTCGAGGCCGAGTTGGATAAGTTCCTGGGGCAGGGCAAAGCTCCAGCGCAGGGCGGCTGCGGATGTTCCTGCGGGCTATCGCAACGGCCACGGCAAGCCCCGGGGCTCAACGCCCCGGAGCTCTTGAAGGAAGGTCCATCAAGGGGCACCGTTGCCGATGGGATGCGAGCCGACACCCTTACCCGGGAAGCCGCCGCCTGAACCCGAATTACACACCCATTGACACGAACCCTGGCCCTCTGTTAAATGGGCGCTTCATCGGCTGGACAATTCCCGCAAAGGGCGACTGACCATCCAGCATCATACCGATCCCCAACTCCATGCGAATCCAGGAGGTTCAGTGAAACTCGCCAAGGGGCGGATCAAGTTGCTCTATCTGATCACCAGGCTGACGGTCGGTGGGGCTCAGAAAATCGTGCTGGAGTCAATTGATGCCATTGATCGGAATCAATTTGATGTAATGCTTGCGTTTGGGCCGGAAACCAGCCCGGAGGGCTCACTGCAGGATTATGCCAGGCAATTAAAAGTGCCCATATCGATCGTGCCGAGTCTCGTTCGCGAAGTTCGCCCATGGAGGGATGCCAGAGCACTAATTGAACTACGGAACTTGCTCAAACAGGAAAAGGTCGACGTCGTCCATACGCACAGCAGCAAGGCCGGCATCCTTGGACGGGCAGCGGCTTACCTGGCGAAAGTCCCGGTGATTATTCACACCGTACATGGATGGGGATTTCACGTCGACTCGAAATGGCATTCAAGATTCGCGTTCGCTCTCGCCGAGCGCCTTGTCGCGCGTTTTACCGATCGGCTCATCATGGTATCAAATACCGATTTAGACAGAGGAATGAGGTTCCGGATCGGGAGGAGAGAGCAATACCACGTGTGGGGCGGAGCAATCAACGTGAAAAAATTTCAATCAGTAGATATGAATCCCACCGAGCTAAAAAACAGCCTTAAAATCCCTGCGCATGCCAAAATCGTCGGCTCCGTCATGCGCTTATCCCCTCAAAAGGATCCTCTGACATTCATTCAATGTGCGTCTCAAGTCGCCGCGGAACTGCCCGGCGTTCATTTTGTCGTCGCGGGGGATGGGCCTCTCCGGGGCGAGGCCGAGAAGAAAATTCAGAATCTGAACCTGCAATCCAGGTTCAGCGTTTTGGGCCTGAGAGATGACGTGCCTTCCATCTTGAGGCTGTTTGATGTTTTCCTGCTAACTTCGCGGTGGGAGGGGCAACCCCTCGTCGTTCTCGAGGCGATGGCCGCGGGCTGTCCAGTGGTTGCCACGGGAATTGATGGAACAAAGGAGATCATACAAAACGGCTGGGACGGATATCTGTTTCCCCCAGGAGATTCTGATTCGGCCGCCCGCGCCGTGATTCATCTCCTAAATCATCCCGGCGAGAGGGACAATTTCCGGGACCGGGCCCGCGTAAAGGTGGATGCCCATGATATCCACAGGCTGGCCCAGTTCCAGATGGACCTTTACCGCTCGCTGCTCCAAGGCAAAGCTTCTTGAGCGACGCGTAGCCATGCGGCCGATGCACGGCCGCGGGAAGACGGGAGCGCCGCCCGGAACCAGCCATCTTGCCCGCCCGGAGGAGGCCATCCTGGGCTTGACCTCCCGGGGCGGGTGCTGCTGATCCGTGGGACCACGCCTTGCCACGGCGCATCTCTCCGGCGGAGAGCCGCAACATGGCAAATCCAGCCGAGGTCATAAAATGGAATCCGGACAAGTGCGGACCGATTCAAAAGAGTGAACTGAACGGCGAAGAATCTTCGGCCTCTTCGAGAAGAATTACGCAATTCCGCGGGAGTCGTGCAATCGCCGGCTGACCCTAGTTCAGCGCTTTTCGGTTCTTGCGCTCGATAAGTGATACGGCGCAAAATATTAGGGCCACGACCGTCCAGTCCAATCTCCGGAATACCGAAGCGTGAAGCATGTAATGACCCAGCAGACTCAAGTACGCGCCCAATAGGCCTACCAGGAGAACCTGTGCATGTCCGGCATCTCGAGATAGCGACGATACCTTGAAGGCAGGCCCCACAGTTCTCCAGAGCGCGAGAAGCATGAACACCATCCCGAGAAAGCCTGCTCCCGCCCACCAAGTAATATACACGTTATGTGGCACCCCGATGTCCGCGGCCTCCGTCATGTAATCCACCATCCTCGCTCCGATGTTTGGGGTATCGTGCCCCCACCCCCAAAAGAACGTATCCCTCCACGAGTAAATTACCCCGAGGTTCGCCACATGCCTCCAACGAAACGTCGTATCACTCAGCGGATCCTCGGAGAACACTTTGCCGTATTGCCGGATCAATTCTTCCGGGAGCAACCATTCGTGAAAGAACAAAAGAAGAATTGCCCCGCCGGACACAACAGCTATCAAGCGCACCCCAGTTCTTTTCCAATCGGCCTTCGCGGAAACAGGGAAGACGAGAACAAACAGCAAGCCGATTGCGAGCGCGCCGGTCGCCGAGCGGTTGTAGGTCAACACGCCCATCGTCCCGAACACAACAGCCAGGGCCATCAGGAGCACCGTCTTCACGCCAAACGGCTCCAACGAGAACTCCTTTTTCATAAAGGCCAGGACTAAGGGAAGGCCCACGAGCACCGTCCGCGTCAATCCCCCCACACCATAGAACTCACTTCTCGCGGAGACTTCCTGGTACTCATCCACTCTCCCCAGGGTAGAATACAAAACGATGGACGCGCCCAGGTGCAACACAAGACCGGACATCAGGGCGAATGCGGAGAGCCTTAACTTCCTCTCGTCATCCACGAGGGCGCTGACAAGCGGCAAAACAAGAAAAAAGAAATAGCCGTACTGGATGATGTGCTTCAGCGATTCGACCATGTCGACGGCGCGGAACGTGCTGATGAGGCCAAAGATCAAGAAAAGCAGGTACCAAATGAACGGGATCCCCACGTTGAGCTCTCGTTTCCTCCGCTCGAGGCACAAGAACACGAATGACGCCAGGACCGTGAAGTCGAACGCACTGATGTTCAACCTTGTATAGCCGGTCTCGACTTCTGTCTTCATGGGATTCAGTTCGAATACATCGAAGGGGGACAAGAATATGGCGAGAAGCGTAAACAGCAGCGATATGGAAATGGGTGAAGAAACGGAATCCCCGTTTTTTTCGCCCGCGGCCCGTATCCTAAGCCTTTCCATGCTCTCGTCCCGTTCCGCCATAGCCATGTATCATGAGCCGTTCACAAGCCAGAACCCGAGAAGGATCCGTTTCCCGAATTGCCACGCGACCTGAACCCGGAATCATGGGTCCCCAAATATACCGAGAGGGTGTGCCTCCACCAGCGGCGACGAGGCACCCCAGGCGGCACCAAAATAAGACAAGCTGCAAAAAGATCAAGAAAAAGAGGTGAATCAGGCCGCCTCGCCGCAGAATCTCACACTTCACGGTAAACAATAGCCGCCCCGCCCTGGGAGTGACGTGGTCATCCA